>JBDTWB010000171.1:0-9007 GCA_040006895.1 Casimicrobiaceae bacterium | reverse complement strand
CGCTCGAGTGGAGCGAGATCATCATCATCTTCGTGCCGATCTTCCTGCCGCTCCTGCCGCACTTCGGGATCGACCCGATGTTCTTCGGCATCCTGGTCGCACTCAACCTCCAGACGTCGTTCCTGACGCCGCCGATGGCGATGTCGGCGTACTACCTGAAGGGGATCGCGCCACCGTACGTGCTGTTGTGGACGATCTTCAGGGGCTGCTTCCCGTTCCTGGGGATGGTGTTCGTCACGATGTTCCTGGTCTACGTCTTCCCCAGCCTGCACACCTGGCTGCCCGACCTCTTCTATGGCAACTAGAAGCGGGCGATGCAGATGAACGACTTCGTCGATGTCACCACAATGACGGCCGCGGAGGCGCTCGCCGCCATCCGCGATGGCCGGATGAGCGCCGAGGAACTGGTGCAGGGCTGCCTCGCCCGTATCGGCGCCGACGAGGAGCGCGTGCAGGCATGGGCCTACCTGGACGAGACGCGCGCGCTCGAGCAGGCGCGCAACGTCGATCGGGTGCGTCGCGAAGGGCACGCGCTCGGCCCGCTGCACGGTCTGCCGGTCGGGGTAAAGGACATTATCGATACCGCCGACATGCCCACCGAGGATGGCACCGTGCTCCATGCCGGTCGCCGCCCGTACGACGACGCCGCAGTGGTCGAGCGCCTGCGCGCCGCCGGAGCGATCATTCTCGGCAAGACCGTCACCACCGAGCTTGCGACCTATTCGCCGGGCAAGACGCGCAACCCGCATCGCCCCGAGCACACCCCGGGTGGCTCGTCGAGTGGCTCCGCTGCCGCGGTCGCGGCGCACATGGTGCCGGTGGCGGTGGGCACCCAGACCAACGGTAGCGTGATCCGACCCGCGGCCTACTGCGGAGTCTACGGCTACAAGCCGACGTTCGGCCTGGTGCCGCGGGCGGGTATCCTGAAGCAATCGCGACCGCTCGACCAAGTGGGATTCATGGCAAGGTCCGTGGAGGATCTGGCGATCATCGCCGACCCCCTCATGGGTTATGACGAGCGTGACCTCGACACGCGACCCTTCGCCCCGCCGCGATTGCACGAGATTGCCATGAGCGAGCCTCCGCTGCCGCCTACGTTCGCGTTTACCAAGACGCCGAACTGGAGCGATGCCGAGGAGGAAACGCGACTCGCTTTCGAGGAGGTCGCGGCGGCGCTGGGGGAGCAGGTCAAGCCGTTCGCGGTCCCCGCCATTTTAGCCGACGCATGGGAGTGGCACCGGATCGTGATGGAAGCCGACCTCGCCCGCAGCTTCCACGAGGAGTACGCGCGCGGCCGCGACCGGCTTTCCGCGACCCTGCGCGAGCAGATCGAGCGCGGCCGCCAGGTGACCGCGGTCGCCTACAACGACGCGGTCGACCGCATTCGCGCCGTGGCTACCGCGTTCGACGAGATCTTCGACCGGTGCGACGCGATCCTCACCGCTGCGACCGCGGGGCCCGCACCCCATGGGCTCGAGTCGACGGGGAGCCCGGCGTTCTGCACGCTGTGGACGTTCGCCGGCATGCCCGCGGTGACGCTGCCTCTGTTGGAGGCCGGGAATGGCCTGCCGATGGGCGTGCAGCTGGTCGGCCGGCGCGGGGACGACGCACGTTTGCTGCGAACGGCACGCTGGCTGGACGGGTGGAGCCGCAATCTCGACGATGCTGCAGGTTGAACGGGAGGCATGATGGGACATACCTGGGTCAAGGTGGCGATGGGCCTCATCGGGGTGGGCATGGCGGTGGCATTCCTCGCCGTCCCCGCGATCAAGCTCAAGGATCCGGCGATGGTGGTGGTAATGCTGATCGGGGTCGCCGCGATGATCTACAACTTCATCGAGTTCGTGCGCGAGAAGGACGAGCCGTGAGCTGAGCTCAGCGGACTGCCGGGCCCGCGTCTGCAGCGGGCCTGCCGACGGGAGGATCCACCCCCGGTCCGTCGCGGTTGCCAGCGGCCCGTCAGCGGGAGTACGCTCGATCGCACCGAGTCGGCGGTAGAAGGAGAGGGCGATGCTGGTGAGCGAGATTCTGCGCATCAAAGGCGATGCGCTCTTCACGGCCCCACCACAGGATTCGGTGCTGCGTGCCGTGGAGGTGATGGCGGCGCACGACATCGGCTCCCTGGTGGTGATGGACCACGGTCGCATGGCCGGCATCCTGACGTTTCGCGAAGTGCTCCAGGCGCTCGCGGAGCGCAAGGGCACGGTGGACGGCTTGGCCATCGATGCGATCTACGAGCGGGACCCGCTGGTCGCGTCGCCGCACATCGACGTGATGGAGCTGCGCCGGCTGATGCTCGAGCGGCATGCCCGCTACGTGCCGGTCTGCGAAGGTCCGATGCTGCTCGGCGTGGTCTCCTTCCACGACGTCGCCAAGTCGGTATACGAGGAGCAGAGCTTCGAAAACCGCATGCTCAAGAGCTACATCAAGAACTGGCCCGCGGAAGAAGAGCAGTAATCAGTGGCCGGCAGCCCGGCAGCACCGGGTCCGGCCAGTCGCCAGTGGTGCGTCGCGCCGTGGGGTTTCACTCGGCAGCGCGTCCGAGCAGGAATAGCGCCGGGCGCTTCGCAAGGTCGGTCGGCCGATGGTGACGCCACGCCTCGACGCGCCGGCTCGCGATCCACTCGCTTGGCAGCGTGAGATCCGCAGCGATGCAGAGGTGCGTCGCCGGCCGACAACTCGCCAGGACCGCGTCGACCATCGCCTGGTTGCGATAAGGCGTCTCGATGAAGAGGTGGGTTCCCCCGGTGCGAACGATGTCCTCGTCGATGCCGCGCAATGCCTGCGCCCGCGCTGCGCTGTCGACGGGCAGATAGCCGTGGAAGGTGAACCGCTGGCCGTTGAGGCCCGAGGCCATAAGCCCGAGCAGAATGGCCGACGGACCGACGAGCGGCACCACGCGCACGCCGTCGCGGTGCGCATGGGCCACGAGGGCGGCACCGGGATCGGCGATCCCCGGGCAACCGGCGTCGGACAGTACGCCGATGTCCTCGCCTTCACGCGCGGGGGCGAGCAGCGCCTGGCAGTCCATCGCGGTGGGCGCTTGCGGCAACGCGTCGATCGCGAGTGACGCGATCGGAACGTCGAGGGCGAGGGTCTTCAGGAACTGGCGGGCGGGCTTGGCGTTCTCCACGACGAACCGACGCAACCCGCGGGCGCACGCGATGGTGCGCGCCGGCAGCACGGATTCGGGAGGAACCAGCCCGAGCAGATTCGGAACAAGGTAGAGGGTGCCGCCGGCGAGCGTCATCGCAACACGCGCACACCCGCCGCGCGCAACATGTCGGTCAGCCGGATCAGCGGCAGGCCGATCAACGCCGTCGGATCGTCACTCTCCACCGCGGTGAAAAGCGCGATCCCGAGCGCCTCGACTTTCACCGCGCCCGCACAGTCGAAGGCACGTTCGCGTCGCACGTAGGCGTCGATCTCACCTGGATCGAGGGCGCGAAAAGTACTGCGCACGTCGACGCATCCGGCCTCGCAGATGCCGGTGGTGGCGTCGAGCAGAGCGACTCCTGTGTGGAAGACGACGGTCTTGCCTGCCAGGCGTCGTAGCATGGCCCGTGCCCCCCCCTCGGTACCCGGCTTGCCCACCAAAATGCCGTCGCAATCGGCCACCTGATCCGAGCCGACGATGAGGGCGTCGGTGTACGTGCCGGCAACGCTGCGGGCCTTCGCCTGGGCGAGGCGGAGTGCGGTCGCCGCGGGCCGCTCGCCGGGGAGGGGCGATTCGTCGGCGTCGGGACGCGCGACCTCGAAAGGGAGCCCCAGGCGCTCGAGCAGCTCGCGGCGATACCGCGAGGTGGACGCGAGAACCAGTCTCCTGGCTATCGGGAGGACGGATTTTGGCATTGTTTTTACGTGGCTTTTTGACTTCAACGGGATTTCAAGCTATTATCCAACGTTTCCTCGGCGGCTCGTGCATGGGGGCGTTTGATAGTCATTAGGCGCAGGCGCGTGAGTACGCCGGGTGGTCCGCTGCGTAAGGCGTGCGGCGTAGCGCGTACCGGTTGCCCGCGCCCATTGGAATCGCTGCGAATTGCGACGCTGGCCGCGCGATTGCAGCACCGCCGCGCCGGTTCCGGGTGTCGCGGCAATGAGTCGAGTTGCAGCGCCGCCCCGGATCCATGCCTGCCAGGCCGACCGGGGCGCCCGGTCGCGGAGCCGCGCAATGAACGATGCAGATAACCGGGGCCGGCCGCCCCGCCGCTTCGATGCCTTTGGCCTGGTGGCAAGGCAGGGCCACCTCGAGGGCCGCGTCGATCCGCTCGATCTCGATCGCCTCCAGGATGTGCTCGGCGACGACGGCGGCACCGTGCCGGATGCCGAGATCGGCTGGCGGATCGAAGGCGAAACCGACCCGATGGGCCGCCACGTGCTGCATGTTGCGCTTGACGGCGAGGTGCCACTGGAGTGTCAGAGGTGCATGCGGCCGTTCTTCTTGCCGGTGCACCAGCGCAGCACCGTGTTACTGGCGCGCGACGAGAAGGAGCTCGCGTATCTCGACGAGAACGACGAGCGTGAAGTCATGCTCGCAGCGGCACCTCTCGATCCGCTCGAGGTTGTCGAGGAAGAGCTGGTGTTGGCGATGCCGTACGTGCCGCGGTGCGAGCGCCCGGATTGTGCAACCGGGGAGGAGCCTGCCGCGGATGCGCCGGCCGCGTCACCGTTCGACGCGCTGGCAAGACTGAGGAAAGACCGCAGCAAGGGCGACGGCTAGTAGGGCGGCGCGAGAATCGTGGTGGCCGGTGCACGTTGCGACGGCCGCGAGACAATCATCGGAAGCAGGAGAGCATCATGGCAGTCCAGCAGAACAAGAAGTCGCCGTCGAAGCGGGGCATGCATCGCGCCCACGACCATCTCAAGACTCCGGCGCTGGCCGTCGAGCCGGTGAGCGGCGAGGTGCACCTTCGCCATCACATCAGTCCGACCGGATTCTATCGCGGCAAGAAGGTCATCGCGACCAAGAGCGACGAGTGATCGCCGGCGCAGCGGCTGGCTGCGCCTCTCCGCACTGACGTGCTGCGCCCGGTTGGGCGTCGCGAGTATCCAGGCACAGCCCACCTACCCGCATCACGCATGCCGGTCACCATTGCAGTCGATGCCATGGGTGGCGATCACGGACCCTCCGTGACCCTCCCGGCGTCGCTCGCCTTCCTGGAGGCGACGCCCGACGCGACCGTCATTGCGGTCGGTCTCGAGGCACCGTTGACCGCCGCGGTGGCCCGGATCCGCTCGCCCGCCCGCGATCGACTCACACTGCACTTCACGAGCCAGGTGGTGGAGATGTCGGAATCGCCGGCCCTCGCACTGCGCAACAAGAAGGACTCCTCGATGCGGGTGGCCGTCAACCTGGTGAAGCAGGCCAAGGCCCAGGCCTGCGTTTCGGCGGGCAATACCGGCGCCTTGATGGCCATCTCCCGATTCGTGCTCAAGACGCTCCCCGGCATCGACCGTCCGGCGATCGCGTCGCAGCTGCCAACCCGCAAGGGCGTTGCCACGGTGCTCGACCTCGGTGCCAACGTGAACTGCACCGCCGAGCAGCTGGTGCAGTTCGGGGTGATGGGCAGTGCCCTCGTGGCCGCCGTCGATGGCATCGATCGACCCACGGTCGGCCTCCTCAACATCGGTGAAGAGGACATCAAGGGCAACGAGGTGGTGAAGGAAGCTGCCGAGCTCCTCAAGGTCTCGGGTCTCAACTTCTACGGCAACATCGAGGGCGACGATATCTACCGCGGCACCACCGACGTAGTCGTTTGCGATGGCTTCGTCGGCAATGTCGCGCTCAAGACCTCCGAGGGGCTGGCGAGCATGCTCTACGAGTTCCTGAAGACCGAGTTCACCCGCAATCCCCTGACCAAGGCCGCGGCACTGCTTGCCTATCCCGTGCTCCGGTCCTTCAAGCGACGCATCGATCCCCGGCGCTACAACGGCGCGACCCTGATCGGCCTGAAGGGCGTGGTCGTCAAGAGCCACGGCGGCGCCGACGCCCTGGCGTTCCGGCATGCCCTCGACAAGGCCTACGCGGAAGCCGCTCACAACGTGCTCGAGCGCATTGCCCAGCGCATGGCAGCGATGCCGGCGCATCAAGCTCCCGCCCGCCCCGGGGCGACGACCCACAACCCGATCCCTGCGACGAATGCCTAAAAAGCGTCTTTTCAGCCGCATCGCGGGGACCGGCGGCTACTTGCCGGCGGACCTGGTGACCAATCGCGACCTCGAGGCGCGCGTGGAGACGACCGATGCCTGGATCCACAGTCGCACCGGGATTCGCGAGCGCCACATCGCCGCGCCCGACGAGCGCACCAGCGATCTCGCCGTACAGGCGGGACGCGCCGCGCTCGCCGCGGCGGACATCGTCCCTGCGGACGTGGATCTGCTGATCGTGGCCACGACGACGCCCGACATGGTGTTCCCGTCGACGGCGTGCATCGTGCAGGACAAGCTCGGTTGTCATGGCGGCCCTGCGTTCGACGTGCAGGCGGTGTGCAGCGGGTTCGTGTATGCCCTGTCGATCGCCGACCGGATGGTCGCCGCAGGTTCGGCGCGGAACGCGCTCGTCATCGGTGCGGAAATCTACTCGCGCATCCTAGACTGGAAGGACCGCGGCACCTGCGTGCTGTTCGGCGACGGCGCCGGCGCGGTGGTGATCGTGCCGGACACCGCGCCGGGGATTCTGTCCTCGCACCTGCACGCCGACGGCTCGCATCGTGCCATGTTGTGCGTGCCGGGTAGCGTCGCCCACGGGGAAGTCGATGGCCGGCCGCTGTTGCAAATGGACGGCCAGGCCGTGTTCAAGTTTGCGGTGCGGGTGCTCGCCGAGGTCGCTCACGAGGCTCTCGAGGCGAACGGCCTCGGCACGGAGGCGGTCGACTGGATGGTCCCGCACCAGGCCAACCAGCGCATTATCGAGGCGACCGCGAAGAAGCTCGGCTTGCCGATGGCCAGGGTCGTCACCACCGTCGATCGGCATGCCAATACCTCGGCCGCCTCCATTCCCCTTGCGCTCGACGTGGCGGTGCGCGACGGTCGCATCAAGCAAAACGACCGCGTGCTCATGCTTGGCGTCGGCGGCGGCTTCACCTGGGGTTCCGTCCTCGTCCAGTGGTAGGCAACCCATGAAACTCGCATTCGTTTTCCCCGGCCAGGGCTCGCAAACCGTCGGCATGCTCGCTGGATTCGATGCCATGCCGGTCGTGCGCGCCACCTTCGAAGAGGCCTCCGAGGTTCTCGGCCAGGATCTGTGGGAACTGGTGAGCGCGGGTCCCGAGCAGGACCTCAACAGCACGGTCAACACCCAGCCCGTGATGTTGGCGGCAGGGGTCGCCGCATGGCGGGCGTGGAACGAGGCGGGAGGATCGCCGCCGGCGGTGCTCGCGGGTCACAGTCTTGGCGAATACACCGCGCTGGTCGCGTCCGGTGCCCTTGATTTCCGCGACGCATTGCCGCTGGTGCGGTTTCGCGCCCAGGCGATGCAGGACGCCGTGCCCGCGGGCGTCGGGGCGATGGCCGCCATCCTCGGACTCGACGACGCCGGCGTGGCGGCGGCATGCACGGAAGCGGCTGCCGCCGCGCCGGCCGAGGTGGTGGAGCCCGTCAACTTCAACGCCCCGGGACAGCTGGTGATCGCCGGGCATCGCGCCGCCGTGGAGCGTGCCGTCGCGGCGGCGAAGGCCCTTGGCGCCAAGCGCGCAGTGCTTTTGCCGGTCTCGGCGCCGTTTCACAGTTCGTTGCTGAAGCCGGCTGCGGCGCGTCTCGCCCAGCGTCTCGAGGAAATCTCCTTTGCGACGCCGCGCATTCCGGTGCTCCACAACGTCGACGTGCAGAGTCACGAGCGCCAGGACGCCATTCGTGGCGCGCTCGCCGCCCAGGCAGCGAGCCCCGTCCGGTGGGTGGAGACGGTGCGCGCCATGGCGGCGCAGGGCATTACCCATGTGATCGAGTGTGGCCCGGGCAGGGTGCTGGCCGGCCTCACCAAACGCATCGCGCCCGAGCTGACCGGGGTGGCGGTCTTCGATGCGGCCTCGCTCGAGGCGGCGCGGGCGCTCGCGACCGGCAGTGCTGGGGCGGAATCGTGAAGGGCGGCTCGCTCGACGGTCAGGTCGCGCTGGTGACGGGCGCCACCCGCGGAATCGGCCGGGCGATTGCCGAGGTCCTCGCTCAGGCAGGCGCCAAGGTCGTCGGCACCGCCACGACCGAGGCAGGCGCGGCGACCATCGGTGCCGCGCTCGGCGACCGCGGCGCGGGTGTCGCGCTGGACGTCACCGATGCCGACGCCGTGGAGCGGGCACTGCGCGAGATCGAGGCGGCCCACGGCGCGGTGGGCATCCTGGTCAACAATGCCGGCATCACCCGCGACAACCTGCTCCTGCGCATGAAGGACGAAGAGTGGGATGCCGTATTCGCCACCAATCTCAAGGCCTGCTATCGCTTGTCCAAGGCGGTTCTGCGCGGCATGATGAAGGCCCGGCACGGACGGATCATCCAGATCGGTTCGGTGGTCGGCAGCAGTGGCAATCCCGGACAGGTCAACTACGCGGCATCGAAGGCGGCGCTGATAGGCTTTACCAAGTCGCTCGCGCAGGAGGTCGGTAGCCGCAACATCACCGTCAACTGCATCGCCCCGGGTTTCATCGACACCGATATGACCAAATCCCTTCCGGAGCCCCAGCGCGAGCGCCTCCTGGAACGCATTCCCCTCGGACGCCTGGGTGCGCCCGAGGATATCGCCCATGCGGTGCTGTTCCTGGCCTCGCGTGAAGCGGGTTACATCAGCGGCGCCACGCTGCACGTCAATGGCGGCATGTACATGGCTTAGGGGTGCCGCATTCCCGCGCCCGATCTGTCGGGCTCGGGCGACGCCATTCTGGTAAAATCGCACGGTTTCGCACTTACACCGGACCCTGCATTGGGAGGAGACGCATGGAAAACATCGAACAACGGGTCAAGAAGATCGTCGCCGAGCAGCTCGGCGTGAACGAGGCTGAAATCAAGAACGAATCCTCGT
>JBDTWB010000170.1:0-9043 GCA_040006895.1 Casimicrobiaceae bacterium | reverse complement strand
CCGGGCTGATGCTCCCCGCCGAAGCTCACCTCGAGGTCCGCTCGCGCATTCCCGAGCACGGATCGGCCCATCGACCTCCGCTGCTGTTCGTGCACGGCGGATTTTGCGACGGTTGGTACTGGGAGCCTTATTTCCTGCCGTGGTTCGCGGGCCAGGGTTATGCGTGCCACGCGCTCAGCCTGCGTGGTCACGGCAGCTCGGGCGGGCGCGACAGCCTCTTCATCGCCGGGCTCGACGATTACGCGGCGGATGTCGAGCGGGTCGCCGCCTTGCTGCCGGCGCCGCCGGTGCTGATCGGTCATTCCATGGGGGCCGCCGTGGTCGAGCGCCTGATCGCCACCCGCCCGGTGCGCGCCGCTGCCCTGCTTGCGCCGGTACCGCCCGCCGGCCTGATGGTGGTAGCGGCCCGGCTCGCGGCCGCGCGACCCGACTACCTCGTGCAGCTCAACCACCTCGACCCCGGGCGACTCCCGGTCGCCGTGTTGCGGGCGCTCGAGCCCTATTATTTCAGCGAGACGGTCCGACCGGCAATCCGGGCAGAGGCCGCGCGCCACATCGGCGAGGAGTCGCCCCGGGCACTCTTCGACCTGTCGCTGCGTCTGCACTGGCAGCTGCCGCAGCGGACGAGTCCGCCGCTGCTGGTGCTAGGCGCCGAGGGAGACCGCATCAGCACGCCCGAAGACGTCCACGCGACTGCGCGGCACCACGGCGTCGAGGCGATCATCGTCAAGGGTCTGGCGCACATGATGATGCTCGACAGGCACTGGTTGCGGGCGGCACGACCTATCGCGGCGTGGCTGAAAGGGCAGCCGTGAGTGCGGGGGCGGTCGCCATCGGTCGGGCGCCGCGCAGGGATGCCGGAGCATGAGCGAACGCGACGATCTGCCCCTCGATGTCGAGGCGGCGCTGCGGCGCTGCGCCGCCGGCGACGAATTCGCGCTGCGTGCCATCTACCAGAGCGAGCGGCGCCGGCTCATGGCGGTGGCCCTGCGCCTGGTACGGCGCCGGGAGCTTGCGGAGGAAATCCTGCACGACGCCTTCCTGCAGATCTGGAACAAGGCGGATACCTACGATCCGCGCCTCGGCTCCGCCCGCGGCTGGATCTACACCGTGGTGCGCCACCGCGCGCTGAATGCATTGCGCAGCATGCAATCGTCTCCCGAGCAGGAAGATCCGGACTACCCGGCGCTGCTGGAAACCTACACACCGCCCGCGGGAGCCGAGGCCGCCGAAGAACACGCCATTGCCCGGTGTCTCGAACGCCTGGAAGAGCAGCGTCGGCAATCGGTGTTGCTCGCGTTCGTCGACGGCTACTCGCACGAGCAGGTGGCTGCGCGGCTGGGCGCGCCGCTGGGTACGGTGAAGTCGTGGATCCGGCGCGGACTCATGTCGCTCAGGGAGTGTCTATCGTGATCCCGACCGACCCCGCCGAGCGATCCGCGACCGCCGCGGAATACGTGATCGGCACCCTCCCCGACGCGGAGCGCACGGAGTTCGAGCAGGCGCTCGCGCATGACGCCGGGCTTCGCCGGGATGTTTACTTCTGGCAGGACAAACTGCTACCCGTCACCGACAGGCTGGTGCCGGTCGAACCCTCGGCGACCCTCTGGCCACGCATCGCGGCCGGCATCGCGCCCAAGGTCACGCCGTCGCCGGGCACCGCCGGGAAGTTGCCCTGGTGGTCGGCCCTCCACTTCTGGCGCTTCAGTGCCCTGGCGGCTACCCTGGTCGCGGTCGTGCTCGCTGTGAGGCTCCTCGAGCCTGGATTCCTGGGACCACCGGCTGCCCGGTATGTAGCCGTGCTGCAGAGCCCGGACAAGCGCGACGCGGGCTGGATCGTCGAAGCGTCGATGGGCGGCAAGCTACGGCTCATCCCGCTCGGGACCACCATGGTTCCGCAGGAGCGGGCGCTGCAGTTCTGGACCAAGGCCCAGTCCGCCAGTGCACCCACCTCACTGGGGCTGGTGCCCGCCAACCAGCCCACGGAGATCGACGCGGCCAGGCTGCCGACCCTCGAGGCCGACCAGCTTTTCGAGCTCACGCTGGAACCAGCCACCGGATCCCCCACCGGCCGGCCCACCGGACCGGTGCTCTTTGTCGGGCGCACCACCCTCGCGATGAACACCCGCTGATTTATTTGCGCCGGGTTGCATCCAATCCCCGTCCCCGCGGGTAGTAGGTAGTGAGACGTCATTCCGGCGGCTCCCGTATCCCAACCTCCGTGAGGACACCATGTTCCCATCCATCTCCCTGGTAGTACTGCTGGCCGCTGCCGGCTCGGCCTCGGCCGCCGTCGACAATCCCTCCCTCCCCGAACCGGTGCGCGTGCCCGCGGGCCACGTCGTCGCGCTGGAAACCCTGGGCACGGGCGAAATAACCTACGAATGCCGGGAAAAGAAAGACCAGGCAGGTGCGTTCGAATGGGCCTTTGTCGCCCCCGTGGCTACCCTGTCCGACATGCAACAGAAGACCGTCGGCAAATATTACGGCGGGCCGACGTGGGAGGCCGAGGACGGCTCGAAGGTGACCGGCAAGCAGGTCGCGGCGGCACCCGGGATGGCCGGGAACATTCCGCTGCAACTCGTGAAAGCCGAGCCGGCGATGGGCAGCGGTGCCATGACCGGCATTACCTACATCCAGCGACTCGAGACCAAGGGCGGTGTCGCGCCGTCGGCGGCTTGCAACAGCGCAGCACTCGGCGCGAAGCAGCAGGTCGGTTACCAGGCGAAGTACGTGTTCTACAAGCAGGCGTAAGGGTTGCGGCCGCGCGCTCCGGGGTGCGCGGCTTCGATCATTTCCGTCGGCGGGCCATCGGGCGATGCCACGCCCGATCGGCTTCTCCCCGGCGCGCGTATCGCGGCCAACGCGTCGTCGGTGCACGCCAGGACGCGTGCAGGCCGGTCAGCGGCTGGTTTGGTCCTGCAGTGCCGGCTTGGTAGCGGGCGTCGCACCCCCGCGGCCGCGGCTGTTCACGGGCGCCGCTTCTGTCGGCACCGCCAGGGCCGCGACGAACGCCGCAAAGGCGTCGGCTGCCAGCGGTCGGCTCACCCAGTAACCCTGGAAGCAATGGCAACCGCGCTCCTTCAGGAATTGCAGCTGCGCCTGCGTGCCGACGCCTTCAGCGCAGACCCGCAAGCCGAGGCCGCGCGCCAGGGCGATGATCGCTTCGGTGATGGCCGCGTCGCCCGGGTCGGTCTCGAGGTCGGCGATGAACGAGATGTCGATCTTGAGGGTATCGATCGGGAAGTGCTTCAGATGGGTCAGCGATGAATAGCCCGTGCCGAAGTCGTCGATGGCGACACTGAACCCCTCGTCGCGCAACTCGTGCAGCACCTTGCGAATGGCGTCGAGATCGTGCATCAGGCTGGTCTCGGTGACCTCGAGCTCGATCCACGCGGGCGCGCAGCCGACGCTCTTGGCGATCCCGGCAAAGCGCTGCGCCAGGTCTTCGCGATAGAACTGCCGTGCCGACATGTTGACCGAGACCTTGAAGTCCAGGCCCGCCTCGTGCCACTGCGTGCACTGCAGGGCGGCGGTGCGCAGCACCCATTCGCCCAGCGCGTGGATGAGACCCGACTCCTCGGCCAGCGGAATGAAGACCGGTGGCTCGACATCGCCGTACTCAGCATGCTTCCAGCGCAGCAGTGCCTCGGCACCGATGATCGCGCCGTCGGTGATGCGCACCACCGGTTGGTAATGGATCTGCAGGCCATCGTCCTTCAGCGCGGCGCGCAGCGCCCGTTCCAGGGTGTGCTGCTGCACCCGGTGCGCGGCAAGGTCGGCATCGAGGAACTGGTACGTGTTGCGGCCGAGCTCCTTCGACCGGTACATCGCGACGTCGGCGTGCTTCAGCAACTCCTCGGGATCGTCCGAGTCGTCCGGATAGACGCTGATGCCCACCGACGAGGTCACGTAGATGTCGTGCTCCTCCACCGTGAAGGGCTGGGCGATGCGGTCGAGCAGCTTCTGCGCGATCTTGCCCAGGACGGCAGGCTCGTCGAAGTCCTCGACGATCACCATGAATTCGTCGCCGCCGAGCCTCGCCAGGAGATCGGTCTCCCGAACCGCGCTGGCGAGTGCTTCGCTGACTCGCTTGAGGAGCTCGTCGCCGATACGGTGGCCCAACGTGTCGTTGACGTTCTTGAAGCGGTCGAGGTCGATGAACAGGACTCCGACCCGTTGCTGGGTGCGCTTCGCCCCTGCAATGGCCTGCGCCAGGCGCTCGTGCAGCATCAACCGGTTGGGGAGCCCGGTCAACGCGTCGCGCGTCGCCATGTACTGCAGGCGCTCCTCCGCCTCGATGCGCGACGACACGTCCTGCACGAACGACAGGATCGAAGCCAGGCGGCCGCCGTCGTCCATGAGACAGGAGTGGTACCACTCGCACCAGATGGTCTCGCCGTCCTTGCGGTGGTTGCGCATGAGGCGCGTTGCCCGTGGCTCGACACCGCTGGTGAGGTCGGTGACCACGCTTTCCAGCTCCTCGAGATGCTCGCGATGCACCAGCAGGTTGTCGGTGAGGGGCATGCCGAGCACTTCCTCGGCCGTCCATCCGAAGATGTTCTGGGCTTGCGGCGACCAGCGCACCAAGCGGAACTCGCGGTCCCACTCGAGCACCGCCAGGGGCGTGTTGTTGATGTGCGACGAGAGCATCCAGTTGGCACGGCGCAGCGCTTCCTCGTTGCGCTTCTCCTCGTGGACATCGGTGTGCACCGCGTAGATGCCGATCACCTTGCCTTCGGCATCCCTGTTCGGTGCGAGATGGATCGCCTCCCAGCGCGGCGGACCGCTGGGCTGAGCCAGCAGGCGCTCCGTGGACACCACGTCGCCCTGGAGCACGCGCTCGAACAGCGGCCGGAGCTCGGCGGTGCGCGCCTCGCCCACGACCGCGCTCAGCAGCTGGCCGGTCAACTCCTGCCGGTCGCTCCCCAGCCACTCCTCGTTGTGCCGGTTGACGAAGCGCAGGCGGTAGTCGCGGTCGACGTAGGCGACCCGGGCCGGCACGTTGTCCATGATGAGACGCAGCTCCGCCTCCGAGGCACGCAATGCCTCCTGCGCCTGCTTGAGCTCGTCGATGTCGTTCATCAGCACGAACGCGCCGTGCACCTCCCCGCCGGGCGCACCGTCGGGAACCAGGCGGATGGTCATCCAGCGCCGCACGTCCCCGGCGCCGGGAACGAGTCGATCGAAGGTCGTCGCTTCGCCGGCGAGCGCCCGGGTGATCATGGCCTGCGCGCTCTGGTAGATGTCGCGGCCGATCACGTCCCGGAGCCGGAGCTCGGGCAGCGCGGACGGATCGAGTCCGAAGTACTGCAGGAAGCTCCGGTTGACATACGGACAGCGCTGGTCGAGATCGATGTAGGCGACCGGCGCCGGCACGCCGTCCATGATCGCCCGCAGCTGCGACTCGCGAGCGGCCAGCGCATCCTGTGCCTCGCGCAGGTCGGTGATGTCGTGCGCGACCATGTAAAGGCCGTTGATCGTGCCGTCGAACTTGAGGTCGGGGACGATGCGAGCCCGCATCCAGCGGGTGCGGCCCTTGGTGTCGTCGATGGCGCCTTCGTAGGTGACGTGCTCACCCGCCATGGCCCGTTCGACGTACGGCGCCAGCAGCAGCGAGCCGTACGCATCGTCTTCGCCAAGCCCGCGGCCGATGATGGTCTCGCGGTCGACGCCGGTGAGACTCAGGAATGCCTCGTTCACGAACAGGTAGCGACACTCCGAGTCGAGGTAGACGACCGGCTCGGGAATGTTGTCGGTGAACAGCCGCAGCTGCTCCTCGCGTGCCTCGAGCGCCTCCTCGGTCAGCTTGAGATCATGGATGTCGTACTCGGTGCAATACAGACCCCGCACACCGCCGATCGCGTCGAAGTCGGGGGCGATGCGGCCGTGCATCCAGCGCCACAGGCCGTCGGGTGTGGTGGCCACGCGCTCGTACTCGACCTGTTCGCCGCGTTGCGCGCGCTCCAGGATCGGCTGGATGAACCCCGCGACCTCGGGCGGCATCACCTCGGCGGGGGTCCTGCCGTAGATGTCCGATTGCAGCCGGGCGAACCAGTTGGCGAAGGCCTGGTTGCAGAACGTGTAGGTCAGGCCCCGATCGAGGTAGGCGATCGGGCCCGGAATGTTGTCGGCGAATAGCCGCAGCTGCACTTCCTGGGCGCGCAACGCTTCGCGGATCTGGACATCGTCCTCGATATCGGTAAGCACCGCGAACGCGCCGACCACGCGACCGCCGTGCCGGTCGGGCAGCAGGGAAACGCGGGTCCAGCGCAACGCCCCGGTGGGCGTGCGCTCGCGGCGCTCGTAGTTGACTTTGGAGCCCGCGAACACCCGCTCGAGATGGCGTTGCAGCTCCGCCCACGCATCGACCAGCAGCACGTCGTTGATCGGCGCACCGAGGATATCCTCGACCGACTGGTTGATCGTCTCGGCAAACGGCTGGTTGGCGAAGCGTATCCGCAGCTGCCGGTCGAGATAGAAGATCGCCGACCCGGCATTGTCG
Organism: Casimicrobiaceae bacterium; assembly: GCA_040006895.1. GTDB lineage: Bacteria > Pseudomonadota > Gammaproteobacteria > Burkholderiales > Casimicrobiaceae > CAIWHR01. The sequence goes on along the minus strand of JBDTWB010000170.1, from coordinate 2,538 downwards.
GTGACCAGGCGCAGCCGATGCTCGCGCTGTCCGGATTCGAGCTCGATCCGCTTGAGTTGATCGATGTCGGAATAGGTCGCGATCAGCCCGCGCACCGCGCCGTCGATGCCGCGATCCGGGTGGTAATCCACGCGGATCCAGAAAGGCGGACGGCCCGGTCCGACGAGCTGCCGGTCATAGCTGGTGCGTTCCCCACGCAGGGCAGCCTGCAGGTAGGCGTGGTAGAGCGCGTAGTTGTCCGGGCCGATGACCTCGATGACCGATTGCCCGATCACCTGCTCGACGCGCTTGCCGGTCCACTCGAGGAAGGCCCGGTTGGCGAAGCGATAGCGCTCGCGCCCATCGACGTAGGCCAAGGGAATGCCGATCGCATCGATCTTGCGCTGGGATAGCGCCGGGAACGGCAGCCGTGCGCCGAGGTCGGCAGGCAGCGATTGGACGCTCGCCCGGTCGAGGCGGTTCGGCGCCATCACACTCCCGGCCCGTTCATGGACCGGCGGACGGGCACGGCGGGCGCAAAAGAGGGGTGGGGCATGATACGGACGGAGAGGAAGGCCAGGATGCAAGGCGGTAAGCAAGGAACGCGCCGCAGACCCCTACCGGCACCCGCATCCACTTCGGCGGCCCAGTCGGCGCAAATCGACGGGCGAGATCTGTCTCTCCAGGGCGACGGCGAACCGCCGTTTGTCACATCCGGACCTGCCACGGCACGCCTGCCGGCCGCGCCCGGCCAGCCTGATCCGGGGACGCGCGAACGATGTCGCCCACAACTTGAGTGTCAGCGGTTTCCTGCGCCCGAACGTTGCAGGGTCTTACAGTCTTCACCCGCGGCAACTCCTACACTGCGGACAGGCTTTTTCGCGTCAGGCAACGACGCGTCTCGAGGAGAAAACGGTATGCAGAACTGGATGCGTGGCTGGATGCTGGCGCTGGCGCTAGGAATGGGGGCGGCCTCGCAGGCGGGTGCCCAGGTCGTGTTTTACGACGACGACAATTTTCGCGGCCAGTCCTTCGCCGTCGATCAGCCGGTCGTCGACTTCGGCAACTTCGGCTACAACGACCGCGCCTCGTCGGCGACGGTGCGGGGCGGTACGTGGCAGCTCTGCTCGGACGCCAATTTTCGCGGTCGCTGCGTGACCCTCACGCCGGGTGACTATCCATCGCTCGCCGCAGTCGGATTGAACGATCGCGTGTCCTCGGTCCGCGCGGTCAATGGCGGGGTCGTGCCCCCGCCGCTTGGCCGCATTACGCTGTTCGACTTTCCCAAGTTCGACGGCCGCGGCGTGTCGCTCGAGAACGACGTGCGCAACTTCGACCAGATCGACCTCAATGACCGGGCGCATTCCGCCATCGTCGAAAGCGGGACGTGGCAACTCTGCGAAAACGCCGACTATCGTGGTTCGTGCGTCAGTCTCGAGCCGGGGCGCTACCCGGACCTGGGTGCCGTCTCCGGGCGTCTCAGTTCCGCCAAGCTGTTGCCGCCGGTGACGGGCGGCCCGGGCCCCGTACCCGCGCCAGGTCCCATCGGCGGTCCGGTGGGCCGCCCCGACGGTGCTCGCGCGGAGCTCTTCGGACAACGCAACCTCCAGGGTCGCGCGCTGGTGATCGACCGTCCGATCGTGCGCGATCTCGCCCAGTACAACTTCAACGATCGCGCCTCTTCCCTGCGCATCGACAGCGGCTACTGGATGTTCTGCAGCGATGCGAACTTCGAAGGCGAATGCCGGACGTTCGGTCCGGGAGACTACCCCACGCTTCCGGCCGAGCTGCGCAATCGAATTTCATCGGGACGGCGCATCAGCAACTCCTATCCCTACCGGGAAGCGCCCAACTGGCGCGGCTACTGAGCAGCGGCTCGGCAGCATTTGCTAAGCTGCAGGGCAGGCGCTCGCGGATGCCCGCGCGGGACGCCGGAGGCATCCGCCGGTTGGGCATGCCGCGGGGGTGCCGGCCGGCGCCCCCTCACCGCGGGCGCGGAGTGCCGATGGCCATTGTCGACGACATCGCGGGTATTCGCCGGATTCTCACCACCGCCCGGGTCCTCGCCGTGGTGGGACTCTCGGCCAACTGGTATAGACCGAGTTACTTCGCCGCGAAGTACATGCAGGATCACGGCTATCGCGTCGTGCCGGTCAATCCCACCTACGACGAGGTCCTGGGCGAGCGCTGCTACGCTAGCCTCGCCGACATTCCGTTCCCCGTCGACCTCGTCGACTGCTTTCGTCACGCCGAGGAGATGCCGGGACTCGCCCGCGCGGCCGTCGCCGTCGGCGCGAGGATCTTCTGGATGCAACTCGGCATCCGCAACGACACGGCCGCCGCGCTCGCCAGCGACGCGGGCCTCGAGGTCGTACAGGACCGCTGCGTCAAGATCGAGCATGCCCGCATCCTCGGCGGCCTCAACTTCGCCGGCGTGAACACCGGCGTCATCTCCTCCCGGCGGCCGTCGCTCACCACCTGACGTCCCGCCTGACGTCCCACCTGACGTCCCGCCGGACCCGGAGCCCGCCACGCCGGCCGTGGCACAATGCGTGCGCT
>JBDTWB010000169.1:0-9089 GCA_040006895.1 Casimicrobiaceae bacterium | reverse complement strand
ACAGCCGAGAGTCGAACAGTCGGCACGCGGCGCCTATTCCCGTATCGCGCGTCGGGCGGGGCCGGCGGGAACGATCCAGCCGTCCTCGAAGGCCGCCGCGCCGGCGCGCACCAGGTCGTGAGCCAGGGAGGTCCCGAGGTCCGCCGGCGCCATCCGCAGAAATCGTGCGTTGAAGTCGCGGAATATGCCGACGGATTCGACCAGCGCCGGCAGCGCATCGACGGCCAGGCGCTGCCGGTCGAGCAGCAGGAAGGCAAGGATCACCTTCAGCGCATGGTGGGGGAGACGGGCGGGGTCGGCTTCGTAGGCCTCGAGCCGTCGATAGGCGCGGTCGAGCGCCGTGCCGACGTCGCGGAACGGCTCGCCGTGCCCCGGGATCACCACCTTGACGTCGAGGGAGGCGATGAGATCGAGCGTCGCGCGCGTCGCCGGCAGCGCCGCGGGCTCGATCTCCACGGGCATCACGAACCCGAAGCCGTTGGCCCACAACGCGTCTCCCGATATCAGGATGCCGTGCGCCGCGTTGTAGAACACCAGCGCCCGCATGTCGTGGCCGGGCGCCGCGAGGAGCTGCCAGTCGAGATCTCCCCAGGTACGCGTCTCCCCGGCGCAGAGCACTTCCTGGACCGTAAAGCGATCGGCGCGCTGACCCGCGTAATCGAGCAGCAATGCCTGGGTGTCCCATGCCGCGATGAGCGGTGCCTCGCCGGCAGGGACCGCGATCGGGCAGCCGTGGCGCGCGGCGATGGCGGCATTGCCGCCCATGTGGTCGGAATGGCAGTGGGTGTTGGCGAGTAGCGTCAGCGGCGCCCCGGCCATCCCCGCGGCCAGGAGCTCGAGGGTGAGCGGGGCATGACGGCTGTAACCCGAGTCGACCAGCACATGGCCGGCCCGGCCCTTCAGCAGCACGTTGTTGGCCGACAGCCAGTCGCGCACGAACACGTGTACCGGTGGCGGGAGCAGGGCGCGTGCGGTGCTCAGCGGCCCGCCCTCCGCCACTGCGGGTCCGCGGCGCCCGGCCGCACGCGGAAAATCCATGCCAAGGGGAGCGTAGCCATCATGCCGGCGCATGCAATCGACCTCGATGCGCCGTATCGCTCCGCCGGGGACGGCGTCGCCGCCGGCCTGCTGGTGGCGGAATCCATCATGCCAGCTTGGCGAGGAAGTCGCGGATCATGGTCACCCGTTCGCCGAGCGCAGGGGCCGCGCGTTCGATGCGCACGCGGTCGGGCCCGGCGAAGCGTATCCGGCCGTCGCGCTGCACGAGCAGGATCAGCTTGCCGGCGTCGAAGGGCGGCTTGGGCGCGAACTGGATGGTCGAGCGCTCGGGTCCTGAATCGAGCTTCACGACACCAAGTGGATGTCCGAGGATCCGCAGGCGATGGCAGGCGAGCAGCGCCTGCGCCGTTTCGGGCAAAGGGCCGAAGCGGTCGATCAGCTCTTCCTGCAGCAGTTCCAGCTCGTCGGCGGTCTCGCAGTTGGCCAGGCGCTTGTAGAGGACCAGGCGTTCGTGCACGTCGCTGCAATAGGTCTCGGGCAGCAGCGCCGGTACGTGCAGGTTGATCTCGGTCGTGACCCCGAGGGGCGCGGCGAGATCGGGCTCCTGGCCGGCCTTGAGCGCGCGCACCGCCGATTTCAGCATGTCGGCATAGAGCTGGAACCCCACTTCCTGCATCTCGCCGGACTGGGAGTCCCCGAGCACCTCGCCCGCGCCCCGGATCTCGAGATCGTGCATGGAAAGGTAGAAGCCCGAGCCCAGGTCCTCCATCATCTGGATCGCTTCCAGGCGCTTCTTCGCCTGGGCGCCCAGGCCCTCCTCGGGCGGGGTCAACAGGTAGGCGTAGGCCTGGTGGTGCGAGCGTCCCACCCGACCGCGCAGTTGATGCAGCTGCGCGAGCCCGAAGCGATCGGCGCGGTCGATGATGATCGTGTTCGCCGTGGGCACGTCGATGCCGGTCTCGATGATGGTCGAGCAGACCAGGAGGTTGCAGCGCTGCTGGTAGAACTCGCGCATCACGTGCTCGAGCTCGCGCTCCGGCATCTGGCCGTGGGCTATCGCGATCCGCGCCTCGGGCAGTAGCTGCGCAAGCCGTTCCGCAGTGGTGCGGATGGTGTCGATGTCGTTCTGCAGGTAATAGATCTGCCCGCCGCGTTTCAACTCGCGCAGCGCCGCCTCGCGGACGATGCCGGGCGAATACTGCGCGACGAACGTCTTGATCGCGAGACGCCGCTGCGGGGCGGTCGCGATCACTGAGAAGTCGCGAATGCCCTCGAGGGACATGGCCAAAGTGCGCGGAATGGGCGTCGCGGTCAGGGTCAGCACGTCGACCTCGGCGCGCAGCCGCTTCAGCTGCTCCTTCTGGCGCACGCCGAAGCGGTGCTCCTCGTCGATGATCACGAGGCCCAGGTTCTTGAACTTGACGTCGGGCTGGATCAGCTTGTGGGTGCCGATGACGAGGTCGATGCTGCCGCTGGCGAGTCCCTCCAGCGCGGCCTTCACTTCCTTGCCCGACCGGAACCGCGACAGCTCGGCGAGCTTCACCGGAAACTCGGCAAAGCGGTCGGAGAAGACCTGGAAATGCTGCTCGGCGAGCAGCGTGGTCGGCACCAGCAACGCCACCTGCTTGCCATCGGCGAGGGCGATGAACGCGGCCCGCAGCGCCACCTCGGTCTTGCCGAAGCCGACGTCGCCGCACACCAGGCGATCCATCGGCTGGCCGGCGGTGAGATCGTGCACCACCGCCTCGATCGCCGCCGCCTGATCCGGTGTCTCCTCGAAGCCGAAGCCCGCGGCAAAGGCGTCGTAGTCGTGGAGGTCGTACTTGAATGCGTGGCCCTGGCGTGCCGCGCGCTGCGCGTACAGGTTGAGAAGCTCCGCGGCGGTGTCGTGCGCCTGCCGGGCCGCCCGCTTCTTGGCCTTGTCCCACTGCCCGCCACCGAGCTCGTGCAGGGGTGCCGCGTCGGGTGCGGCGCCGCTGTAGCGGCCGATCAGGTGCAGGTTGGAGACCGGCACGTAGAGCTTGGCGTCGTTGGCGTATACCAGCTGCAGGAACTCGGTCGGACCCTCGCCGAGGTCCATGTTCATGAGGCCGAGATAGCGACCGATGCCGTGCTGCTCGTGGACCACGGGATCGCCGATGCGCACCTCCGAAAGGTCGCGCAGCAACGCGTCGACATTGGTGCGCCGCGCCGCATCGCGACGTGCCCGCCGCACGACACCGGCGTAGAGCTCGGCCTCGGTGACGAACGCGAGCTCGGCCGCCGGGAAGGTAAACCCGGCATGCAACGGTGATACCACGAGCGCGCAATCCCCCGGCGTGGCCGTGGTCGCGAAGCGAGCCCAGTCGTCGGCTAGCGGTACTACCAAGCCATACTCGGCGAAGTACTGCTGCATGGTGTCGCGCCGGCCGGGGCTCTCGGCGCAGACGATCACGCGGGCGGCGCCCTTGCGCAGCAGTTCCTTCAGCGGAACAAGCGGATCGGGGGCGCGGCGATCGACCTGCACGGACGCGAGTGCGCGCGTCGGCCCGGTCGCGGCATCCGCGCGTGCCGGATCGTCGGTCGTGGGCAACTCCACCCGCGAGAACGGCTTCAGCATGCCGTTGAACGCGTCCGGCGCCAGGAAGAGCACGTCCGGGGCGAGAAGCGGTCGCGACTTGTCGCCGCGCAGCAGCTTGTAGCGCGATTCGGTGTCCTGCCAGAAGTGGCGGATCGCATCGGCCACGTCGCCGTGCGTGACCACGACCGCGTCGGCGGGCAGGTAGTCGGCGAGCACGGCGGTCGCGTCGAAGAACAGTGGCAGGTAGTACTCGATGCCGCCGGGGGCGATGCCGTTGGAGACGTCCTTGTACAGCGCCGATCTCGAAGGGTCGCCCTCGAAGGCTTCGCGGAATCGGCCGCGGAACCGCGTGCGGCCGGTGTCGTCCAGCGGGAACTCCCGAGCGGGCAGGAGTCGCACGTTCGGCACCGGGTAGAGCGTGCGCTGGGTGTCGACGTCGAAGGTACGGATGGATTCGATGTCGGCGTCGAACAAGTCGATGCGATACGGCAGGGCGCTCCCCATCGGGAAGAGATCGATCAAACCGCCACGCACGCTGAACTCGCCCGGGGACACCACCTGGGTGACGTGCTGATAGCCGGCGAGCGCAAGCTGGCTGCGCAGCCGATCGACGTCCAGGCGCTCGCCTTGCTCGATGAAAAACGTGAACGCCGCCAGGTACGACGGCGGCGCGAGGCGGTAGAGCGCGGTCGTCGCCGCCGCCACGAGCACGTCGCATTCGCCGCGGGACACGCGATAGAGCGTTGCGAGGCGCTCGGACACGAGATCCTGGTGTGGCGAAAAGTGGTCGTAGGGCAGCGTCTCCCAATCCGGCAGGAGTGCCACGCGCAATCCTGGCGCGAACCAGGCGATCTCCTCGACCAGGCGCTGTGCGGCCAGGGCGTCGGCCGAGAGCACGGCGACCACCTTGCGGTCCTTGGCGCAGCCAACCGCGAGTTGGGCGATGGCCAAGGCATCGGCAGATCCGGTCATCGCCGTCGCCTTGGCGCGCTGTCCCGCGTGCGGTAACGCGGGGACGAGCGAAGCCAAACCCGCGAGCGTGCGTGCGCTCAAAGCGGGGTCGGAAGGAATGGGAGCGGCGGTCGCCGCGTGCGGCGTGATTCGGGCGGCGGCCGTCCCGGCGAAGGAGGCCGGCGACATCGGGACCAAACGACTACGGGGCGATTATACCAAGCGGATCGCGGTCTCCCGCGACGACGATGGGATAATGCCGCGCATGGAAGCTGCCGTCGTTCGGCGTTCGCCTTCGCCTTACCTGTTGCTCACCCTCGCCCCGTTCTTCTGGGCCTGCAACTGGATCCTGGGCCGTGGCGTTGCCGACACCGTCCCGCCGCTGGCGATGACCTTCTACCGCTGGCTCTTTGCACTGGCCATCCTCGCGCCCTTTGCATGGACGCACGTACGGCGCGACTGGCCGATCGCGCGGGCGCACTGGAAGACCATGCTGTTCCTCGGGGCTACCGGCGTCGGGACGCAGAACGCACTCGCTTACCTCGGGCTCAACTACACCACCGCGACCAACGGCGTCATCCTCAACTCGTCGATCCCGATCATGATCATCGGCATCTCGTGGCTGCTGCTGCGGGAGCGGATCTCCAGTGTGCAGCTCGTCGGGGTACTCGTGTCGACCGCCGGCGTGCTCGCGATCCTTTCGCACGGCAATCCCGTGGCTTTGCTGGGGCTGCGACTGAACCCCGGCGACCTGCTCATCCTGATGTCGATGGCCATGTGGTCGCTCTACACGGTGTGCCTGCGCTGGCGCCCCAAGGGCATGCACATGCTGAGCTTTCTGTTCTTCCTCGCATGCGTGGGCGACCTGTGCGTGCTGCCCCTCTACCTCGGGGAATCGCTGTTCGGACGGCGGATGGTGCCGACGCTCGGCAATTTCGCCGCACTCGTCACCGTGGCACTCTTTTCCTCGGTGTTGGCCTACATCTTCTGGGCGCGCGGGGTCGAGCTCGTCGGGCCGAACGTCGCGGGCTTGTTCGTCCACCTCATGCCCATATTCGGGGTGGTGCTGGCGGCGGTCTTCCTGCACGAGCGCCTCGCGCCTTTTCACGTCGTCGGCATCGCGCTCATCATCGTCGGCATCGCGGTCACCAGCCGCGCCGGGCGGCGGCCACCGGTGCCGCAGTGAACCCTCCCGCATCCTCGGCGGCGAGCGAACGCTTTAACGTACTGATCGTGCGGGCGGAAAATTCCGTGCATCACGAGGCTTACGCGGGCGCCGCGCGACAGCTCGCGAACGGGCTGCGGCGTCTCGGCCGGGCGGCGCGCGTCGCGGAGAACGAGATCGTCTGGGACGCGACCAATATCGTGGTCGGCGTCCACCTGCTCGAAGCCGAGGCATTGGCGCAAATGCCGGCAGGCACCATCGTCTACAACGTGGAGATGGCCGTCAGGGGAAGTCCCATGCTCGAGGACCTCGCGTGCGCCGTCGCCCGGTTCGAGACCTGGGACTACAGTACGGCGAACATCGCCGCGTGGCACGCGCTGGGCATCTCGGATCGGGTACGCCATCTGCGGCCTGGCTATCTTCCCGAGGACACCACGGCTGATCCCGACACGTCGCCGGACATCGACGTGCTGTTCTACGGTAGCCTCAACTGGCGGCGCGAGGGCGTGCTCGACGCCATCACGCGTCATGGCGTCACGGTGCACTTCGCCCACAACCTGTATGGCCCGGCACGCAACGCCATGATCGCCCGGTCAAAGCTCGTGCTCAACGTGGCTTCGCGGGAAGACTCGGTGCTCGAGTTCGCCCGCGTCGTGCACGTGCTGGCGCATCGCCGGGTGCTGGTCACCGAGTTCGGACGCCTTGAGGACATCGACGACGACCTGGCCGCAGGGTTCGCGCGCGCGACTCCGGCCACGTTCGGCGAAGTGTGTCGCGAGCTGCTGGCCGACGATGCGCGCCGCACCGCCATCGCCGCGCGCGGGTTTGCCGCGCTGGTGGGCCGCGATTTCACCGCGTCGCTGCGTAATGTGCTCGACGCCCGTGCCGCGGGCTCGTGAATGCGCCGCTCAGCGTGGCTCACCCACCAGTCAGGCGGGCACCCGTCCGTACTTGTCGTCGAACCGGACGATGTCATCCTCGCCGAGGTAATCGCCGCACTGCACCTCGATCATCACCAGCGGCTCGGTGCCTGGGTTCGCGAGACGATGGCGTGTCTCGACCGGGATGTACGCCGACTCGTTGGCGCCGAGCCGGAATACGTCCTCGTCGCGGGTTACCTCGGCGATTCCGCACACGATCACCCAGTGCTCGCTGCGACGGTGGTGGAGCTGCAGCGATAACGATGCGCCTGGCTTGACTTCGATGCGCTTGATCTTGAACCGCGGTCCGTCCTGCAGCACGGTGTACGCGCCCCACGGACGCCCTACCGTTTTGTGCAGCTTGTAGGCCTCGTGGCCCCGCGCCTTGAGTTCGCCGACGACCTCCTTGACGCGTTGCAGGTGATCCCGGTGCGCGACCAGCACGGCATCCGCGGTGTCGATGATCACCAGGTTCTCGATGCCGACGGTCGCGACGACCCGGTCCTCGGCGTGCACGTAGGTACCGGTGGTGGCGATCGACACCCGCTCGCCGCGGCCGCGGTTGCCGTCGAGATCCGGTTCCATCAGGTCGGAGATGGCGAGCCACGAACCCACGTCGCTCCAGTCGAAATTGCCGCGCACCACGGCCACGGCACCGCTTGCAGCCGCCGGCTCCATCACGGCGTAATCGATCGAGATGTCCGGGACCGCGGCGAACAGCGAAGCGTCGATCTCCAGCATGCCCTTGGTCGTGCGATCGGCGATGGCGTTCCAGACCGGTCGCACCGCGGCGAGCACCTCGGGAGCGTGCTGGCCGAACGCGGCGAGAATCGCCCGTGCCGTGAAGCAGAACATCCCGGAATTCCAGACGTAGTTGCCGGCCTCGACGTACTGCTGCGCCAATGCGGCGGCCGGCTTTTCCACGAACCGCGCGCCCGCGACGACCGGCGGTGCGCCATGAAACGCGTCGAGCGGCGCGCCGCACTGGATGTAGCCATAGCCGGTTTCGGGATGCGCCGGGGTGATGCCGAAAGTGACGAGCGCGCCGGTGGCAGCGACTTCGACCGCGCGCGTGACTGCCGCGGCGAATGCCGCCTGGTCGCGAATCAGATGGTCGGCCGGCAGGATCAGCAGCGCCGCATCGGCTCCATGCCGCGCTTCCACGCAGAGTGCGGCGAGTGCCACTGCCGCGGCCGTGTTGCGGCCGAAGGGCTCGAGCAGGAACAGCGGTTCGCCCGGACCGGGGACCAGCCCTGAATACACGTCCTTGGTGTGAAAGTAATAGTCGCGGTTGGTGACCGTGACCAGTCCTTCCGCGCCAGGTAGCGCCAGCGCGCGCATGGCCGTCTTGCCGAGCAGCGTTTCGCCGTCGGGAAGGGGCATGAAGGGCTTGGGTGCCGCTTCGCGCGACAGTGGCCACAGGCGCGTACCCGCGCCCCCCGAAAGAATCACCGGAACCAGGGATGAATGCGTCATGGGGACGATGTCGAGCGCTTGAAAGGGAATCGAGTCTACCCCATCTATATGCTCATTCCGAGTGTTCCGAAAGGGTCACACGGTGTAGCAAACAGGGCCCGTTTCCGGAACCATCCGCCATCGGGTGCTATCATAGATTTCTCAGCGCGCCGGCGGCGTTTGTCACGCGGTCGGCTCCGACGATCACCGGGGGTGAACTGGTCTCGACGGGGGTTGCGAAACAGCGCGGGGCATGCCGAGGCGCTTGTCCTCGTAAAACTCGAGCAATCGCAAACTTAACTGCGAACGACGAAACGTACGCTCTGGCGGCTTAATCCCGCCGGACCTCGCACCGGGACGCGCTCGGCCCGGGTGACGAACCGCTGAAGGCAACTTCGACGGCAAGGCACAGCGAGGACATTCAGAGCGATCGCGTGCGCCCGGGTCACTTGGGTAACACGTTAAAGCAAGGTGACTGGTCCTGACGCAGCGTGTCCGTCCGCGGCGGCAGGGCGAGAGCAAATGACGTACTAAGCATGTAGTCCCGACTGCGGAGCGCTTTCGGACGGCGGTTCGATTCCGCCCACCTCCACCAGCAGCAGCAATGACGGCCACCTTCGGGCGGCCGTTTTTGTTTTCGCTGCCCGTGCGAGACATCGACAATCGTGGGCAAGGCGGGGTACCGCAAGAATTCGGTCAGGCCAGCAACAATTCCCCCACGACCCCGGCGGCCGGTCGATCGCTCAACGGATCCCACCGCCCGAGTACAAATCGAAGTCGGCAATTTCGCAGTTGGCGAGCGTACGGCTCGTCAGATGGAAGAAGAACGTACCGTGACCCACGACCGCGATACATTGCTCGGATCTTGCGCGCAGATAGGCTTTGAACTGCGCAGCACGGGTGAGGACGGACGCGACGGGCTCGACGCAGATGCCCCGCGCGTCGGGCGGGCCGTCCGCATGCCACCAGACGTCGTCGAGATGGCCGAGGTCGAGTGACGGAAAGTCGACGGCGAGTGCCTGCGGCGAACGACCGATGT
>JBDTWB010000168.1:0-9123 GCA_040006895.1 Casimicrobiaceae bacterium | reverse complement strand
CGACCACGCCGGTCTGCAGCGCCTGGTAGACCTCGGAGAACGCCATCACCTGCGGCAAGGAGCCGAGGGCACGCATCTGCGCCTCGAGCACCTTGGACGACTGGATGCGCATCTTCAGGCCCTTGAAATCCTCCACGGCCTTGAGCGGCTTGTTGGCGGAGAACGACTTGAAGCCGTTGTCCCAGTAGGCAAGACCCTTGATGCCCTTGGTCTCGAGCTTCGCGAACAGCGACTTGCCGACCGGTCCGGTGGTCACCTTGTGCAGCTCGGCATCGTTGTCGAAGATGAACGGCAGGTCGAAGAGCTCGAACTCCTTAACACCCAGCGGTCCGAATTTGGCGAGCGACGGCGCGAGCATCTGCACCGAGCCGATCTGCAGTGCCTCGATCTCCTCCTTGTCCTTGAACAGCGTGCTATTGGCGAAGACCTCCACCTTGACCTTGCCGTTGGTGAGCTCGCCCGCACGCTTGGCAAAGAACTCGCTGGCCTTGCCCTTGGGTGTGTCCTGCGCGACCACGTGGCTGAGCTTGATGACGATCGGCTGCTGGGCGGAGGCCACGAGGGCGAAGCCCGCGGCACACACTCCGACGACGAGTTGACGCAATCTCATGGAACCCTCCTACTCGATGTTCAGAACCCGGCCGCGACGGGGTGGGCGCGCAGTTACGCAGCACCCGGATGCAACCGGCAGGCCCGACAGTGTAAAGGCAAAGCCGCGGGTCGGGCCCGCAGTGCAAGCCTCTGTCGGCGGTTCAGTTCTTGGACGCCGCACGCACCGATTCGATGAATGCCTTGCCACCCACCCGATCGGCCATCTCGGCGAGCACCGGTTCAGTGGCCTTCGCCCAGGCGTCGAGTTCTGCGGGCGTCGGCGCGTAGACGGTGGACCTGCCCGAGGCCTTGATGGCGGCCAGGGCAGCGGCTTCGTCCTTCTCCGCGATCTCGTCGTTGTAGGCGGTGGCATCCTTCATCGCCCCTACCAGCGTGGTACGGATGTCGGCCGGCAAGCCGTCCCAGAATTTCTTGTTGGCCACCACCACGTAGTTGCTGATCGTGTGGTAAGTGAGGGTCACGTCCTTCTGCACCTCGTACTGCTTCTGGGTGTAGAGATTGGATAGCGGTCCCTCGGTGCCGTCGACCACCCCGGTCTGCAACGCCTGGTAGACCTCGGAGAACGCGAGGCTCTGCGGTTGCGCGCCCAACGACTTCATGATCGCCGCGTTGACCTTGGAGGAATTGATGCGCATCTTCAGGCCCTTCATGTCGGTCGGGGTATGGATCGGGCGGTTCGCGCTCATCACCCGGAAGCCGTTGTCCCAATACGTCAGGCCGACGACACCGCGCGCCTCCAGCTTCTTCAGGAGCGCCGCGCCGCCCGGCCCGCGGGCAAAGCGATGCACGGCGTTGATGTCCCTGAAGATGTAGGGCAGGTCGAAGACCTCGAATTCCTTCACTCCGACGGGACCGAACTTTCCCGGCACGGGAGCGAGCATCTGCACCGATCCGATCTGCAGGGCTTCGAGCTCCTCCTTGTCCTTGAACAGGGTGCTGTTCGGGAAGACCTCGACCTTCACGCGGCCCTTGGTGCGCTCCTCCGCCAGCTTCTTGAACATATCCGCCGCCTGGCCCTTGGGCGTGTTCGCCGCCGCGACATGAGAAAACTTGATGATGATGGGGTCCTGGGCCGATGCGGCGACGGCAAAGCCGAAGCCGACGGCGACGGTGAGGGCAAGCAAGGCTTTCATCTGATGCTCCTAGGGTTTCGAGGTTGATGAATTCTGGATCTTGCGTCCGGGTTGGATGATCTGGCGACCGGAAATCCGTTGCAGGGAGAAGCGTGCTTCATGGGTTGCCCGATGCCGTTCGGTCGCGCCGGCGCACGTGCCGCACGGCTCCGGCGCGGGGCATGGCGCGATGATCTGCCCGGCCGCGCCGGTTGTAAATTGCATTGTTGCGATCCATTGATCCACAATGGACATCACTTCCCCGACCGCCGGTATCCTCCATCGTGGCCCGCATCGATCTCGACGACCTTATGGCTTTCCGGGCCGTGGCGGAGCTCCAGAACTTCCGGCGGGCTGCGGAGGCCGTGCACATCTCCCAGCCGGCCTTCAGCCGCCGCATCGAGAAGCTCGAGCAGGGCCTTGGAGTGCGCCTGCTGGAGCGCACCACCCGCCGGGTCGGGCTCACTGCCGTCGGGCGCGACTTCGAGCGCAAGGTGCGCCAGATCCTGGACGATCTCGATGCCGCGCTCCTCGGCATCCGCGGGGAGACCTCGGCGCGCGTCACCGAAGTGACGATCGCCTGCATTCCCTCCACGGTGAACCACTTTCTGTCGGACGTGATCCGACGCAACCGTGCGATTCATCCCGACGTGCGGGTCAAGGTCTTCGACGCCAGCGCCAACGAGGTGCTCTCGGCAGTGTCGCGCGGCGAGGCCGATTTCGGCCTCGACTTCATGGGCGCTCTCGAAGGCGACATCGAGTTCGAGACCCTCATCGAGGATCGCTTCGTCGCCGCCTGTCGCCGCGACCATGCGCTGGCGCGGCAACGTCAGGTGCGCTGGGCCGACCTCGCGAAGTACGACTTCATCGCCGTCGGCAAGTCGTCGGGCAACCGGTTGTTGCTGGACCAGGCGCTCGCGGGTGCGGCCAGCCAGCCGCGCAGTCTCTGCGAGACCCAGCACGTCTCCACCATGCTCGGGCTGGTGGAGGCGGGCCTGGGTGTGGCCGTGGTGCCCTGCATGGCGATGCCGGGCCCCGATCATCCGGTGCTCGTCAGCGTGCCCTTGATCGAGCCCGAAGTGACCCGCAAGGTTGGCCTCATCCGGCGCCGCGGCCGCTCGCTCGCGCCGGCGGCGCAGCAACTCTACGACCTGTGCCTCGCCGTGCAGGATCGGCGCCAGCCTCGTGCTGCCCGCAGGTCCCGGGGCCCGCGCGGCCGCTGAGCGATGGGAGGTCCCGTCGTGGCCCGGACTCGCGTGGCGATGCCCGCTGCCGACCATGGCCGCCAGCCCCTCGGCCCGCGCCGTGCTCAACCCAGGCTCGCCAGGACGCGATCGACCATCACGCCCGACTGGCCGAGGTAGTTGGCCGGGTCGCACAGCTTCGCGAGCGCGGCGCGATCGAGGTGCCTGCCGATCTCCTGGTCCTCCGCCAGGAGGTCGAGGAGCGGTCGCTGCTGCTGCACGGCCTCGCGGCAGATGTCGTAGACGCGATCGTGCGCATACTCACGGCCGATGTAGGGCCCGAGTCCCATCATGACGGCCTCGCTCATCACCAGGCCATGGGTCATGTCGATGTTGCGGCGCATCGCCTGGGCGTCGACCTCGAGGCCTTCGAGGATGAAGCGCGACTGCTTCAGGGCGCCTGCCATCAGGCAGAACGCCTCGGGCAGCACGATCCACTCGATCTCCCACGGGCCGGTGCTGCGCTCGTGATCGGCGACCATGGCATCCATGAGCGCCGCAGCGTGCTGGCGCACTACCGAGATCGCGGCGTGGATGTAGCACGACGAGATTGGATTGCGTTTCTGGGGCATCGTGCTGCTCGAGCCGCGACCGTGGGCGAACGGCTCGTAGACCTCCCCGACCTCGGTCTGCATCATCAGCTTGACGTCCATCGCCAGCTTTCCGAGCGTCCCGCCGACGAGCCCCAGGAAGGCGCCGACCTCGGCGATGTTGTCCCGGATGGTGTGCCAGGCGATTAGTGGCTGGCCGAGGCCCAGCTCGGCACACAGGCCCGCCTGCGTTTCCATCGCGCCCCTGTCCAGCGACGCCAGGGTGCCGGCGGCGCCGCCGAATTCCCCGACCTGCACCCGCGGACGCAATTGCGCCAGGCGCTCGCGGTGGCGCTCGACGGCCGACAGGAGGCCCGCGATCTTGTAGCCGAACGTCACGGGAATCGCCTGCTGCAGGTTGCTGCGGCCGATCATCGGCGTGTCGCGATGAGCCCTGGCGAGCTTGGCCATCGCCGCCGAGATCGCCGCGAGCTCGCGTTCGACGATGTCGAGGCCCTCGCGGATCTGCAGGGCGGTTGCGGTGTCGGTGATGTCCTGGGTGGTGGCGCCCCAGTGACAGTACTCGCCCAACTTGGCGCGGCAGAGCGCATTGAGTTGCGACACGACCCCCAGGATCGGATAGCCGATGCGCTCGGTCTGCTGCCGCAGCTTGGCCATGTCGATCTGGTCGAGATGGCAATGACTGGCGATCTCCTTGGCCGCCTCCTGCGGAATCAGGCCGAGCCGGCCCTGAACCCGGGCGAGCGCCGCCTCGATGTCGAGGTACTTCTGGGTGCGATTCTCGTCCGACCAGACGTGGCGCATCTCGTCGCTGCTGAAGATGCCCTGGAAGATCCTGGAATCGATGATGGTTGCGGCCATGGAGCCCTCGGTGTCGGGTGGGTGGGGAGATGCTGCGGTTCAGTGACCCGCGCGCTGCAAGGTGCGGCGGGCCTGGAGGACGACGGGGCGATCGACCATCCGGCCATCGAGTCGCGCGGCGCCGGGTGATGCCGCTTCGGCGGCGATGACGCGCTGCGCCCAGTCGAGCTCCTGGGCGGTGGCCGTCAAGGCGGCGTGAATCGGCGCAATTTGCCTGGGGTGGATGCACAGCTTGGCGCCGAAGCCGTGGCGGCGGGCCCAGCCGAGATCGGCCAGCAGCCGATCCTGATCGTCGATCTGCGGCGTGACCCCGGCCACCGGCGCCGGCAGGTCGGCGAGCCGCGAGGCGATCGTCAGCGCACTGGCGGCAGGCACCAGGGCATCGGACGTCGCGGTGATGTCGAGATCGAGGTCGAGCGCGTAGTCGAGCGTGCCGAAGACCAGCCGGGCGACGCCGTCATGCGCCGCCATGGCCTGGGCGTTGACCACGCCGCGCGCGCTCTCGACGAGGGCAAGGACGCGCACGCCAGGCACTGCAGCGCATACCGCGTCGATCGCCTCGGCAGCTTCGGCCTTGGGCAGCATCACGGTGCCGATGCCGGCCTCGCGGCAGAGCCGCACGTCGTCGACAAACGCCGGTGCTGCCCGGTCGTTGAGCCGCACGACGACGCGACTGCGGTCGGCGGCACCGGCCCAGGCGGCGATGGCATCGCGGGCCGCGCCCTTGGCTTCGGGGGCCACGGCGTCCTCGAGATCCAGCACGATCGCGTCCGCGCCGCTGTGGATCGCCTTGGCGAAGCGTTCCGGCCGGTTGCCCGGCACGAACAGGAAGGTGCGGGCATGGTCCACGTCAGACCGCCTCGGACGCGCGCAGGGCCCCGATGCCGTCGGCGTCGATGCCGAGCTCGCGCAGGATGGAGTCGGTATGCTCCCCGAGGGCGGGCACCGGATCCATGCGCGGCCCCTGGTCCCACGTGCCGGGCGGCAGCATCGCCGGCAACGGACCGACGGGCGAGCCGACCTCGCGCCAGCGGCCCCGCGCCTTCAACTGCGGGTGGTCCCAGACGTCCTGCATGGTGTTGACCCGGGCGTTTGCGATCTGCGCCCGCTCGAGCCGTTCGACGACCTGCGGCGCGGTAAGGGTGCTGAACGCCGCGACGATCAACGCGCGCAAGGTGTCGCGCTCGGCCACGCGCTTGGCGTTGCCCGTGAACCGCGGATCCTTGACGAGGTCGGGCTGCTGCAGCACCTGGGTGCAGAAGTTGACCCACTCGCGCTCGTTTTGCAGGCCCAGCATCACCGAGCCGCGATCGGCGCCCGTGGGAAACGGGCCATACGGGTAGATGGTGGCGTGTGCGGCGCCGGTGCGCGGCGGCGGTGACGCGCCGTCAAAGGCGTAATAAAGGGGATAGCTCGTCCACTCGGCGAGCGACTCGAGCATCGAAATGTCGATGTGCTGGCCACGTCCGGTCTGCGCCCGCTGCAACAGCGCCGCGAGGATGCTGGAATAGGCATACATGCCGGCGGCGATGTCGGCGATCGAGGACCCCGCCTTGCAGGGCTCGTCGGGAGTGCCGGTGACCGACACGAAGCCCGCCTCGCTCTGGATCAGGAGGTCGTAGGCCTTCTTGTCGCGGTACGGCCCGTCGGCGCCGTAGCCGGAGATATCGCAGACGATGATGCCTGGCTTGAGCGCCGCCAGGCGTTCGTAGCCGAGCCCGAGCCGTGCCGCGGCGCCCGGCGCCAGATTCTGCACCACCACGTCGGCCTTCTCGAGCACCAGGCGCTCCAGAACCTTGGCTGCCTCCGGATGCTTGACGTCGAGGGTCAAGCTTTCCTTCGAGCGGTTGGTCCAGACGAAATGCGAGGCGAGGCCGCGCACCCGCGCGTCGTAGCCCCGGGCGAAATCGCCGGTCCCGGGCCGCTCGATCTTGATGACGCGGGCGCCGAGATCAGCGAGTTGGCGCGTCGCGAACGGCGCCGCGATGGCGTGCTCGAGCGTGACGACGGTGAGTCCCTGGAGGGATTGCATGGTGGTGTGTCCTGTTCAGCGCAGCGTGGCCACGGCATCCATCGTCAGCCAGCCTTCATGATCCTGCGCCCACAGCCTGATCGTCTTGCCATCCGCCGCGGGCTGGCCGTTCACGCGGAACGGGTTGAGGTCGAAGGTCGGGCGCACGGCCTTGAAGCGGAAGCTCCCCACGTCGGCCGATGGCGCCTCGCGGCGCACCAGGTCCATGAGCAGTGTGGCGATCAGCGGCCCATGCACGATCAGGCCCGGGTAGCCCTCGACCTCGGTGACGTAACGGCGGTCGTAGTGGATGCGATGGCCGTTGAAGGTCAGCGCCGAATAACGGAAGAGCAGCACGTCGTCGGGGACGATCTGGCGCTGCCAGGCGGCGCCGGCCTCCGCCTTTTGCGGCGGCGGCTCGACGTCGCCGGGCTGCTTCGCCGCGCGATAGACGATGTCGTGAAATTCCACGAGGGCGGCTTCTTCCGCGCCGTTGCGGCGCACCTCGTGGCGCACCTTGACGAACACCAGCGGGCCGGTCCGACCTTCCTTGCTCGTCACGGCCTCGATGGTGGAGCGGCGCTCGACCGCGTCGCCGACCTGGAGCGGCGTCCGGAACTCGAACTGGCTGCCGGCCCACATGCGGCGAGGCAGCGGGACTGGCGGCAGGAAGCCGCCGCGCTTGGCGTGACCGTCGGGGCCGATCTCGCTTTGCCGGTGTATAGGCAGGAAGTACAGCCAGTGCCAGAGCGGCGGCAGCGGCGTGCCGGCAGGCACGGATTGAGACGGATGGTCGAGGGTCGCGGTCAGCGCGACCACCGGCGTCGGACCAATGCTATCGACGACGGTTTCGCTGCGGCCGATCCAGGAGGCGAGGTCGAGATCTTGGGTCATGAAGGCGCTCAATGTGCCGTGACCCGATCACCGGGCCGACGTTGCAGGCGCAGTGTGCACCGCCCTCGGTCTCAGTGGAATTGCAACATTCCGATGGATTGATGCCGTGGGTGCATCATCTCAGCGGCCCTCATTCGCCTTCCAGCCGCAGCCGGTCGGGCTGGCGCTTCTCGATGGCGAACTTGAGGAGCGCCGCGCTGCGGTAGATGCCGTGCGCGAACTTGCCGTAGGGCAGCGTGGCGAAGAGCGCCAGCACCGCCCCGAGATGCAGACACAGGAGCAGCGCGAGCGCGGGAGTCTCGCGGGCGAGCATCAAGGCGAGGCCGGTAGTCGCCGTCAGGAACAACAGGGCGATGAAGCCGCGGTCCATGGGTTTCTGGTCGGGCACCTGCTGCAGTGGATGCCGGCGCAGGTTGAGCCAGAACAGGCCCACGGTGCCCGCGGTCAGCGCGACGCCGCCGGGGATGCCCAGCAGCTTGGGCAGGCTCGTGTAGCCGTAGGGCGCTTCCCAGCCCAGCAGGTAGTGATAGAGCGTGGCGACGCTGGTGGCCGCGAAGCACAGCAGGAAGCCGTAGAACGTGAGGTGATGCAGGCGCCTTCGCGACTGCGTGAAGGCGTCGTCCGCGTTGTTGCAGCCCTCGCCATGGCCGCCATCGAGGTACTTGAGACGCAGCACGTCGTGCGTCGCTTCGCCGATCGCCGCACCCGAGGCCGAACCCGGGCCGGGATCCTCGTTCCGCCAGAAGCCCCGTACCCCGATCCCCAGCGCGACGATCGCGAACAGGAAGACCGGCCCGAACAGCCCCACCATCAGGTTGTGCGGAAACAGCGCATAGAAGTTGCCAGCGAGCGGCGTGCGCCAGACCGAGCCATCCATGGCCATGGCCAGGATCAGGATCAACGCGAGGCCTCCCGCCAGGGCGACGGCGAGGGTCAGGCCGTTGCGCCGGTACAGTGCGCCGAGCACCGGCGGCCAGGCGTAGTCCATGTAGGTCCGGACCCGCACTTCGGCCATCGCCCGCGGCACGTTGACTGCGAATTCGTGCGGCGGCGCGTACTGGCAGGCGTGCAGGCACGCGCCGCAGGCGTGGCACAGGTTGGCGAGGTAGTGGACGTCGCCCTTGTCGAACTCGAGGCGACGGGTCATGGCCGGGAACACTGCGCAGAAGCCTTCGCAATAGCGGCAGGCGTTGCAGATCTGCATGATCCGGGCGACCTCGGCTTCGTCGGCGGTCATGGCGCCGGGCGGCGCAAGGCGGCGCTCTTCGCCCCCCAGCGCCGCAGCCTCGCGCGTCAGCGCCTCAAGCGACGGCATGCGCGGCCTCCTCCGATGCAGCTTCCGCCGCCTGCTCCCCGGCGATGCGGCCGAATGCGGTACCGATCGACATGCCCACCCCCGCGGTGTAACCCTTGCCCAGTACGTTGCCGGCCATCATCTCGCCGGCCGTGAAGAGGTTCGCGCTCGGCACGCCGCTGAAATGGACCCGCGCACGGTCGTCGACTTTGAGCCCCAGATAGGTGAAGGTCACCCCGGGCCGCAGGGCGTAGCCGTAGAACGGCGGAGTGTCGAGCGGCCGCGCCCAGTGCGTCTTGGCCGGCGCGAGGTCTTCGGTGTGGCAGTCGTCGAGCGCGGTATGGTCGAACGTTCCGACGCGGCAGGCGGCGTTGTAGGACTCGAGCGTTCGCATGAATCGCCCCGGATCCAGCCCCAGCCCCACGGCCAGTTCGCCCAGCGAACCCGCCTGCGTGCCCGGAAAAACCGGCGGCATGAACCGGCCCACCGCCTTGGCGTCGATGATCGACCAGGCGATCTGCCCTGGCTGCTGCGCCACCAGCCG
>JBDTWB010000167.1:0-9232 GCA_040006895.1 Casimicrobiaceae bacterium | reverse complement strand
ATGCCCAACCCGGCCGCGCCCAACCGGGCCACGCCGTACCCGGCCACGCCCAACCAGGCCACGCCCAACCAGGCCACGCCCAACCAGGCCACGCCCAACCCGGCCGCGCCCAACCGGGCCACGCCGTACCCGGCCACGCCCAACCCGGCCACGCCGAACCCCACAGCGTCGTCGACCGCCGGCGGTGCGACGACCCGCGACGCAGCACCGCAGGGCCAGCCCGTGGCGGCCGCGCGCGGCAGCACCCGTGACGACTGCATGGCGAAGCTTTTCATGCCGACCGCCGACGGACGCCTGATCGCACTCGATCCCGATACCGGCGCGGTCTGCACGACATTCGGCAATGGGTCGGGTCAGGTGAACCTCTGGGCCAACATGCCCAACGTCCGTCCGGGTGCGTACTACTCCACCTCGCCGGCGGTGGTGACCGACAAGCTGGTGATCGTCGGCGGCACGGTGCTCGACAACGTGTCGACCCACGAGCAGTCGGGCGTGATCCGCGCCTTCGATATCGATACCGGGGCGCTGGTGTGGAACTGGGACTCGGGCAACCCGGATGCGACGGCACCGATCGCGCCCGGACAGACCTACACCGTCAATTCCCCGAACAGCTGGTCGATCTCCAGCGCGGATGAAGCTCTGGGCATGGTCTACGTGCCCATGGGCAACCAGCCGCCCGACCAGTGGGGCGGCAACCGGAGCGCCGCGGTCGAGCGCTTTGCCTCGGCGGTCGTCGCCCTCGACATCCAGACCGGCAAGGTGCGCTGGGTGTTCCAGACGGTCCACCACGATCTGTGGGACTACGACGTTCCCTCGCAGCCCACGCTCGTCGACCTGAAGATCGATGGCAAGGTGGTTCCCGCGCTGGTGCAACCGACCAAGCAAGGCGATCTCTTCGTGCTCGACCGGCGCACTGGCGAACCGTTGTTGCCGGTCACTGAGGTGCCCGCGCCGCAAGGCGCTGCGAAGGGCGACCAGACAGCGGCGACGCAGCCGCATTCCGCCCTGTCGTTCGCACCGGCGACGCTGGCAGGCAAGGACATGTGGGGCGCGACGATGTTCGACCAGCTTTACTGCCGCATCGCCTTCCATCGCCTGCGCTATGAGGGCCGCTTCACGCCGCCCTCGACCCAGGGTTCGCTGATCCACCCGGGCAACTTCGGGGTGTTCAACTGGGGCAGCGTCGCCGTCGACCCGATGCGCCAGGTTGCCTTTGTCACCCCGGCGCATCTCGCATTCGTGTCGCGGCTCGTGCCCCGGCCGAACGACAGCGCGCTGGTGGTGAACGCGGAGCCACCGAAAGGCAGCCTGCCGGCATTGAACGAGAACTTCGGCGCGCCCTTCGGGGCCGACCTGCATCCGTTCACCTCCCCCCTGGGACTCCCGTGTCACGAGCCACCGTGGGGCTACGTCGCCGGCGTGGATCTCACCACCGGCAAGGTCGCGTGGATGCATCGCAATGGCACTGTGCGCGACCTTGCTCCCGTACCGTTGCCATTCCGGATGGGGGTGCCCAATCTCGGTGGGCCGATCATCACGGCCGGCGGCGTCGCCTTCCTGTCCGGCACGCTCGACTATTACGTGCGGGCCTACGACGTGACCACCGGCAAGCAGCTCTGGAAGAGCCGGCTTCCCGCAGGCGGCCAGGCGACGCCGATGACCTACGCCGGTGCGGATGGTCGTCAATACGTGCTGGTTGTTGCCGGAGGTCACGGCTCGGCGGGGACCAAGGCGGGCGATTACGTGATCGCGTACGCGTTGCCGAAACGCTGAGCGCGGCGGCGCGATCGGCACCGCACCGCATGGGAAGCTGTCGGCGCAGCATCGCATCCCGAAATCGCCTCAGCCTGCCATCGGCGCATCCGTCTCTGACGTGACGCGCGCCGATCGTTGGCAGTTCGCGGGCCCCTTCGGATGTGCGGCGACCGCGGTTATAATCGCGGGCCTCGACGGACGGGCAGCGCGCGTCCGCGCCATCGCTTGCGCCATCGGGCCCTTCCTTTTGCATGCAGCTGCAGGGCATCCGCGTCGTCGATCTCTCCCGCATCCTCTCCGGACCGTTCTGTTCGATGTTTCTCGCCGATATGGGTGCGGAAGTCATCAAGATCGAGGCTGTCGAGGACGGCGACCCGGTCTGCCAGCAGGGCATGATGCGCAATGGCTTCAGCCTGTACTTCGCGTCGTTCAATCGCAACAAGAAATCGCTCACCCTGGATCTGCGCGCCCCGAAGGGTCGCGAGGTGCTGACCAGGCTGATCCCCACCGTGGATGTCGTGCTCGATAACTTCCGTCCGGGCATCATGGAAAAGATCGGGTTCAGTCGTGCCGAGCTGGTGGCGATCAAGCCCGACATCATCAGCTGCCACATCACGGGGTTCGGTCTGGACGGACCGTACCGGGACCGACCGTCGTTCGATTTCATTGCCCAGGCGATGAGCGGGTTCATGAGCGTGAACGGCGCCGAAGGCGAGCCACCTGCGCGTGCAGCGCCGCCGCTGTCCGACCTCATCGCCGGTGCGTGCGCGGCGATGGGGATCTGTGCGGCGCTGGTCCGGCGCGCGCGCACCGGCCTTGGCGAGGAAGTCGCGACCAGCCTCACCGACGGCATGGTCGCCAACCTCGCGTTCCTGGCCGCGCATTACTTCGGCACCGGCGAGCAGCCGCTGCGCACCGGCAACGATCACGCCCTGGTCGCGCCGTACGGTCTGTTCGAGGCGGCCGACGGCAAGGTGGCGATTGCGCCGTCGAACGACCTCTTCTACTACAAGCTGATCGATGCCCTGGGGTTGTCCGAGTTGCGCGAACATCCGGAGTTCCGGACCAACGCCGACCGGTTCGCCCGGCGCGAGGCGATCAACGCGATCGTCGATGCGGCCATCCGCAAGCAGCCGATCGCCCATTGGCTGGATGTGCTCAATGCGGCAGGCGTACCGTGCGGCCGGGTGATGGGCTTGCAGGAAGTCTTCGACGATCCGCAGGTCCGGCACCAGGAGATGCGGATCACCATCGACCACCTCGGCACGGGCCCCTCGACGTGCTCGGCTTCCCGATCAAGTTCACCGACGATCCCTGCCGCGTGCATCGGCCGCCGCCGGACCTCGGCGTCGACACCGACGCGCTGCTGGCTGAACTGGGCTATAACGCGAAGGCGATCGCGAGTCTGCGCGCTGGCGGCGTGGTGTAGCCCCCGCGAGCGATGCCGCGACCACTGCACGCCCCGACATCATGGAGCGCCATGCGCGACTCCCGGCTCGCGTGCACGTGGGCGCCGTCCGCACGGCGGTCCGGTTGACCGTAAGCGCCCCCTCAAGGAGTCAACCATGAATTTCACGCAGCCCATGCAGGAACGACCCAAGGTACATGTCACGGAGGTCGGCACGCGCGATGGCTTCCAGGTCGAGCCGGTGCTGATTCCGGCGGCCACCAAGGCCGAGGTCATCGATGCCCTGATCGGTGCCGGCATCCGTCGGCTCGAGGCCACGTCATTCGTGAGCCCGCGCGCCGTGCCGCAGCTCGCCGACGCCCATGACGTCCTGTCGCGGGTGCAAAGGCGGGCCGAGGCCCATCTTGCGGCCCTTGTGCCCAATGCCCGCGGGGCCGAGCGTGCGCTGGGCGCAGGCGTGAACGAGATGGTGTGCTTCGTCTCGGCGAGCGAGACGCACAATCAGGCGAACCTGAACGCCTCGATCGCAGCTTCGCTGACCAACGTGGCCGAGATCGCCGGGATCGCCCGTGGCGCCGTGGCGCTGCGTGGCGCGGTGGCTTGCGCGTTCGGCTGCCCATTCGAAGGCGAGGTGCCGGTCGACGCCGCCTTGCGGATCGTGGAGGCGTATGCGGGCCTGGGCATGGACCGGGTGTCGCTGGGGGACACCACTGGCATGGCCACACCGCCGACGGTGGCGCGGCTCGTCGAGGCGATCCGTAGCCGATTCCCGGAGCTGCGGATCGCGCTGCACTTCCACAATACCCGCGGCGTCGGCTTGGCCAACGTCATGGTCGGACTCGATCTCGGCGTGGTCGAGTACGAGTCATCGATTGCCGGACTGGGCGGATGCCCGTTCGCACCCGGCGCCACGGGCAATATCTGCACGGAAGACCTCGTGTACCTGCTCGAGGAATCGGGCTTCGACACCGGCATCGACCTCGAGGCGCTCATCGCGGTGGCGCAACGCGTCGAGGCGATCATCGGGCGGCCCCTTCCCGGCCAGGTGATGAAAGCGGGACCGCGGTTGCGCCGGTTTGCACTGGACGGGGCGCGGCGCGCGGTCGGATGACCGGCATCTCCGGCGGCGAGGCGCCCGCCGTAGCGCGTCAGCGACGCTCCTCGAGCCACGCCCGCATCCGCGGGTGACTCAACACTTCGCGGTTGACCACGAACTCGGGTACGCGGCCGGACAGCGCATCGACGATGCTCGCGAGTCCGGTACTGGCCATGTTGTGGAAGCACTCGTCGGTCCAGCACAGGGCGTGCGGGGTGACGATCACGTTCTCCATGGTGAGCAGCGGATTGGCCGGGTCGACGGGTTCCTGCTCGAATACGTCGACGGCGGCGCCGGCGATCCGCCCCTCCTGCAACGCCGCGATGAGCGCCGGCTCGTCGACCACGGGACCGCGCGCGACGTTGATGAAGTAGCCGGTGGGCTTCATCAGCGCGAACTCGGGCGCGCCGACGAGGTGCCGGGTCTCGTCGTTGAGCAGCGGGCAGGTCACGACGAAGTCGGACTCGCGCAGCAAGGTCGGCAGGTCGACCTTGCGGGCGCCGATATACCCGAGCTCGACCGCGTTGACATAGGGGTCGGCGGCGAGCAGTCGCAGATCGAACACGCGCGCCATGCGCAAGAGCTCCTTGCCGATGCGACCCGCGCCGACCACGCCGAGGGTCCGGCCGGTGAGGCCCATCCCCATCATGTCCATGCGCTCGTCCCATCGACCGGTGCGGGTGATGCGGTCCTTCTGCATGAGCCGGCCCGCCAGGGCCAGGATGAACGTGATCGCGATGGTCGCGACCGGGCGCGGCATGGGCATGGGCGTGTTGGTGACGATGATTCCGGCCCGGGTCATCGCCGGCACGTCGACCGAGTCGTAGCCGACCCCGTGACGAGCCACCACCCGCAGGCGACAGTCGTCGCGTGCAACGGCGGCGGCCGGAGTCCGCGCCATGTTGACGTAGACCGCGTCGTAGCGCGCCGCATGGTCGGCGTCGAGCGCGGTGACCCGCGTTGGCAGGTATTCCCATTCGAGGTCGGGCGCGCGTTCCAGCACCTCGAGCGCTGCCTGGCCGAAGGCAGGCTCGCCGCGGGAGTCGAGAATGTCTCGGGTGATGCCGACCCGGTAGCGTGCAGTCATGATGGGTGTCCTTGAGTCCGGCGGATGCCGTCGAGGCCGCGCCGCAGGGCGTCGCCCAGCATGGCCTGGTCGAGACCATAGGCCAGGAGCCGAAAACCGTGCGCCTGATACTCGCGCGCCCAGGCATCGTCAGTGGCGAGGAAGGCCGCGGTCTTGCCGTGCCGGTCGCAGGCCGCCACGATGCGCTGCACGGCCGCGAGGTATTGCGGATGCTGGAAGGCCCCGGGAATGCCGAGGAAATTGGTGAGATCGAAATGTCCGAGCCAGAGCACGTCCACGCCCGGGACCGCCGCGATCGCCTCGACATTGGCAAGGCCTTCGGCCGTCTCGATCTGCGCCATGACCAGTGTGCGCGCGTGGATCGCGGCGATCTTGGCGGCGACGTCGCCACCGGCATAGTCGTCGTGGGCAAAGCCGAACGCCGCCCCGCGCCGACCGGCAGGCGGGTAGCGGGTGCAGGCGACGATAGCGGCGGCTTCGTCGGCCGTGCCGACCATGGGCACCATCACCCCGAGTACGCCAAGATCGAGTGCCCGGGCGATGAAGTGGTACTCGCCCCGCGGCACGCGCACCATCGGCACCAGGGGCAACCCGCGACACAGCGCGACCTGGATCTTGAGGGTCTCGAACGAGAGGCCCGAGTGCTCCATGTCGTAGAGCACGAACTCCGCTCCGGCATTCGCGCAGATCTGCGGCAGGCCCGGCGAGAAGAGCTCGAACACCATGGCGCCACAGGCGCGCCCGCCCGATGCGAGGATCGACTTGATGGGGTTGTCGCGCATCAGAGTGGTCCGTTCAAGCGGTAAGAGGCAACGAAGGGAACGTCAGGCTCTCGCGGGATGGTCAGGCGACGCGGCGCGGGCTCGAGGGCGATGGTCGATGGCAGCCCCCGGCGCCGCGAAACTCTAGCGTGCGCGGGAGTTCTAGGCAACTGAGTGGCAACGGAGCGGCACTGAGTCGGCACTGAGTGCAACTGAGTGCAACTGAGTGGCAACTGAGTGCAACTGAGTGGCAACTGAGTGGCAACTGAGTGGCAACTGAATGGCGCCCGCGCCGCGTCCCCGGCCCCGGTCGCATCGTGCGGCGATGCGATTGCCGCCACTGTGGCGACCCCGCACTCCCCGCAAGGCGTGCCATACGGGAGGCAGGGCCGGTGCGTGACAAGCTCAGCCGATCCGGTAGGGATCGAGCTCCGTCGTCTCCGGCTCGTCGCCACGCATCACCACCGTGCCGCCGCGACGGCTGGTGCCGTCCTCGGAGAATTCGAACACGAAGGTGCGCTGCAACACCGCAGTGCCACGCTCGTTGCGAACGATGCGCGTGTGCACCCGGCGCACGGTGTCGTCCAGGAACTGCACGTGCTGCGCGCGACAGGCGTCCTTGGCCTCGCGAATGGCAGCTTCGCGGGCCCGAAGGCCGTCGAAGACCAGCCACGCGATCAGCGCCGCGACCAGGATGAGGGCAATCTCGGTCATGCGTGGGCATTGCACCCGTCGCGCAACCGCCGTCGCGCCCGCCTTGGCATCAGGTTTCCGCGACGGCGCCCACTGTCGATGGTCGCGGGCGGTAACTCAAGCGAGATCGACGGCGCAACCGGAGGCGGCCGACGAACGCACGGCGTCGAGCACCTCCTGGCAGCGCAGGCCATCGGTGAAGTTCGGCGCGGGTGACTCGCCTTTCGCGATGCCCGCATTGAACGCGCGTACCAGCAGCCGAAATGCCATCAACCGGTGGTCGCGGCTGTCCTTGAATGGCGTGTACTGCGCGGGCGTTTCGAGCGCGCGCAGCGGCACACCGTCCTGGCTGCCGATTACCGCGCCGTCCTCCAGGGGGTTGGGGCCGGGCTGCTCGGCGATCAGCGTACCGCGATCGCCCATCACCACGATCCTGGCGCCGCGCGTTGGAGTCGCCGCGAACGAAGCGAGCATCGTCGCCATCCCGCCCGACCTGAAGCGCACGGTGAACTGGAACGTGTCGTCCGTCTCCGCCGTGGCAGAACGCTGGGTCGTCTCGTCGATCAGATCGGGACGCAGGATGTCGAGCGATCCCGATACGGTGGCGATCTCGCCGAACCAGTGGCGCAGGCCGTCGATGTAGTGCGATCCCAGCGCGCCGAGCAAGCCACCTCCCTCGGCCCGATAGGCATTCCAGGTCAACGGTCGGGGGCCGGGGGTCACATAGCGGTCGAGGAAGAGTTCGATGGTGCAGAGCGAAAATTTGCCGACGTATCCGTCTGCCAGGAGCTGCTTGATATAAGCCCGCTGCGGCGTGTAACGGAACTCGTGACTGACCATGGCCGTGCGGCCGCTCTTCGCCGCCGCATCGCGCATCCGCGCGGCTTCCGCGGCGTCGATGGCGAAAGGCTTCTCACACAGCACGTGCTTGCCCGCCTCGAGCGCGGCGACCGCCAGGTCGCAATGCGCCTTGGGCGGGGTCGTGATCGCGACCGCGTCGAGGTCGGCACGGGCGATGAGCTCCATCGCATCGGTGTACACGTCCGGTACGCCCGCGGCCGCGGCGACCTTTTCGGCCTTGTCGCGATGGCGGCTGCACAGGGCGGCGACGTCCCAACCTTCCGACTGCAGCGCGGGGAGGTAGACCTGGGCACCGAAGCCGATGCCGATGACGCCGATGCGAGGCTTGCCGCCCGCGGGGTTGGTGAGCATGTGCGTCTCCGTCTGTGGGATGGTCGCCGCCGCGGCGCGGCATCGAACGCGGATTATCGCCTGCCGGCGGGATCGGTGCCATCGCCGGTGCACGGTCCCCGCCAGCCCGGGTCCACGTGTGCGCGGCCCCCCGATCCGCCACGGGTGCACGCTGTGCATCGGGGAGCACGCGCCCCTGCCGTGCCAGCCCGTAGGAGAAGGCCGACAACGTGACGGTAATGTGCCCTACCTCGCTTAGCCGGTGATGCGCGCATCATGCACATTGACCTCGGAACTCCGGTACCGAGAACCCCGCGCGCCCGTCCCGGCCGCGGTTCTGAACCAGATCAAAGGAATCGCGATGAGCAAAGCCAAGGCTCCGGCAACACCCGGCAAGAGCGTGAACGACCAGAGCGCCAACGACAAGCGCGCCAACGACAAACGCGCCAACGACAAACGCGCCAACGACAAACGCGCCAACGACAAACGCGCGGCCTCCTCCGGAGCCGGGGAGAGGATCGGCAATGGCGGTGAGCCGCACCAGCTCGCCGGCGGCGCCCACGGGCCACTGACCACCAACCAGGGCGTGGCGATCGCCGACAACCAGAATTCGTTGAAGAGCCACCCGCGGGGCCCGACCTTGCTCGAGGACTTCGTCCTGCGCGAGAAGATCTTTCATTTCGACCACGAGCGCATTCCCGAACGGGTCGTCCATGCACGCGGCACCGGCGTGCACGGCTATTTCGAGCTGACCGAATCGCTCGCCAAGTACACCACGGCCAGGATCCTGACCGAGGTCGGCGAGCGCACGCCGTTGTTCACGCGGATTTCGACGGTGGCCGGCGGTGCGGGGTCCATCGATACGCCGCGCGACGTGCGCGGCTTTGCAGTCAAGTTCTACACCAAGGAAGGCAACTGGGACCTCGTTGGCAACAACATCCCGGTGTTCTTCATCCAGGACGCCATCAAGTTTCCGGATCTCGTCCATGCGGTGAAAATGGAGCCCGATCGGGGCTTCCCGCAGAACGCGACGGCGCACGATACTTTTTGGGACTACATCTCGCTGACGCCGGAATCGATGCACATGGTGATGTGGATCATGTCGGATCGGACGTTGCCCCGTTCGTTGCGGATGATCGAGGGGTTCGGGATCCACAGCTTCCGGCTGCTCGACGCTGCGGGCAAGTCGACCTTCGTCAAGTTCCACTGGCGGCCCAAGCTCGGCCTGCAGTCGACGGTGT
>JBDTWB010000166.1:0-9245 GCA_040006895.1 Casimicrobiaceae bacterium | reverse complement strand
CCCTAGAGGGCCACTGAGGGCCACTGAGCGCCACCGTGCATCACCACAGGCGTCGCGTCGATGACGCATCGACCCTTACAGCGCGTACTGCCGGATCAGGAGTAGCGACAGCACGCCCCACATGAGCGCGAACAGCGGCACGCCGACGCGCAGGAAATCGCCGAAGCGATATCCCGCAGCATTCATCACCAAGAGGTTGGTCTGGTAGCCCATGGGCGTCAGGTAGCAGAGATTGCATCCGAACAGCACGGCGAGGATGAACGGCTCGGGCGGAAGGCCGAGCTGACGCGCGATATCGACGGCGAGGGGCGTACCGATCGCCGCGGCGGCGTTGTTCGACACGAAATTGGTGATCGCGCCCATCAGCCCCATCAGCAGCGCCAGCATCATCGACGGCGCCAGCGCCCCGGCGGCCGAGACCAGGAGACTGGCGAGATAGGCGGTGCCGCCGGTCAACGTCAACGCCTGCCCGAGCGCCAGGCTGGCGGCGATCAGCATGACGACCTTCGCCGAGAGCGCCACTCCTATATCCCGCCAGGTCAGGCTGCGCGAAATCAGCAGCACCAACGCGCCGCCGAGCGCGGCCAACGCGATGGGCACCAGCTTGGTGGCAGCGAGCACGACCACGACCATGACGGTGAGCAGGGCCGTCCACGCCTTCTGCTGCCGCGGCAGCACGTAGCGCGAGTCCAGCAGCAAGCCGAGCCGCTCATTCTGCACGTCGCGTACCGCCCGCGGCTTGCCCTGGATCAGCAGTACGTCGCCCTCGGCGAGGCGCCGGTCGGCGAGATTCTGCCGATGCCACCGAGCGTCGGTGCGCGCCTGCCGGACCCCGACGACGATCACATTGTAATGCGTGGCCAACTGGAGCTGCCGCACCGAACGGCCGGCGAGCAGCGACTCCGGGGTGACGACGAGCTGTGCGACGACCTCGTGCAGCTCTGGATCCTCCTGGGCGCGAGGCTCGCCTCCATCCGCTGGATCGTCCGCCGCGGGCTTGGACGCGTCGGCCGTCATGTCGCTCTTCCCCTCGGAAGGCTTTGCCTCCGGTGTCGCCTCGGCATCGAGCCCATGCAGACTCGCTTGCAGCACCGCCTCGAACTCCTTGAGGTTCTCGACAGTGTCGCGCACCCGGATCACGTCACCTTCCTGCAAGGGCCGGTTCGTCGACATTCCGAGGTGGTCGCCGCCGGCGGTGACTACCTCGAGCACCCGCATGCCGTTCTCCGTCTTCTTGCGGGCCTCCTCGAGCTCCTTGCCCTCCGCCCAGCTCCCCTTTTCCACCCGAAGCTCGGCGTCGAAGATCTCACTCGCGTAGGCCTCGCTCGAGGCCGGCACCGATCGCAACATCCGCGGCGCCACCAGCCACAGGTAGAGCAGCGCGGGCACCGCGGCGATGGCGACGAGCGGATAGAACTCGAACATCGAGAACCGCGCGGCGCCCATGTCCGCGGCCATCGACACCACGATAAGGTTGGTCGAGGTGCCGATGGTGGTCGCCATGCCCCCGATCAGCACGGCGAAGTTCATCGGCATCAGCATCGTCGCCGGCGAAGGCTCGGCACGCCGCACCGCGCCGAGGATCAAGGGAATCATGATCACCACCACCGGCGTGTCGTTGACCACGCCGCTGGCGGCCGCCACGGAGACCAGGACCGCCAGCAGCGCCAGGCGCGGCCGCGTCCCGAGAAGCGCCGAAAGGCGGCGCGCCGTGGGCTCCAGCGCGCCGGTGACCACCAATCCATGGCCCAGGATCATCAGGGCGGAAATGGCGATCAGCGCCTGGTGGCCGAAGCCGGAGAAGAACTGGAAAGGCGATACCCGACCGTCCGGAGTTTCGAAGGGAAACAGCAGGAACAGGAGGGGCAGCGCCACCAGCACGCCGAGGCACACGGTCGCGATCGGCCAGCGGTCCCAGATGAACAGCCCGAACACGAGGACGGTGAAAGCCAGCAACGCGACACCGTGGCCGCCGAGGCCGGAGATCGCGATTACGTCGATCAGTTCTGGGTTCACCACCGTCGTTATTCGTTTGGAGCGCCGTCTCGGGTCTAGTCTGAAAGACCGGCCAACTTAATCGATCGGCTCCGGCGGGGCAAGCAAATCGCAAACCTTGGTGATCCGCAGGGGCTTTGCCAGGCGGATCGCCGCACTGGGTCGATCTCTGCCCCGCTGCCGGCAAAAGCGCCATCCGATCCGGTCGTGGCTGCCCTACGCTCCTCGGCGCCAGCTTGCCCTTATGGGCTAGGGTCTCGCGAAGCCGTCGCACTTCCCGGACGCGAAATGGTGCTGACCTGAGGAGCCCGCGGATCGCCAGTCAGGAACGGGAGCGAGGAATACGGGAGGGAACAGGCAGGAACAGGGGGGCGCTCGAGCACCGTGCGTTGCCTGTCGCGTGCTCCGCCTAACTACGCATGCACCGCAGCGGTCCTGCGTACGCTCAGGCCGCAGCGGCTAGAGGATGCTGCTGAAGACGTTGATGCTCAACGCCAGGACGGCGATATTGAAGATGAAACTCAGGACGCCGTGGGCCAATGCGGTGCGGCGCATATGCGGGCCGGTGACGGCGACGTCGGAAACCTGCGAAGTCATGCCGATCACGAAGGCGTAGTAGGCAAAGTCGAGGTAGGCAGGCTCCTCGCCACCGGGAAACTTGAGGCCCCCGCGAGGCTCGTCCTCGCCCTCCTCGGGAATATAGTACTGGTGGGCGTAATGGAAGGTGAACAGCGTCTGGATCAGCATCCACGAAAGCACGAGCGCTCCGACCGACATTGCAAGGTGCGCCAGCCGGGCCCACGTCGAAAGCCCCTTCACGTCGGCCACGACAATGGTTATGGCCACCACACTCGCGCACGCGGCCGCCAGGACCAGCAGGAAGATTGCGAACCCGCTCTGGTCGTACTCACGGGCGCGCATGTGCGTCAGCTCCGCGTCGGTGCGAAAGATCGTGGTCCACGCCAGCGCGAGGTAGGTGAGCGCCGCCCCGTCCCAGCCGAGGAGCAGTCGCTTGGCGAGACTCACATCGTTCGATTGGATCAGGAAAATGAAGACAGCAACGGCAATGACCACGGCGATCCGACGCGCCGCGGTCAAGCGCACGAACCACGGGACGTCCCGATCGGCCTTGCGTCGACGCACCATCACCGCCACTCCGTACACCGTGGCCGCGTAATCATACGCGTCGTTCGCGGCCAGAGGCCCGCTTTCTCCGGACGCGGCTAGTGCGTTCCATCGACCTCCCACGCGTCGTCCGGCCGGGCATAGCGACGCTCGCTTGCCACTGCGAATGCGTCCATCGCGGGCTCCCAGTCGTATCGGCGGATCACCACGGACCGCCGCGCAACGTTCAGGACGTTGAATGAGTTGCTCTCTCCCCGGCCTCGTGTCGACGTTGCCGTGCCGGCCTGGACCACGATCGCGGTCTTCCCCCCAAGGTCGTAGCGCTGCGCAGTGGTGCCGGTCGCATGCGTGTGCATATGCCCGGCGAGCAGGATGTCCGGCAGGCAGGCGCGCCAGTGACTGAGTGCCATCGAGCCGCGACCGACCAGGGCGGCGGCGTCGGCATCCTCCAAGTGAAACGGGTGATGGGTCACGACGACCCGCACCAGGGCATCGTCCATCCGGCACAACAGCGCGCGTGCCCGCCGCATCTGCCCGACATTGATCCGTCCTCCCTTGAAGGCCAGGGAGCGCGCGGTGTTCACGCCGACGACGACGATCTCATCATCCACGAACGACGGTTCGACGTCGCTCCCGATGTAGCGCCGGTACCGCGCCAGAGGCGCCAGGAAACGACTGACCACGTCGTAGAGGGGAATGTCGTGATTGCCGGGCACGATCACCTTGGGTGGCAGCAGCGTCTCCAGGAACGCGCGTGCGGCGAGGAATTCCCGTGGCCGCGCCCGCTGGGTCAGGTCGCCCGAGACCGCGATGACGTCGGGCCGCAATGCCTCCACGCTCCGGGCCAAGCCGGCGACCACCTGCGGATCGACCCGGCCGAAATGGAGGTCGGAGACGTGAACGATGGTGCGCATCCGCTGGTTCACCGCTTCCGGGTCGGCACCAGGACCGCCAACGCCCGCGGCTTGATGGCGTAGGCGAGCGGCGTGTCGAGGCGGTTGACTTCGCCATCGGTCGCGACCATCAAGCTCGATCGCCGGGCGGCTATGCAAACCTCCGTCGCGCAGAAGGTTTCGAAATCGTGCCCCTGCCGCAATCGGCCGGCGAGCGCACGCGCCGCGAGCACAAACAGGCCGAGCCGGTCGGACCGCTTGACCACATGGACGCTCAGGTGGCCCGCGGTCAGGCAGGCGCGCTCACCAAGCTCGAGACCATCGAGGGCATAGCTGTTGTTGCCGATGAACACCAGCGGTGTCCGATAGGACCGCGTGCGTGCATCTGTGGTCAACTGCACTTCCATGAATGGGTAGCGCCGCAGCGCCCCGGCCGCGGCCCATAGAAAGGCCGGCCACTTGGCGTGACCGAGTCGCTGCGTAATGGCTTCGCGCGCACGCACGACCTGTGGATAGAGTCCAATACTCGAATTGTTGAGGAACAGCCGGCCGTTCACCCGACCCACGTCGACGCGCGTCGCATGACCCGCACATGCGACCTCGACCGCCTGGTCGAGGTCCAGCGGAATCCCCATATCCTTGGCGAAATGATTGAGCGTGCCGAGCGGCAGCACGCCAAGGAAGACGTCCGTGTCGACGAGCGCCCCCGCTACCGCATTGATGGTACCGTCTCCGCCCGCCGCCACGATGGCCTGCGGCGATTCCGCGCGCGCTTCCTCGGCTGCCTTGGCGACGTCGGCGCCTTCGGGAAGGAGGCGAACCTCGGCCGCGACCCCATGGCGGGCAAAGCGGTCGCGCAACGTGCCGGCCGGATCGTCTCTACTCGACCCCGCTTTAGCGTTGACCAGAATGATATAGGTCGCCGTGGCCGACCGCACCGGCGCTACCTGCTCGGCAGCAGCCCGAGATTCGCGCGTTCGCGGTCGAGGACGAGCGTGCACGCCATCAGCCATGCAAAGCCCTCCAGGAAGCCCCCGGCCACGTCGGTGGGAAAATGCGCGCCGAGATACACCCGGCTGACGCCGACGGCGATGATCCAGACCAGGATCGTCCCGATCGCAAGGCCGTGGGTCCAATCTCGCGCATCACGGCGCAGCACCCACATGACGAGCAGGCCACCGAACACCATGGACGCCGCCGCGTGCCCGCTGGGGAAGCTGTAGCTGGGCAGGACTGCAAGCGGGTCCTCCAGTACCGGCCGGGCACGTTGCACCAGGGCTTTGAAAGCGGCGTTCATCGCGTTCCCGCCGAGGATGATCGCCGCGACTGCAATTGCCATCGCAATCCGCCGCCGGATGAGACAGGCCCCCGCCACTACCACGGCGTACGCACTTGTC
The DNA here is from genome assembly GCA_040006895.1 of Casimicrobiaceae bacterium. Taxonomy (GTDB): domain Bacteria; phylum Pseudomonadota; class Gammaproteobacteria; order Burkholderiales; family Casimicrobiaceae; genus CAIWHR01. The sequence goes on along the minus strand of JBDTWB010000166.1, from coordinate 3,835 downwards.
GCCGACGGACCGCCGCTGGCGCTCACCACAAGCATCAAAGTGGTGAGCACGCGGCTTCGGTGCGCCGCGGCCCAACGCACCGTCGGCAAGTCCTCCGCGACCCAGACGCTTCCCGCGAGAACGCCATACGTCAGCCCGCCGAGCGCGAGCACCGCGCCGAGCGCGAGCGCGCTGCGCATGGACCTGGACATGGCTGAGAAGGCGCATCGGTGCAGTTGCGGAGATCCCAGCAAAGCCCCGGACTCCCGCCGACACCGGTTTCACGACCTGAGCGTTCGAATTGTATGCAAAGCGGATCTCGCCCCGGCTACTGCCACGAGGCATCGGCGCGCGGCGCGATGGATGCGGCGGCCCTGGTCGTCCCGACGAATATGGCCGGCGATGCCGGACTTCCGCGGCGATCTCCATCCCCCGCCGGTAGCGCCGATCCTGGCGCCACGCGGGTCACGTCGCCGGCAGGCGTGACGCCGTCGGTCTGCGTGGTCGAGCGCATGCCGAGTTGTGCGGCGTAGCCCGCAGCGGGTGCCGGATCGATCGCGGGCAAGTCACCGGGGTCCATGCCGGTATTGCGGTACGCCAGCGCCACGAAATCGTCGGGAAGGGCGCGGCCTGGCGGATGCAGGATCATCACCTGCGCCGCGAGGATGTCGGCCTGCGCGACCTCCCGGGAGCGGACTGGCGTCGACCAAGCACCGCGGGGGCGCGCGGACGACGAAACACCGTCGAGCGGCGCCGGTGGGGGCATGTGCCGAGCATCGACGGCACGAACCAGCCAGAACGCCAGCGCCAGACCCACCACCGCAGCGACCACCATCAGCGCACCGGCGAGGTTGTCCAGGCGATCGAGCAGACCGGCCGATTGGGTGATGGGCGCGGGTGAGGCGGTTGGCCCAACCGGACAGGTGACTAGCCGTACGGGGCCGACCGCTGCGAATGGAGACCTGCCGCAGTCCGCGGCAGGTCGAGTGCTCCATTGTGCGGGTGATCCAGGGTCGCCCCGCCGACCCGGCGGCGTGCCCGGTGCGGTACGCCCGATACCCTCGACCCCCTGAAGATCCTGCGCCATCGTCGCCTTCGTGGAAAGCCGCATGCCCCCTGCACGCCCGACGAATGGTGCATTTGGCGGCCCGTGGTCGCTGTCGGCGAGTTCCCCACGCTGACGTAGGACATCGACGCGACGCTTCGCGCCGTACGATCAGTCGATGGCCAGCGCCAGGAGGCCGAGACCCGCGGCGATTGCCGCCGGAATGCCGTAGCGCTCGACGTCGGAGATGGCATCCCCGGAGATGACCTTCACCGGAACCGTGGTGATCTCGAGCACTCGATTGGTGACGGACGCCTCCACCATGCGGGTCAGGGAGTTCTTGCGCGCCGTGCTCATGACGATGTGGTCGCAACCGAGACGCTGCGCGGTATCGGCGATGATCTCCGCCCGGCGCCCGACCTCCAGGTGAGTTGCGTGCGCGACCCGTGCCTCGTCCAGCATCGTGTGGATGGGACGCAGCGCCTCTTCGGCACGATCGCGATGAAACGACTGCAAGTCCTTGGGGCTCAGGAACTGGGTGATGTGGCGCGAAAATGGCGGCTGCACGTTGAGAAGATGCACCTCGAGGCCAGGATTGTGCCGATGTTCCTTGATGACATGACGAACCGCGTGCAGCGAGTTGGCCGAGCCGTCGACGGGTACCAGGATCTTGTGCATGAAGCCTCCTTCCTCCGGAAGTGGTGAGGGCGTGACGAGTGGCGGAAAGCTCGCGAGGCGCGCGCTGATGCGCGACTCGAGATGGCGATGGTTGCGCAGGAAGCCGGCCCAGAGTACGCCACCGGTGACGGCCACGTACAGCATCGGGACGATCCCATCATAGGTGCCCAGGAACTCTTGCAATGCGGGCTCCGAGCTGACCATCCGCACGGCCGTTATCGCGAGCACGCCCGCGCCCAGGTAGACGAAGGCCGGGAAACGCTCGACGAAGCGGAGCATGAGCGTGCTGCCCCAGATGACGATCGGGATGCTGATCAGCAATCCGAGCAACACCAGCAGGAAGCTGCCGTGCGCGGCGCCGGCAACCGCGAGCACGTTGTCGAGGCCCATCAGGGCGTCGGCCACGACGATCGTCCGCAGCGCACCCCAAAAGCCATTGGCGGCCTTGAGATGCCCCGCATCGTCCTCGGCCTCCTTCGGGGACAAGAGTCGGTACGCGATCCACACCAGCAGCGCTCCGCCGATGGCCATGAGCCACGGTATGTTCAGCAGCCACACCACGACCATGGTCATGGAGACGCGCACGGCGATGGCGCCGAACGTGCCCCAGAGGATGGCGCGACGCTGCAGCTCCGCCGGTACGTGACGGACCGCCAGCGCAATCACGATGGCGTTGTCGCCTGCCAGTACCAGGTCGATCACCACGATCGCGCCCAGCGCTCCCAGGAATTCAGATGAGAAGATGTCCATTCACCCCCGCTTGGATGTCCCGCATCCCGGAAGGTGCGGCAAGGTTTCATTCTCGGCGCCGGCGCGCCATCCGGGAATCGCATAATTGCAATGCCGCCATCGGTAAACGCAATGCGCGGAGCGAGTTGATCGATCCCGCCGCGGGTGGTATAAAAGTACTCATGTCCGGCTCTGCCGGGCACCCCGCAAAGGGGAGTAGCTTGGGCAGCCGCAATAGCTGCCTTGGCACGATCGTCAACCCGGGCCCTCACGCCCCGGTCGTGCCAGCGCCTCTGCGCAAGCGAGACCTTTGTCCGATGACAAGGGTCCGCTCCTGCTCCATGCCGAAGCGACCTCGAGGTACGTACGCGTACCGGCGGCCCCGACTGTTCGTGGTGGTCGTCCGACCGAAGGAGCAGAGCATGGAACGAGCACATATCCGGCATTACCTGAGGCACGGCGTGCTGCCCCAGCTCGCGGTGCTCGAAGCAGCCGTGCGGTTGGGCAGCATCACCCGCGCCGCCGACGAGCTTTCCCTCGCCCAGCCGACCGCCTCGCTACAACTCAGGAAGCTCGCCGAGACCATGGGGGCCCCGCTCTTCGAGTACACGGCCGGTCGCGCCCGACCGACGGCCGCTGGGGCTCGCGTGCATGCCGCCTGCGTGGATCTGTTTGCACGCCTGCATGCCTTGCAGGACGACCTCGATGCTTTGCGTCGGGGCGAAGGTGTGCGGCTACGGCTCGCCGTAACCTCGACCGCGGACCGGTTCGCGGCGCGGCTTCTATCCGCGTTCGTCGCGCGCCATCCGGGCGCGGACGTGCGCCTCGAAGTGCGCAATCGGCAAAAGCTGCTCGAGCGCCTCCACCGCAACGACGACGACGTCTACCTCTTCGCCAATCCGCCGGGAGGCGGCGACGTCGTGCGCCAGGCGATCCTGCCCAATGCACTCATCGCCATCGTCGCCGCCAATAGTCCGCTTGCGGCCCGTGACGGCGTCGCGTTTGCGGAACTCGCCAGCGAACATCTGCTGATGCGCGAGCCCGGCTCGGGGACTCGTGAGCGAGTCGAATCGCTGTTCCAACACCACGGCCGCTGCCCCAACGTGCGCATGGTGCTGAACACCACCGGCGCGATCCGCGACGCCGTCGCCGCGGGTCTGGGCGTCGCCCTCCTGCCCCGTCAGGCGCTCGATCCCTGGCCACGGCCGGGGACGCACGATGTCGCGGTCGTCGAGGTGCACGACATCGCCGACGAAGGCTATTGGTATCTCGTCCATCCGGCTGCCCAGGCGCTATCGTCGGTGGCCGAGGCCTTCATCGCGTTCGCGCGGCTCGAGGCCGCCAACCTGGCAGCATCTCCCGAATCGTGCAGGCGCCCTGCACCGACGGTGGAAAGCCCCCGCC
>JBDTWB010000165.1:0-9253 GCA_040006895.1 Casimicrobiaceae bacterium | reverse complement strand
ACCGAGCGCGGCGGCCAGCCGGTCCTGGTCAAGCGCCAGGTCGTGCTGACCGGCGACCGGATCAGCGACGCCCAGTCGGGCTTCGACCAGCGCACTAACGAGCCGGCCGTGCACGTCAACCTGGATGGCGCCGGCGCGCGCATCTTCAAGGAGATTACGCGCGAGAACGTCGGCAAGCGCATGGCGGTCGTGCTGGTCGAGAAAGGCAAGGCCGAGGTCATCACGGCGCCGGTGATCCGCGAGGAAATCGGCGGTGGCCGGGTGCAGATCAGCGGGCGGATGAGCACCCGCGAGGCCAACGACATCGCGCTGCTCATGCGGGCGGGCGCGCTGGCGGCGCCGATGGAGATCGTCGAGGAGCGCACCGTCGGCCCGAGTCTCGGCAAGGACAACATCGAGAAGGGCTTTCACTCGGTGATGTGGGGCTTCGTGGTGCTGTCGCTGTTCATTTGCAGCTACTACCTGCTCATGGGGGTGATCTCGACGATCGCCCTGTCGGTCAACCTGCTGCTGCTGGTGTCGATCCTGTCGATGCTGCAGGCGACCCTGACCCTGCCCGGCATCGCGGCCATCGCCCTGACACTGGGCATGGCCATCGATTCGAACGTGCTGATCAACGAGCGCATCCGCGAGGAGCTGCGCTGGGGCGCGACCCCCCAAGCCGCCATCCAGGCCGGCTACGAGCGCGCGTGGGGCACGATCCTGGACTCCAACGTCACCACCCTGATCGCGGGCATCGCGCTTTTCATCTTCGGCACCGGCCCGGTGCGCGGCTTCGCGGTGGTCCACGTGCTCGGCATCCTGACCTCCATGTTCTCCGCGGTCGTTGTCTCGCGCGGACTGGTCAACCTGATCTACGGGCGCAAGAAGAAGCTCGAGCGGATTTCCATTGGGCAGGTCTGGAAGCCCACGACGCACGCCGCCTGACCCCACCGCCCTCTCCGGATCCCTCATGGAATTCTTCCGCTTCCGCCGCGACGTGCCGTTCATGCGGCACGCTCTGGTGTTCAACATCATCTCGGCCGTGACATTCATCGCCGCGGTGATCCTGCTCGCGACGCGCGGCCTCAATTTTGGCGTGGACTTCCGCGGCGGGACGGTGGTCGAGGTCGCCTATTCGCACGCCGTCGACTTCAATCGCGTCCGTGGGGCGATCGACAAGCTCGGCCTGGGCGAGTATTCGGTGCAAAGCTTCGGCACCGCGACCAATGCCCTCATCCGGCTCCCGCTCAAGGAAGGCGTCTCGACCGCCCAGCTCTCGGAGCGTGTCATGAGTGCCCTCAAGGCGGACGACCCGTCCGCGACCCAGCAGCGGGTCGAGTTCGTCGGGCCGCAGGTGGGCAAGGAGCTCTACGAAAACGGCGCCCTGGCGTTACTGCTGGTATCGCTCGGCATCGTCGGCTACCTGGCGATGCGCTTCGAGTGGCGCTTCGCGGTCGCCGCGATCGTGGCCAACCTGCACGACGTGATCATCATCCTGGGCTTCTTCGCCCTGTTCCAGTGGGAGTTCTCCCTGCCGGTGCTGGCGGCGGTGCTCGCTGTCCTGGGCTACTCGGTGAACGAGTCGGTGGTGGTCGCCGACCGGATCCGCGAAAATTTCCGCAAGATGCGCAAGGCGACGGTCACCCACGTCATCGACAATGCCATCACCACCACCATGTCGCGGACCATCATCACCCACGGGAGCACCCAGCTCATGGTGACCTCGATGCTGATCTTCGGCGGCGAGACCCTGCACTACTTCGCGTTGGCGCTGACCATCGGCATCCTGTTCGGCATCTACTCGTCGGTGCTGGTGATGGCGCCGCTGGTGATGTGGATGGGTGTCTCGCGCGAGGACCTCGTCAAGCCGGAGCGCAAGAAGACCGGGCCCGAGGGGGAAAAGATCCTGCCCTAGCAGGCGTCCGATCGGGGTCCGCGCCGCCCACCTCCCTCGATCCGCCCATGCTGACCACGCTGCTGTACTCCGTCTTCGCGCTCGACGCGAACGTGGCGGAACTCGGAGTGCGCTACGGGCACTGGCTGTACGCCCTGCTCTTCGTGATCATCTTCGCCGAGACCGGTCTCGTCGTATTTCCCTTCCTGCCCGGCGATTCGATCCTGTTCATCGCCGGGACCGTGGTGGCGGGCGCGGGCCTCAACGTGCACGTGCTGGTCGCGATCCTGATCGTCGCGGCGGTCGCCGGCGACACCGTCAATTACGCCATCGGCCATTTCGTCGGACCGCGGGTGTTCGACCGACCTGACTCGCGCTTCTTCCGCCAGGTGCATCTGCGGCGCACGCAGGCGTTCTTCGACCGCTACGGCGGCTTCACCATCATCATCGGCCGCTTCATTCCCATCGTCCGCACGTTCGCGCCGTTCCTGGCGGGCGTGGCCGGGATGCGCTATGCCAAGTTCCTGTCGTACAACGTCATCGGCGCCATCTGCTGGATCGCCTCGCTCACCTACGGCGGCTACCTTTTCGGCAACATACCCTGGGTCAAGGCGCACCTGCCGCTGATCGTCCTGGGCATCGTGGTGGTGACCATGATCCCGGCAGGACGCACGTTCTGGCAGGAGCGCAAGGCACGCCGCCGTCGAGTGGGAGGCCCGGGGGCGGGATGACGGCGTGACCGCCGAGCGCACGCAGGGGCGCGCCTACACCCGCCGTGCGAGCTCGGCGGCGCGGCCGATATAAGTCGCGGGTGTCAGTGCCGTGAGGCGTGCCTTGGCATCCGCGGGGATTTCGAGCGTGTCGATGAACGCCTGCAGGGTGGCCTGGGTCATGCCGGTGCGGCCGCGGGTGAGCGCCTTCAGCCGCTCGTAGGGATTGGCCACGCCATAACGACGCATCACGGTCTGGATCGGCTCCGCGAGCACTTCCCAGTTCGCGTCGAGATCGGCGGCGAGACGCACCGGATCCGCCTCGAGCTTGGGCAGGCCCTGCAGGAGCGATGTCCAGCCGAGCAGCGAATAGCCGAGCGCAACGCCCATGTTGCGCAGCACGGTGGAATCGGTGAGATCGCGCTGGAAGCGCGAGACCGGCAGCTTCTCGGCGAGGTGGCGAAGCAGGGCATTGGCGAGCCCCAGGTTGCCTTCGGAGTTCTCGAAGTCGATCGGATTCACCTTGTGGGGCATCGTCGACGAGCCGACCTCGCCTTCGCGCGTCCGCTGCCGAAAATAGCCGAGGCTCACGTAACCCCAGATGTCGCGATCGAAGTCGATGAGGACGGTGTTGACGCGGGCGATGGCGTCGAACAGCTCGGCCATGTAATCGTGCGGCTCGATCTGGGTCGTGTACGGATTGAACTCGAGGCCGAGGCCGGCGACCACCCCGGCTGCGAAGCGCTCCCAGTCGACATCGGGGTAGGCGGCGAGATGGGCGTTGTAGTTGCCCACGGCGCCGTTCATCTTGCCCTTGAGCGGGACGCGGGTGATCGCCGTCACGGCGCGGTCGAGCCGGGCGACCACGTTGGCCATCTCCTTGCCCAAGGTGGTCGGCGTCGCGGGTTGGCCGTGCGTCCGGGCCAGCATGGGCAGCGCCGCGTGAGCGTGCGCCAGCGACCGGATCGACGCCGTGATGGTGGCGAGGGTCGGCAGCAGCTCGTCGTCCAGCGCGGCCCGGAGCATCAGCGCATGCGACAGGTTGTTGATGTCCTCCGAGGTGCAGGCGAAGTGGATGAACTCGCCCACGGCCGCGAGCGCGGCGCTGTCGCCCGCACGCTCCTTCAGCCAGTACTCGATCGCCTTGACGTCGTGGTTGGTGGTGCGCTCGATCTCCTTCACCCGTCGCGCATCGTCCACGCCGAAGGCATCGACCGCGGCCGTGAGCCGGGCGACATCGGCAGGGTCGAACGCCTCGATCTCCGCGATGGCCGGCTCGTGCGCGAGGGCGAGGAGCCACGCGACCTCGACCCGGACCCGCGCGCGGATGAGCCCGAACTCGCTGAAATGGGCGCGCAATGCCGCCACCTTGGCAGCGTAGCGGCCATCGAGCGGTGACAGTGCGGTAAGAGGGTCTAGCGGAAGGGACGCGGAGGACATGCGAGGGCGTGGAGTCGAAGGCCGCGCCCGCCAGCCGGAGCCCGGCGCGTCAGGTACAGATTAGCATTTCCCGCAGGCGTCCCGTGAGCGCTTTCGCCTCCGGCTCGGGCGCGCTCTTGCGCAGCGCCTTCTCGTAATCAGGCATCAGCTGCTCGAGCTCGGCGAGGGTCGAGCACCGCTCGAGCCGCAGGGTGAACATGAACGCCCGCAGCCCCAGGGCGGTGACCACGGTATCGTTGATGAAGTCCTTGGCGGCCCGGAAGCGGGCGAGGTCATCGGTCGACACCTGGGCCGCCTCGCCGGTCTCGCCCGGCCCGGTCGGCACGCCACTGATGGCGCCCCCGACCGTGGCGACATAGCCCTCCTGGACCAGGTCGTCGAGGACCTCCGGCGATACGCCGATCAGCGACGCTTGCTGCCGTAATTCGTCGAGCGTCTTGGCGGGATCGATCAGGATCAGCATCGTCCGCAGCTTGCCGCGCAGGTTGTTGCGCCGCTCTGCGATCTCCGCGATTCCCTTCGGGGTCTTCGACAATCGTACGGTGCCGGTCATTCGGCGCTCCTTGCGCATGCCTACACTGGCCTTTTCATAGCAACCAACGTGCCACGATTCCCGAAATGCAAGTGGCCAGCCGCGAGGCTGGCCACTGCAGTCGGCACGGGCAATGGCCCCTGCCGGAGCTCCCGCCCGCCCCCGAGGGGTGCCGGCGGGATGCCGCGCAACGCTACGTTGCCGAGAGGTCGCGCGTGCGGTTCTCCTTCACGAACAGCATCCCGATCACGAACGTCATCAAGGCGATGATCACCGGGTACCAGAGGCCATAGTAGATATTGCCGTTGGCCGCCACCATGGCGAACGCGGTGGTCGGCAGGAAGCCGCCGAACCAGCCATTGCCGATGTGATACGGCAAGGACATCGAGGTATAGCGGATCTTGGTGGGAAAGAGCTCCACCAGCATGGCGGCGATCGGACCGTACACCATGGTGACGTAGAGCACCAGGATGAACAGGATCACGCTCGCCATGACGTAGTTCGCCTCCTTCGGATCCGCCTTGGTCGGGTACCCCGCCGCGTTGACCGTGTCGGTCAGCTGCTTGGTGAAGGCGTCGGTCTTGGCCTTCATATCGGCGGCCGGCAGCCCCGTCCCTTCGAAGCTCTCGATGGTCTTGTCGCCGACCGTGACCTTGGCGACCGTTCCCGGGGGCGCCTCGACGTTGGTGTAGCTCACCGCCCGGCGGGCCAGGAAGCCCTTGGCGATATCGCAGGAAGACGTGAACTTGGCCGTGCCAACCGGGTTGAACTGGAAGGAACAGCTCTTCGGATCCGCCACGACCGTCACCGGGTTGCTGGTCTGCGCCGCTTCCAGCGAAGGCGCGATGTAATGCGTGAGCGCCTTGAACAGCGGGAAGTAGGTCAGCGCCGCGATCAGGCAGCCCGCCATGATGATGGGCTTGCGGCCGATCTTGTCCGATAGCGCGCCGAACACCAGGAAGAACGGCGTGCCGACGATCAGTGCAATGGCGATCAGGACGTTCGCCGTGACCGGATCGACCTTGAGGGTCTGGGTGAGGAAGAAGAGCGCATAGAACTGCCCCGTGTACCAGACCACCGCCTGCCCCGCAGTGAGTCCGAGCAGCGCCAGGATCACGATCTTCAGGTTTCCCCACTCCCCGAACGACTCGCGCAGCGGCGCCTTGGAGCCCTTGCCCTCGGACTTCATCTTCTGGAACACCGGCGATTCGTTCAGGCGCAACCGGATGTACACCGAGAAGATCAGCAGGAGCAGCGAAATCAGGAACGGGATGCGCCAGCCCCAGTCGTCGAAAGCCGGTCCGAGCAGCTGCCGGCAGGCGAGGATCACGACCAGCGAAAGCAGCAGACCCACCGTGGCGGTGGTCTGGATCCACGCCGTGTCGTATCCACGCCTACCCGGCGCCGCGTGCTCGGCGACGTAGGTCGCAGCCCCCCCGTACTCGCCACCGAGCGCCAGGCCCTGCAGCAGGCGCAGCGCGATGAGGATGATCGGCGCGGCGATGCCGATCGAGGCGTACGAAGGCAGCAGGCCGACGATGAAGGTCGAAGCGCCCATGATCACGATGGTGATCAGGAACGTGTACTTTCGGCCGACGAGGTCGCCGAGGCGCCCAAATAAAAGGGCCCCGAAAGGCCGCACCGCAAAGCCGGCGGCAAAGGCCATCAAGGCGAAGATGTAGGCCGCCGTCGGATTGACCCCGGAGAAGAACTGTTTGGCGATGACCCCCGCGAGCGAACCGTACAGGTAGAAGTCGTACCACTCGAAGACCGTGCCCAGCGAGGACGCGAAGATGACCCGCGTTTCTTCCTTGCGACTGGAGCCCTCGGGGCCCGCCTGCGTTGCGACTGTAGCCATTACGTTCCTCCTCCGTGGATAGCTCTGTTCACGTCGATCGAATCGTCCGCGTGCAACGTCCCTTGTCGCGTGGCCTGACCGGCCCGGAGCGATCCAACTCGCGCATGCAGCGACGACAGGTCCGTTCCGACCCGCGCGGCGCCGAAGCGATACTGTTACGAAATCGGCGACTTTTCAAGTTGTACGTTCAATCCGCCGCAAGAATCCGGTGGGATAGGCCGCGAATGCCACGTCCGCCGCGGCGTCCCCGAGTGTTCGAGGACCTCGTCCGCACCGGTTCGCCGCCCCGCCGCAATGTCCCGTGCCCCTCCCCGGCCGCCGGGGGCGCGATGCTAACATCACCTGTTTTGTCCGCCGCCCCCGCCCGCCGCCATGCCCCCGTCCGCGCTCCGACCCCTCCCCCAGTTGATCTTCATGACCCGGTGGCTGCAGTTGCCGCTCTACCTCGGCCTGATCGTCGCGCAGGGCGTGTACGTCTGGCATTTCTGGGTCGAGCTCACGCATCTCGTCGCGGCCGCCTTCGGCAGCGAGGCCGCCATGGCCACGATCCTCAATAACGTGGCGATCACCGGTGCCGACGGCCGCAACATCAAGATGGCCACCGAGACGGTCATCATGCTCGTGGTACTGGGGCTAATCGACGTGGTGATGATCTCCAACCTCCTCATCATGGTGATCATCGGCGGCTACGAGACTTTCGTGTCGCGGATGAGGCTCGAAAGCCATCCCGACCAGCCCGAGTGGCTGTCGCACGTCAACGCCTCGGTGCTCAAGGTGAAACTCGCCACCGCGATCATCGGCATCTCGTCCATTCACTTGCTCAAGACCTTCATCAGCGCCCAGGCCTACGACGAGAAGACGCTCTTCTATCAGACCGTCATCCACATCGCCTTCCTGCTCTCGGCGATGGCGATCGCAGCCGTCGACCGGATCATGCCTTCCGGCCAGCGCGCGCGGTGGCGGGAAGGGGTCGATTCCGCAGGACGCAATGGGCACTGATGCTTCGGAGGACCGCATGACCACCATCCGCCAGCAGGATCTGATCGACAGCGTCAAGGACGCCCTGCAATACATCTCGTACTACCACCCAGTGGATTTCATCGAGGCGCTCGGCGAGGCTCATGCCGCCGAAACGTCGCCGGCTGCCCGTGATGCGATCGCCCAGATTCTCACCAACTCGCGGATGTGCGCTGAGGGCCACCGGCCGATCTGCCAGGACACCGGCATCGTGGTGGCCTTCGTCAAGGTCGGCATGGACGTGCGCTGGGAAGGCGTGACCATGAGCGTGACCGACATGATCAACGAAGGGGTGCGGCGTGCGTACCTCGACGCCGACAACACGCTGCGGGCATCGATTCTCGCGGACCCCGCTGGCAAGCGCACCAACACGCGCGACAACACCCCGGCGGTGGTGCACTACGACATCGTTCCGGGCGGTGCCGTGGAGGTGAAGATCGCTGCGAAAGGCGGCGGGTCGGAGAACAAGAGCAAGTTCACCATGCTCGATCCGTCCGACTCGATCGTCGACTGGGTGATGAAGACGGTGCCGACCATGGGTGCCGGCTGGTGCCCGCCGGGCATGCTCGGCATCGGCATCGGCGGCAGCGCCGAAAAGGCGATGGTGCTCGCCAAGGAAGCATTGATGGATCCCATCGACATCCACGCCCTGCGCGCCCGCGCCGCGCACGGCGGGCCGCTTTCCCGCACCGACGAGCTTCGTCTCGAGCTCATGGACAAGGTGAACGCCCTCGGCATCGGCGCCCAGGGTCTCGGCGGCCTCGCGACCGTGCTGGACGTCAAGATCCTCGACTACCCCACCCATGCCGCGAGCCTGCCGGTCGCCATGATCCCCAACTGCGCGGCGACCCGGCACGCTCATTTCGTGCTCGACGGTTTCGGAGCCGCCCGCTTCGATCCGCCCGATCTCGCCCGTTGGCCGGCGGTATCGTGGGCGCCTTCGGCCGAATCGCGCCGAGTCGATCTCGACACCCTGACAGCGGCGGAAGTCGCGAGCTGGAAACCCGGCGAGCGACTGCTGTTGAACGGCCGGATGCTGACCGGACGCGACGCCGCGCACAAGCGGATCGCCGACATGCTGGCGGGCGGCGAGCCCTTGCCTGTGGACTTCCGCAACCGGGTCATCTACTACGTCGGCCCGGTCGACCCGGTGCGCGACGAGGTGGTCGGTCCCGCCGGCCCCACCACCTCCACCCGCATGGACAAGTTCACCGAAACGATGCTCGGCCAGACCGGCCTCATCGCCATGATCGGCAAGGCCGAACGGGGCCCTGCAGCCGTCGAGGCGATCCGCCGGCACCGGGCTGCCTACCTGATGGCCGTCGGCGGCGCGGCCTACCTGGTGTCGAAGGCGATCAAGCACGCCCGGGTGGTGGGTTTCGCGGACCTCGGCATGGAAGCCATCTACGAATTCGAGGTCAAGGACATGCCGGTGACGGTTGCGGTCGACGCCGAGGGGACTTCCGTCCACCGCACGGGCCCGCGCGAATGGCAACAGCGCATCGGCAAGATCCCGGTTCTGGCGGAATGAGACTGCCCCCGTGTCGCCGCCCGGCGACGACAGTTGCAGTGCACAAGCGTGCGCGGGCCTCGCGCGCAACGCGGCGCATGGTCGCCGTCGGTCGCGACGGCGCGAGATCGGCCGAACGGTCATGGCAACGGGTGGCGGCGGCGCAGTAAACTCTCCCGCTGGCGCCCGGTACGCCGTGGGCGCCACCCGGCGGCAACGCCCGGACCACCCGCGGCCCGGCGGCGCGCCGCATCGTCAGCACCGCGCCCCGCGTCGTCACGGCAGCACACCGCGTCGTCGGCAGCACCCC
>JBDTWB010000164.1:0-9278 GCA_040006895.1 Casimicrobiaceae bacterium | reverse complement strand
GGTGACGTGGTTCCGGGTTGCGGGCGATGCCGGCTACCCGGCGGCACAGCTGGCGTTAGGCCGCATGTATCTCGAAGGACGCGGCACGGCGCGTGATCCGACGCGCGGGTTCGCGTGGCTCGCGTTGGCCGCGGCACAGAAGTTCAACGGCGCGGAGGAAGCGCGCACCGCGGCCTTGGCGGCACTGCCTCCGGAAGCCGTCACGGCCGCCCAGGCGGAAGCGCGACGCCTCGGGGAGACTCGCCTCCCGAAGGGTGTTGCGCTGGACTTCTGATGGGGCAGCCTCGGGCGTGCCACCGCCAGGCGGTATCGTCCCGACGTTCGATGCCAGCGGGCCCGCATGCGCTGGCAATGGCCGATCCAGGTCGACCCCGCGGAGCGAGGGGGCGCTGCCGGATCGCGCTGATTCCGACGGATCGCGCAGGGCGGAGCGATCTGCCGCGGTGCCGGCTGCGCCGCGCGCCAACGGGGTGGACACTACCGACAGCCCCTCCTTGCGTGACAAGACGGGCCTTCGGCCGCATGCTGTGCGAAAGGCCCGGAAACTTTTGAGACCAGGGTTGCACTAAACGTTGCTTTCCTCCGGAAGGGACCTGCCATGTCGTCACTCACCGCTGCACAGCTCAAGCAACTTCGAGAGCAATTCAAGGAGCGCCGCCGCGCACTGCTGCAGGAAGTGCGCGAATCGCTCGAGAGTGCGGACAGCCAGAAATACGCGGAGATCCTGGGTCGCGATCCCGGTGACGCCGGGGACGCATCGGTCAGCGACATGCTTGCCGATCTCAACCTGACCCTTCTCGACCGGCACGTGGGCGAATTGCGGGAAATCGAGGCTGCGGAGGCCCGCATTGCCGACGGCACGTACGGCGAATGCAGCGAATGCGGCGGCGACATTGGGTTCGAGCGCCTGCTGGCCATGCCCACTGCAGTACGGTGTGTGCGCTGCCAGGAGCAGTACGAGAAGACGCACGCGACACCTGCTACACCGAGCCTTTGAAGGCGTCCGCGACCGCTCGCTTGAAGCGCATCGCGGCATTCCCGGGCTTCCACCGCCAGGATCACCCGTCCCTTCGTCGGTCATGCGGAGCGGTATGCCACCGCGGATGAAGCGCGCACGCGGAACCGGCGGCAAGCACGCCTCCCGTCGTCCGCGGCGGGCCGGTCCTGGCTGCGGGCATGTCCTGTCGCGCGGTCTGCACCGGTGAGCCGCGGCGAGCCACTGCTGTTCGCGCTAGCCGGGAGCCAGACCTACGGCAATGCCGTTGCGCAGGCCATGGGTGTGCCGCTGGCGGCTCTCGAGGAGCGAACATTCGAGGATGGGGAGCACAAGACGCGGCCACTCACCGAGGTCGCCGGGCGGGACGTCCACGTCATCCATTCGCTGCACGGGGACGCCAACGACAGTGTCAACGACAAGCTCGTCCGGCTCCTGTTCGTGCTCGCCGCGGTCAAGGATGCCGGCGCGGACCGCGTGGTCGCGGTCTGCCCCTACCTCGCGTATGCCCGCAAGGATCGCCGCACCCAGCCCCTCGATCCGGTGACCGTGCGATACGTCGCTGCGTTGTTCGAGGCAAGTGGCGTCGACTGTGTCGTCACCATGGACGTGCACAATCAGGCTGCGTTCGAGAACGCGTTCCGTTGCCGGACCGTCCACCTCGAGGCCGCACCGCTGTTCGTCGACCATTACCGCACCTTGCTCCACAGCGGACCGGTCGTGGTGGTCTCGCCAGACGCTGGAGGGATGAAGCGATCGGAAGCATTTCGCCTCGAATTGCAACGTGCGTTGGGCCGCGATGTCGGGGCGGCTTTCGCCGAGAAATACCGCAGTGGCGACGTGGTATCGGGTGAAGCGCTCGTCGGGCAGGTCCGCGGCGCCACGGCCATCATCGTCGACGATCTCGTCAGTGCAGGCACGACTCTCGCGCGTGCCGCTGCGGCGTGTCGCCGGGCAGGCGCGGAACGGGTGTTCGCCGCGGCAACGCATGGGGTGCTGGTCCCGGATTCCGACGCCACGCTCGCTGCCAGCGGCATCGATGCGATCGCGATCTCCGACACCATCCCCACCTGGCGCGGCATCGATCCGCGGCTTGCGGCGCAGTTGACCGTGGTGCCGACCGTGGGCTTCATGGCGGAGGCGCTCACTTGCCTGAACGCGGACCGCCCGGTGCCGCGCGAAGCGGTGCCGACCTGAGCGGACGTGCGGCCGCGTCCCTGCGTCGATGCGCGTTTACGCCCGGTGCCCGGTGCGCCACCGCGCGGGCGCAGAACCAGCGGCTAACCGCAGGACAATCATCAGGACGAAATTCAACGGCCCCGGTGGAGGCCGGGGCCGTGAGCCAACACCCTGTCGGAGCCGCTTGGGACCGAAGGCAAACTGCCCGCGGGTAGCCAGAAGACCACGGAAAGCCAGCTCTTCCCCCGCGGGTGTTACGTAGTCGCCGGTGCCCGGTGAATTTTAGACGCGAGGCCGGAATGCCTGCGGGGTTCGGCGCATCGGACTCAGTCGAGCATTTGCTTGAGCTTGGAATCGAAGGCCGAGTAGGGCATGGCGCCTACCATGCGAACGCCTTCGAGCTTGCCGTCCTTCAGGCGCCCGAGGACGAAAGAGGGCGTGCCCGAGATCCCGGCCGCGAGGCCCTCGGCATAACCCTTCTCGACGATGTCCTTGTATTTGTCGGACATCACGCAGGTCGAGAACTTGCCCACGTCCAGCCCGACGTCCTTGGCGTAACCGGCGAGGCGTTCGGCCTGGAGCTTGTCGGCGTTCACGATCAGCGCGTGACGCAGCTCCCAGAACTTGCCCTGCTCGCCACCGCAGTGCGACGCGACCGCGGCACGCTTGGCGTTCTCGTGGAAGTCGAGCGGGAAATCGCGGCTGATGAAGCGCACCTTGCCGGTATCGACGTAGTTCTTCTTCAGCTCGGGCCACGTGCTGTTGTGGAACTGCTGGCAGAACGGACACTGGTAATCGGTGTACTCGACCATGACCAGCGGCGCGTCGTCCCGGCCGACGGAAAAGGCTCCGGTGGGGAACTGCATGCTGACCTTGTCGTCGACCGGCGCGCCGACATTGCCGCCCTGCGGAGCGGCGACGGCGCCCTTCTCCAGGGCCTGCCGGATGAGCTTGAGCTCGTTCAGGAGCTCCTTGACCTGCTCGTTGGTGAAATCAGCCTGCGCCGCGGGGGCGGCGAAGAGCAGCACCGCAGCGGCCATCGCGGCCATGCCGGTGCGGCGGAGGGATCGGTTCATGCGTGCCTCGGATTCTGACGCTGTTGGTGGAGAAGCAGGGGATGCCCGCCGGCTTCATGCCTCGGAGTTATACACCGGCCGGGGCGTGGCCCTCGGCGCGCGACCGACAGGCGGCGGATCCGGCCGGATGGGGCCTGTGCGTGCACTGCAACGCTACGGAACGCGGCCGGACACTGCCAGCGCGACCCGCAGCCGCGTCGAGCTTGGCAGGTTGGACGCACTGTGGAACAATTTACCCAACCATACGCAAGGGGTGACCTCATGCTGGATCGTGACGGTTATCGCCCGAACGTAGCCATTGTCGTTGCGAACGCGAAAAACCAGGTCTTCTGGGGTAAACGGATAAAAGAACATTCGTGGCAGTTCCCGCAGGGTGGCATCAATCCCGGTGAGGCGCCGGATCAGGCGATGTACCGGGAGTTGCAGGAAGAAGTCGGGTTGCTGCCGCACCACGTCAGGATTCTGGGTCGCACGCGAGATTGGCTGCGTTACGAGGTACCGCAACACTGGGTGAAGCGCGAATGGCGCGGCAGTTACCGGGGACAGAAACAGATCTGGTTCCTGCTCCGCCTGACCGGGCGTGACTCGGACGTCAAGCTGCGTGCGAACGAGCGGCCGGAGTTCGACGCCTGGCGCTGGAACGAGTACTGGGTGCCGCTCGATGGTGTGATCGAGTTCAAGCGCGACGCCTACCGGCGCGGGCTGACCGAGCTCGAGCGCTATCTTCATCAGCGCCCGCAGACGCGCCGCGAGCGCCTGTACGGCTTTGCTCATCCGGTGATGCCGGCGTCCTACGCCGATCCCTCGACGTCCTCGGGTTCGTGAGCGACCCCGGCGTGCGGTGACCGGGTTGTCCCGGCTACTGCATCATCCCCATGCCGGCCATCATCGCGCCGCCGAAGATCGCCGAGAACACCAGCCCCGAAACCAGGAAACCCAGCACCAGCCCGCATATCACGACCACGATCGTGAATCCCGCGGCCTTTTCAGGCGCTGCCTTGCGCAGCACGGGCACGCCCAGGTAGAACGTATAGAACGCATAGATGGTGGCGGCGAGCACCAGGATCGCACCGAGGATCGGGATCAGGCGGAGGATGCCGGCGAGCCACGCGACCGTGTACGCATACGCGACCAGCTTCATCGAGCCGACCATGCCCTTCTCCCCGCCGAAGGTCGGCGCGAGGCTATCGACGATGAGCGCGAGCACGTACGTGATGCCCAGCGAGACCAGGTACGACACGATGGCAATGGAGAGGCCGATGCCGGGCGATCGGATCGCCAGCGCCAGCGGGCCGATCGCGGCGAGCACGAGCACGTAGCCCGTGAAGATCGAGCCCACGGTGGCAGGCTCCTCCGCGATCCTGGGCCATTCGGTGCGCGGCGCGACGATGATGTTCTTGACGCGGTCGACGATGCCCATCGTTCCCCCTTGCGAATGCGTTGGAAAGTGCGGCACGCGACGCGGTGCCGGCGCGCGAGCGGCAGTGTAGGGCAACCCCGGTGACCTGTCGATGCGGCCGGCCGTGCCGGCTGCGGCGCGTTAGCGGAGCAGCACCATGTTGTCCCGATGGATGAGCTCGCGCTCGTCGACGTATCCCAGGATTTTCTCGATCTCCGTCGACGGCTTGCGCAGGATGCGCATCGTTTCCTGCGCGGTGTAGTTCACCAGCCCGCGTGCGATCTCTGCGCCGCCCGGGTCGTAGCAGCCGACGACCTCGCCGCGCTCGAATTCGCCCTGCACGGCAACGACGCCGATCGGCAGCAGGCTCTTGCCTTCGCGCATCAGCGCGCGCACGGCGCCGTCGTCGAGCACGAGTCGACCCGCGAGTTGCAGGTGATCGGCGAGCCATTGCTTGCGCGCCCGTAGCTGCGCCTGTTCGGCGACCAGCGCGGTGCCGATGGTCTCGCCGGCGGCCAGTCGGGTCAGGACATCCGGCTCGTGACCGGAGGCGATCACGGTCGAGGCCCCGGAACGCGCGGCACGGCGGGCCGCGAGCACCTTGGTGAGCATGCCTCCCCGGCCGATGGCGCTGCCCGCGCCGCCGGCCATTCGCTCCAATGCCGGATCGCCAGCGCGGGCGTGGGATACGAGCGTCGCGCCAGGGTCCCTGCGCGGGTCGGCCGTGAACAGCCCTTGTTGGTCGGTGAGCATCACGAGCACGTCGGCCTCGACCAGGTTGGTGACGAGAGCGCCGAGGGTATCGTTGTCACCGAACCGGATCTCGTCGGTGGTGACCGTATCGTTCTCGTTGATGATCGGCAGTACGTTCAGCCGCAGCAAGGTGCGCAGGGTCGAGCGCGCATTGAGGTAGCGGCGGCGGTCGGCAAGGTCCTCGTGGGTGAGGAGCACCTGCGCCGTGTGCAGCCCGAATCGCGCGAAGGCCGTTTCGTACGCCTGCACCAGTCCCATCTGCCCCACGGCGGCAGCGGCCTGCAGCTCGTGGATGGCGGAGGGACGCGTCTTCCAGCCGAGTCGCTTGATGCCTTCGGCGATGGCCCCCGAAGACACCAGGATGACATTGCGTCCCCCCGCCCGCAGTGCGGCAATCTGCCCGGCCCAGCGGGCGATGGCCTCGTGGTCGAGACCACGGCCCTCGTTGGTGACGAGGGACGAACCGACCTTCACCACCAGGCAGGCGGCCGCGGCGACGGGTGTGGCACTCATGCCGAGTGTCCGATATCCCCGTTGTCCGGGCTGCCCTCGCGCGGATCCGGTTCGGCCGCAGGCGTCTCTACCGCACCGGCCTCGGTCCGCACCGGTGCGGGATTCGATTCGAGCCACGTCTGCACGCGTTGCGCGACCTCCCTGCAACCGGTGCCGCTCACCGCGGAGATCGCGAATACCGTACCGGTCCATTCGTACGCGGCGACGAACGCGGCCACGCGTGCCGCGCGTTCCTCTTCAGGCACGAGATCGAGCTTGTTCAGTACCAGCCAGCGCGGCTTGGCGAAGAGTGCCTCGTCGTACCGCTTGAGCTCGTCGACGATGGCCGCGGCATCGTGCACGGGATTCGCATCGGGATCGAAGGGCGCGATGTCGACGATGTGGAGCAGGAGCCGGGTGCGCTGGAGATGGCGAAGGAACTGGTGACCCAGGCCCGCCCCTTCGGCGGCACCCTCGATGAGCCCCGGGATGTCGGCGATCACGAAGCTGCGGTTGGTGTCGATGCGCACCACGCCGAGATTAGGGGCGAGGGTGGTGAACGGGTAGTCGGCCACTTTCGGGCGCGCGGCGGAAACCGCGCGGATGAACGTGCTCTTGCCGGCGTTGGGCAGGCCGAGCAGACCCACGTCGGCAAGGACCTTGAGCTCCAGGCGCAAGCGATGCTGTTCGCCGGCCTCGCCGGGTGTCGTCTGGCGGGGCGCCCGGTTGACGCTCGACTTGAAATGGATGTTGCCGAGCCCCCCCTTCCCGCCGCGGGCGACCAGCGCCTGCTCGCCGTCTGCGGCGAGATCGGCGACCATGGCGCCGCTGTCGGCGTCGGCGATCACCGTCCCGACCGGAACACGCAGGAAGATGTCCTCGGCGCCGCGCCCGTATTGATCGGCGCCACGGCCATTCTCGCCGTGCTTCGCCCGATGGATCCGCGCGAAGCGATAGTCGATGAGCGTGTTTATGTTGCGATCCGCAACGGCGAAGATACTTCCGCCGCGACCGCCATCACCGCCATCCGGTCCCCCACGCGGCACGAACTTCTCACGCCGAAAGCTCGCCGAACCGTTGCCGCCGTCGCCGGCGATGACCTCGATCAGCGCTTCGTCGATGAATTTCAATGCCGTTCTCCGCGAGGTTGCTGGGTTGTGCCCGGGCGCGTGCGCCGCGCTGGCGCGGACGCGGCGCCATTCTGCGGCACCGCGTCGTCGTCGCGCGTGTAGATTACGTAGCGCTCGGTCTCGTCTCCCCGGCGCTGTCCTTCCCACGACACGATCCAGCCGGGTCCGCCGCCCGCATCGATGTCGCCGCGCGCGTACTGCACGAGGAGCGTGGCACACCCGTCGACCGGAACGCCGTCCTCGGGGATGGTGTGGATACCGGCGAAATAATAGAACAGCGCCCGCTGGGCATCGCCCAGGTTGCGACTGGCGATGCAGCCGTTCCTCGGCAAATGCGTGGCAGCAGCTTCCGCGACGAGGCGATAGCTGCGGCGGGAATCGAGGTAGGGAAGCCAGATGGTCGCGAACATCGCCCACAGCAGGGTCGTCCCCGCTGCCCAGTTGAGGATCGCCCGGCGGTTGGAGCGACGCGCTGGGCGCACGAGCATCAGCCAAAGGATGGTGAGCAGCACGCACACGATCATGGCGCGGCCGTGGAATGACGGCTGGTAGCCGACGGTCGTGTCGCGGAGAAGATGCGCAATCGGCCTCGACATGCCGTGGACGTAGGCGTCCCACCAGGCCCACCAGGCGAGAGAGCCGAGGAGCGCGAACGTGAGGATGCCAAACCAGTCGAGCGCTCCTGAAAAGCCGCGTTTAAGCGTGTCGACCTCGATCGACGCCAGCACCACGAGGGGCACGATCAGCATCATGAGATCGTTGGGACGCGGCTCGGGCATGGTCAGCAGCCCCACGAGAATCGCGAGTGCCATCGCACCGGGAACCAGCACGCCCGTGCTGCGCAGGCCGCCATTGAAGCCGCGGCCACGGGTCCAGAGCGTCCATAGCACGAGCGGGGCCGACGGCCATGTGAACCAGGGCAGGTTTTTCAGGATGTACACCGGGTCGGCATCGGCGCGGGGCGCGAAGGCTGCGACAAAGCTGCCCAGCTCCTGGCCCCGCCACCACGCGGCGAGATACGTCGGCGCCTGCAGCGCCAGCGCCAGCGGCCAGGCCACGAGCAGCACCGCTGCCACCAGGATCGCCGTTCCGGCCGTCGATGCATACCGGCGTCCGCGCCACTGGCCAGACAGGATCGGCAGGAGCAGCGCGGCCCCGGTGATCCAGATCGGGCCCTGGAGGCCATGGGCCAGAAACGCCAGGCCTGTCCCCACTCCCATCACGATGCCGCCACGCACCGGTCGACGCGGTGCGAGGGCAAAGCCGTAGAGCGCGACCGAGAGACCAGCCAGGAGACCGACTTCCGGGGAAAGCTGATGCGATCGATCCCAGAGTCCGATCGAGCCGACGAAGATCAGCACCGGCAGCCAGCGGATCGACTTGCCGGCGAGCTCGCGCGTCGCGAACGACACCATCGCGAGCGTGATCGTCAACAGGACCGCGACGGACAGGCGGGCGGCGTCGTGCGGCTTCAGCCATCCTTGGAAGAGCTCACCCGACATCGTACCGAGTGCATAGACGAGGGGCGGGCGCTCCGGATGCGGGATGCCGGCCAGCGTGGGCGTCAGCATCGAGCCGCCATTCATCATGTCCCAGACGACGCCGAACGTCGTGGCGTCTTCGCTTTTCCAGGGGTCGTGGCCGACGAGGCCGAGAAAAATCCAGGCGGCGCAGAGCAGCGCCAGCCCGAAATGCTTCAGTGCCCGGTAGGGCCCGGACGGCGACACCAGCGCCGAACCGTCAGTCACGGTCGTGAACGGGCTGGGCTGCCCCCTGTAAGCCATTGGCGTGGCGGCGTCGGCAATTAAAAAGGCAGCCGAAGCTGCCTTTCGCGAGCGGATCGTCTGAGCGTCAGGCCGCCGTGACGGACTTCGACGCGTAGCGCTGGCGGAATTTTTCCACGCGTCCGGCGGTGTCCATCACCTTCTGCTTGCCGGTGTAGAACGGGTGGCACTGGGCGCATACCTCGACATGCAAGGGCTTGCCCACGGTCGAGCGGGTCGTGAAGATGTTGCCGCAGCTGCACGTCACGTTGATTTCGGTGTAGTTGGGGTGAATTCCGGTTTTCATCATGTCCTCGCGTACGTGGTCCTGCCCGCTGCGCCCTCACCGGCACGCGTCGCGCGCCCGGGCACCCTGGGAATCCCCGGGGACCCGGTAAACCATTGATTATGCCACGAACCGGCCAGTCGGGCAATGCCGGCAGATCCTACATGGTGACGACGACTGGCCGCATCAAGGTCGGGCTCGGGGCC
>JBDTWB010000163.1:0-9296 GCA_040006895.1 Casimicrobiaceae bacterium | reverse complement strand
GGCCAGAATTTCCTGGTGGATACGCACTACGTGCGGCGCATCGTCGATGCAATCGCGCCACAGCGCGGTGAGACCGTCGTGGAGATCGGTCCCGGCTTGGCAGCGCTCACGCATGCCCTGGTCGAGCGCGCCGGCCACGTCACCGCCATCGAGATCGACCGCGATCTCGCGGCGCAACTTGCGGTCGACTACACACCGGAACGCCTGACGCTGATCGTCGGCGATGCCCTGGAATACGACTTCGGCAGTCTCGGGTCCGGCCTGCGCGTCGTCGGCAACCTGCCCTACAACATCAGCTCGCCTCTGCTTTTCCACCTCGCGGCGCATCGGCACGTACTGCGCGATATCCATGTGATGCTGCAACGCGAAGTGGTCGCACGCATGACGGCTGCGCCCGGTACGGCCGACTATGGACGCCTGACCGTGATGCTCCAGGTGTCGTTCGCGATCACGCGCTTGTTCACGGTTCCGGCCGGCGCCTTTCGCCCGGTGCCGAAGGTCGAGTCGGCGGTCGCGCGCCTGGTGCCGCTCGGCGCGGCGGCTCCCAGGGTCGACGATCCGGCACTCTTCGGACGTCTCGTGACCGCGAGCTTCGGACAGCGGCGCAAGACCCTGCGCAACGCACTCGCCGCCCTGTGCGACGCCGACGCGCTGCTGCGGGCAGGCATCGATCCGGCGGCCCGCGGCGAAACGCTGTCGGTCGACCAGTTCGTGCAGCTCGCCAACCAGCTCGCGACGGGGCGCGAGGCGCATAAACCATCGCTGCCGCGGTGAACGTGGCCGCGGGTGGCGCGGCCGATTCCCGGCTCACGTGGCCGCGGGCGCATCGATCCACGCTGGACGGCGCAGCGGCGACTGCACGGCGACGACCTTGCGTCGCGAGCTCCCGCCCTGGACGATCTCGACCTGGCGCATCGGCACACCGAACGCTGCGGCGATGAACCGCACCAGCGCCGCGTTGGCCTTGCCTTCCACGGGGGGCGCGGCCAAGCGTACCTTCAGGGCGTCGCCGTGGACGCCGGCCGCCTCGGTCGCCTTGGCGCCCGGCTGTACATGCAGGGTGAGCAACAGCCGCAGGCCGCCGGCCGTCACAATTTCCCGGTACCACCCCGCCGCAGCCGTCACGAAGGGCCGATGCCCCCGACGCGGAAGAGCTGGTAGACCATCCCTTCCAGCCAGCGCACCGGCAGCATCAGCACCAGCTGCGCGAGGACGATGAAAATCAGTGCCGACAGGTCGAGCGTTCCCCCGAGCGGCGGGATGCGCCGGCGGATCGGTGCGAGGAACCGGAAGGTAAGGGCGTTGAGCAGGCCCGCGAGGGGACCGTCCGGCGCAACCCACGACAGGATCGCCTGCAGGAACACCGCAATGATCAGGATCCAGATCGCGGCACGGAGGAGCTCGACCATCGCCACCAGGACGAAGAGCGCGATGCTCGGTGCGCGCAGGCCACCGCCGGCGATCGCTGTCACCGCCAGGAGCCAGAGCCACTGGGCAAGGAGCGCGAGCAGCAGGGTCGCCCAATCGACGCCGGAGATCCCGGGTACGACGCGGCGGACCGGTTTCACGGCCCAATCGGTAAGGGCCACCACGGCCGGACCCACGGGATTGCGAAACGGCGCGCGCAACGCCTGCATCATGAAACGCAGCAGGAAGGTGTAGGTGAGAAGGCCGAACGCGGTATCGACCAGGAAGCGCAGCGCCTGATCCATGGTCAGGCGCCCGGCTCGCGGCCGAACTGGTCACCGAGCTCACCCGCGCGGTCGGTGGCCGCCTTGGCCGCGGCGACAATGGCATCGCCTACACCGCGCTCCTCCAGCATGGCGAGCGCCCGTTCGGTCGTACCGCCCTTCGAGGTCACCTGGGCTCGCAGGGTCGCAGGCGGCGAGTCGCTCGATTCCGCGAGGGCAACGGCACCCAGGAAGGTCGCACGGGCAAGCTGCCGTGCGCGGTCGGGCGCGAACCCCTGCTCTCGGGCTGCCCGCTCGAGTGCTTCCATGAAATAGAACACGTACGCCGCACCGCTGCCCGAGATGCCGGTCACCGCGTCGAGGGCGCGTTCCTCGTCGACCCACACCACCTCCCCGCCGGCGAGCAGCACGTCCGCGGCCATGCGGCGGTCGGTGTCGCTCACGCCCGGCAGGGCGTAGAGGCCGGCGATCCCCTTGCCGACCAGCGCCGGGGTATTGGGCATCGCCCGCGCCAGCAGGGCGTGACCGTCGAGCCAGCGACCGAGATCGGCGAGCCGGATGCCGGCGGCGATGGACAGGACCACCGGACCGGTCGCGCCGAGGAACGGCACCAGCGGCCGCACAGCGTCACGCATGACCTGCGGCTTCACGGCCAGCACCACCAGTCGCGTCCGGGTGAGTGCGGGGCATTCGGCCACGCTTGGCGCCAGGGTGGCCTGCGGGAAGCGCTGCGCCAGGGCTTCGCGCGCGGCCGGCGCCGGCTCGATTACCGCGATCTCGCGCTCCGGATTGCCGGCCAGGAGGCCGCCGATGAGGGCGGTCGCCATGTTGCCGCCGCCGATGAAGGTAATTGCCTGCGCGTGGGTCGTCATGGGCGGCGAGTGTCGCACGAGCCCGTGCTCATGGCGAAGGCCGCTGCCCGAAGATGGCGCTGCCGACGCGCACGAGGGTGGCGCCTTCGGCGATCGCGGCCTCCAGATCGGCCGACATCCCCATCGACAGCGTATCGAGCCGCAAGCCTTCGGCGACCCCCGCCTCCAGGCACCCGCGCAGGCGCCGGAACTGGCCCCGTTGAAGCAACGGATCCGCGTCCGGCGCGGCGATCCCCATGAACCCGCGCAGCACCAGGCCCGGCAACGGCGCCACCGCCCGGGCGAGTGCCACCGCCGCCTCCGGTTCGACGCCGTTTTTCGAGGCCTCGCCGCTGATGTTGACCTGCACGCAGACGTTGAGCGGCGGTGCGCCGGTGCGCGCCACCGCCAGGCGCTCGGCGATCTTCAGCCGGTCGATGGTGTGCACCCACGCGAAGTGCTCGGCGGCCAGCCGCGTCTTGTTGGCCTGCAGCGGCCCGATGAGGTGCCATTCCACATCCGCAAGGTCCGTGAGGGCGGCGATCTTGCCCAGCCCTTCCTGGACGTAGTTCTCGCCGAAGGCCCGTGCGCCGGCCGCATGAGCCTCGCGGACCGCGTCTGGCAGGAAGGTCTTGGTGACCGCCAGGATCCGGACTGTTGCAGGATTGCGTCCTGCGGCGACGGCTGCGTGGGCCACCCGGGCCACTACGGCTTGCCACCCATTCTGACGCTGGCTCATAATCGAATGACAACGGCATGGTGGCATGGATGCTGCTCGTCCAGCAGCGCTGGCACATGCCTTGCGTACGCCGGATGATCCGTCCCGCTGGAAACGAAAGTATAAATGGACATCACCGAGCTCCTCGCTTTCTCCGTCAAGAACAAGGCTTCCGACCTGCACCTGTCGGCGGGCCTGCCGCCGATGATCCGGGTCCACGGCGACGTGCGCCGCATCAACCTGCCGCCGATGGAGCACGAGGACGTGCACGCCATGGTGTACGACATCATGAGCGACGCGCAGCGCAAGCACTACGAGGAGAACCTGGAGCTCGACTTCTCGTTCGCGGTGCCCAACCTCGCGCGCTTCCGCGTCAACGCCTTCCGCCAGGAGCGTGGCGCCGCCGCGGTGTTCCGGACGATTCCCTCCAAGGTGCTCTCGCTGGAGGATCTCAAGGCGCCCAAGGTATTCGCCGATCTCACCGACCGGCCGCGCGGCCTGATCCTGGTCACGGGGCCGACGGGCTCGGGCAAGTCGACCACCCTGGCGGCGATGGTCAACTTCGTCAACGAGAACGAATACGGGCACGTGCTCACCATCGAGGATCCGATCGAGTTCGTGCACGAGTCCAAGAAATGCCTCATCAACCAGCGCGAGGTAGGGCCGCACACGCTTTCCTTCGCCAACGCGCTGCGCAGCGCCCTGCGCGAGGACCCCGACTACATCCTGGTCGGCGAGATGCGCGATCTCGAGACCATCCGCCTTGCGCTCACGGCGGCGGAAACGGGCCACCTCGTGTTCGGGACCCTGCACACCAGCTCGGCGGCCAAGACCGTCGACCGGATCATCGACGTGTTCCCGGCGGCCGAGAAGGAAATGGTGCGGGCGATGCTGTCGGAATCGCTCGTGGCCGTCATCTCGCAATCATTGCTCAAGACCAAGGACGGGCAGGGCCGTGTCGCGGCGCACGAGATCATGATCGGCAATCCGGCCATCCGGAACCTGATCCGCGAGAACAAGGTGGCGCAGATGTACTCGTCCATCCAGACCAACCAGGCGATGGGGATGCAGACCCTCGACCAGTGCCTGGTGGAGCTGGTGAAGCGCAACGTCGTCTCGCAAGCGGAGGCTCGCGCCCGGGCGGTGAACAAGGACCTGTTCATGGGCTAGATAGTCCCTGGCGGATGCGCATCGTGCGCATCCGATGCCAGGGGGCTACCTGACCAGCGGGCACGCAGCGCGGCCGGCGGACACACGGAGAAAGCATGGAACGCGAACGCGCGATCAAATTCATCCACGAACTCCTCGACCTGCTCGTCAATCAGAAGGGCTCCGATCTCTTCATCACCGCGGGATTCCCGCCTGCCCTCAAGATCGACGGCAAGATCTCGCCGGTGTCGAAGACCGCGCTGACCCCGCAGCACACCATCGAGCTGGTGCGCAGCGTGATGAACGACAAGCAGGCCGCGGAATTCGAGGGCAGCAAGGAGTGCAACTTCGCGATCGCGCCCCCCGGCGTCGGCCGCTTCCGGGTCAACGCATTCGTGCAGCAGGGTCGCGTCGGCATGGTGTTGCGCACGATCACCACCGACATCCCCAAGTTCGACGAGCTCGGCCTCCCGCCGGTGCTGCGCGACGTGAGCATGTCCAAGCGCGGCATCATGCTGTTCATCGGGGCCACGGGCTGCGGCAAGTCGACCTCGATGGCCTCGCTCCTCGGCTACCGCAACGAGCACAGCTTCGGCCACATCGTCACGATCGAGGACCCGATCGAGTTCGTGCACGATCACAGGAACTGCATCATCACCCAGCGCGAGGTCGGGGTCGACACGGACGGCTGGCAGATCGCGCTGAAGAACACCCTCAGGCAGGCACCGGACGTCATCCTGATCGGCGAGATCCGCGATCGGGAGACCATGGACTACGCGATCTCGTTCGCCGAAACCGGCCATCTCTGCCTCGCGACCCTGCATGCCAACAGCACCAACCAGGCGCTCGACCGGATCATCAACTTCTTCCCGGAGGAGCGGCGCGCGCAGCTGCTCATGGACCTGTCGCTCAACATCCGCGCCTTCGTCGCCCAGCGCCTGATCCCGCGCCGCGACGGCCGCGGCCGCGTGCCGGCGGTGGAGATCATGCTCAACTCACCGCTCATCTCCGACCTCGTCTTCAAGGGCGACGTGCACGGCATCAAGGAGATCATGAAGAAGTCGCGTGAACTCGGCATGCAGACCTTCGACCAGTCGCTGTTCGACCTTTACGAGGCAGGGCTCATCAGCTACGAGGACGCGCTGCGCAACGCCGACTCCCTCAACGACCTGCGCCTCGAGGTCAAGCTCTACGGCAAGGAATCGAAGAACCGCAACGTGTTCTCCGGCATCGGCAACCTCGACATCGTCCCGGAAGCATCGACCGGCACGCCTTTCTAGCGCGTCCGTGGGGCAGGCGCGACGCGTCGCGGCCGCATGTCCGGTGGCAACGGGGGCGGAGGCGCGGGGAACGAGCGGCGTCGCTGTGCTAACCTTCGCGTGCCCTGCGTCAGCACGCGCAGGGCACGCCCCGTGCCCGACGCCAAGACGCCCCATCCCACCGACATCACCCAGCACCAGCAGTCGCGGGTGCTGGAGATCGCGTTCGACGACGGCAAGAGCTTCCGCCTGTCTTTCGAGTACCTGCGCGTCTACTCGCCGTCGGCCGAGGTGCGCGGCCATGGTCCGGGGCAGGAGACGTTGCAGGTTGGCAAGCGCGACGTCACCATCACCGAACTCGAGCCAGTCGGCCACTACGCCGTGCGCCCGACCTTCTCGGACGGCCACAGCTCAGGCATCTACGCCTGGGACTACCTCTACGACCTCGGTGCGCGCCAGGCCGATCTCTGGCCGCGCTACCTGCAGCGGCTCGCCGCGGCGGGCGCGTCCCGCGAGCCGTGAACCGGTCATGAGCGAGTCGACTCACTTCGGCTTCGAGCAAGTCTCCGAGGGGGAGAAGCGCAGGCGCGTGCGCGGCGTGTTCGATTCGGTCGCCGGCAAGTACGACCTGATGAACGACCTCATGTCGGCGGGCCTGCATCGGTGGTGGAAGCGATTCACCGTCGACGCCATGGCCGTGCGGCCGGGCATGCAGGTGCTCGACCTCGCCGGCGGCACCGGGGACCTGGCGACGTTGTTCGCGCAGCGCGTCGGGCCGACGGGCGCCGTGCTGCTGACCGACATCAACGGCGCCATGCTCGCCTCGGGTCGGGACAGGCTGCTCGATCGTGGCCTGTGCCTGCCGGTCGTGCAGTGCGACGCCGAAACGCTGCCGTTCGCCGCCCGGAGCTTCGACCGGGTGAGCATTGCGTTCGGACTGCGCAACGTCACCCGCAAGGAGCTCGCCCTCGCCGAGATGGCCCGGGTGCTCCGCCCCGGCGGCGCAGCCGCGGTGCTCGAGTTCTCGCGGGTGTGGTCACCGCTCGCGCCGGCCTACGACTGGTACAGTTTCAACGTGCTGCCCCGGCTCGGCCGGCTGGTCGCCAACGACGAGGCGAGCTACCGCTATCTCGCGGAGTCGATCCGCATGCACCCCGACCAGGCCACGCTCAAGTCCATGATGGAACGAGCGGGTTTCGACCGGGTCGAAGTCATCAATCTGGCCGCCGGCGTGGTGGCATTGCATCTCGGCCGCGTGTTCTAGCGTCCGACCCGGGCGAGGACCCGGGCGGGCATCGCGCGCCGTTTACTTCATCAAGGAGAGGGACGTGTCCAACAAAGGATGGATTGCTGCAGTGGTCGTGCTGGTCGCCGCGGGAATGCTCGCGGAGTCGGCTGATGCCCGGCGCATGGGTGGCGGGCGCAGCTTCGGGGCCCAACGCCAGAGCATCGCACCGCCCACGGCGGCGCCTCGTACGCCGCCCGCGGCGAGCACGTCCACGGCGCCCGGCGCCCCTGCTGCCCCTGGCGCGGCCGCCAATCCTGTGATGCCGGCCCAGCCGTCCGCGGCCGCGGCGCGTGCCGGGGCCCCGGCCGCTGCCGGCGCTGCTGCCGCAGCCCCCGCACGCAGCGGCATGTCGCGCTGGCTCGGACCCATCGCCGGCCTGGCGGCGGGTCTTGGCCTGGCGGCACTCATGTCGCATCTCGGCCTGTCCGAAGCCTTTGGCACGTTCCTGCTCCTGGCGTTGCTCGGCGTGGGTGTGATCTTCCTGGTGCGCATGTTCATGACCCGGCGCGAGCAGCCCCCGCGCATGCAATACGCTGCCGGTGGCGCAGGCGGCGACCTGCGTTCGGCTCCCGCCCCTGCTGCCGCCGCCGACGCCGATTGGGGTCGGCCGGCAGCCATGGAGCCGGTTCTCGGCGGTGCCGCCGCGGGTGCCGTCGGCAACCCGCGCGTTCCGCCGGGATTCGATGTCGACAGCTTCGTGCGCAACGCCCGCGCCCAGTTCACGGCCGTCCAGGCAGCATGGGATGCCGGCGACCGCCGGACCCTCGGCGACATCACCACGCCGGACATGTTCGCCGAGATCCGCCGGGATCTCGACACGCGCGGCGCGCACCAGCCCACGGAGGTCGTGCGTCTCGACACCGACCTCCTGGAAGTCACCACCGAGGACCGCCAACATTGGGCGAGCGTCCGCTTTTCGGGGCTGTTGCGCGAAGACGGCGCCGAGGCGCGACCCTTCGACGAGACCTGGAACCTCAGCAAGCCAGTCGACGGGTCGACGGGGTGGGTGCTCGCTGGCATCCAGCAAAACCAAACCGCGGACACCGTTCACTGACCGCCGTCCGCCCCGGAACCGGCATGGCTCCTGCCGCGCGCATCGCCAACGGCATGCTGGAGCGGGAGACCTGGGCGCGCCAGCGCCTGGCGATCCATGCCGGACGTACGTTCGTGGTGGTGTCCGGCCCGGTCGTGGCCGTGCTACGGGTGGACGACACCGGGTTGCTCACCGACGGGGCCCTGGCGGACGGTCCGCCCGACCTGCGGCTGTCGCTGCCGCCATGGTCCGTGCCCGGCCTCCTCGCCGACCCCACCCAGTGGGATGCGCGCATCACGGGGGAGGGCGATCCCGCCCTCGCGGCGACCCTGCGCGAGCTCGCCCAGACCGTGCCGATGTGGATCGAAGAATTCGCCAGCCGGTGGCTCGGTCCGATCATTGGCCAGCGTGTCGCCGGGGCGGGCCGCGGGTTGCTGGGCTTCCCCGGCCACGCCATGCAGCGCCTGGGCGAGAGCGTGGTGAGCTATCTCAAGGACGAAACGGGCACCCTCGCATCCGGCGAGGAAGCCCGCGTGTTCGCCGCCCAGACGGCGCTCGTCACGGAACGAACCGAGACCCTCGCGGCACGTCTCGCCGCGCTCGAATCCCGAATCGCGCCCGGCTGAGGGTTTGGCCACGGTTGGCGGCCACGGTTGGCGGCCACGGTTGGCGGCCACGGTTGGCGGCCACGGTCGGCGGCCAGGGTCATCCGCCGGTCGGTCGTCTGCCGCCAACCGACCGCTGGATCGGTAAGCCATCGGCAAGCACCCCGTCGCCAAACTCCCTCGCAGATGTCGCCGCCTCCGTCGACGACGATAGCCAGAGGGAGACCGCCATGCGATTCCGACCACGCTTTCAGCCCGGCACCCGCGCCGATGCGGGACGACGGGTATGAACCCGCCCCGTCCCAGGCGCCGGCCACCGCCGGCCGCTCCCCGGCCGGCGCAAGACCCCGTCTCCGCCAGCGCTCGTCCGCCGGGCGCCACTGCGCGCCCATCGGGTACGTCGCCCGGCGGCGAGTCGTGCCCCGCCATCCGCACGCGGCGGCGGCGTCCGCCGTTCGTGCTGAGGGTGTGTCCGGCCTGCTGAGACGGTCGATCGCCTTGGCCTTGGACGCCACTGTTCCCCGAGTCCCCCGGTTGCCGGCAGCGGCTACCGCGGGGCCGCATCAATCCACATGCCCCGGCATGGTCACACCGGCTCGCCGGACGAGTCGGGTGGCGTAGGGGTCGAGGCCACCCGGCGCGCTCCGACCTCTCGAGAAGGCGCGCGAGCCCACGCGCGCCGGGCGGCGACGCGTCGCCGCC
>JBDTWB010000162.1:0-9341 GCA_040006895.1 Casimicrobiaceae bacterium | reverse complement strand
CGGATAATTTAATCTGACCCCATTACCGCATTAGCGCGCGACGTCGTAATACTTCCACTGGTGCGGCAGGAACGGGTGTTGCTTGTAGCCCTTGAGCCAGGGTTGGGTGAGCACGTTGGCATACGGATAGTCGACGACCAGCCACGGCGCATAAGCGAGCACCAGCTCGGCTAGCTGGCGGTAAAGGGCATCGCGCGCCGGTCCGTCGGGCAGCTTGCGCGCTGCGTCGTAGGTCTGGTCGTAGGCCGGCAGGCGAAAGCGCGCGTCGTTGGATGTGCCGATGTTCTTGCTGTAAAGCACCGAGTAGAACGTATCGCCGTCGGCGATCGACGCGATCCAGCCGAGATTCCACATCATGAGCTGGCCTGCCTCGGCCATCTTGTTCAGTTCCGGCCACTTGTTCTTCAGGAACGTAATGCGGATGCCGATCTTATCCATGCTGCGCTTCCAGAGTGCGTCGGAGTCGCGGTCCACGGTGGCCGTGGTGGAGCCCTTGACCAGGACCAGGGGCTTGCCGTCGGGCATCTCCCGATAGCCGTCGCCGTCGCGGTCGCGATAACCGAAGCGATCGAGCAGTGCGCGCGCCGCCTGCGGATCGTATTGCGTGCGCACCGCGATGGCGGGATCGTGACCGCTTACGCCCGGCGGCACCGGCTGGGTCGCCGGCAAGGCCTGGCCGTTCAGCAACAGCGAGATATACGCGTTGCGCTCGAAGGCGAGGGCGATCGCCCGGCGCAGCGCCACCTTGTCGTTGGTATAGCCGCCGACGATCGGATCATCGAGGTTGAAGTAGGTGAATCCGAGCGACGGCTCGACCTGCCGGTGCAGCCGGATGCCGCGTTCGACGAGCGCCGGCTTGAGTCGACCGCCGTCGAGCACCGTCGGTGCGAGGGTCGCCGGCACTTGCACGTAGTCGAAGCTGCCGCGGTCGAAGCTCAGCAGTCGAGGCTGCCCTTCCTCGATGATGCTCACCTCGACCCGGCCGGCGATGGGCAGGCGCTGGCCGCGATTCGGCCTGGCGATTGCGTCATCGCCCGGCTCGCTGCCCGCGCCCGGCACCGGGAAGATCTCCTCGCGATAAGCGGGATTGGCGGTGAGCACCACCTTCTGGCCGCGCGTCCACTCGGCGAGACGGTACGCCCCGGTGCCGACCGGATACTCCATGACCCGGTTGGAGCTGTCGCGATGGGCTTCGACGACCTCGCGCGCGACCGCGGCAAGCGCGCCGTACGTCAGCCAGTGGATGAAGACGTAGTCGGGCTCCTTGAAACGGATGCGAAGCGTATAGCGGTCGAGCGCTTCGAGGCCCTCGATCCGCGCGTCGTAATCGAACGTGCCAGACCGACGCGCCGCCGCCATGACGCTGTCGAGGCCGAGCAGATGATTGTCGAAGATGTAGAACCAGTAGGAGCGTACCTTGGGGTCGAGGATGCGCTTGATGCTGTAGGCATAGTCCGCCGCGATCAGTTCGCGGCGCACGCCCTTGAACGCAGGATCCGGCGCGAAGTAGATTCCCGGGCGCAGCTTGATCGTGTAGGTACGCCCTTGGTCGCTGATGACGGGGAGGTCATGGGCGGTGTTCGGGACGATCCGGACCGGCCGGGCAAAGTAGTCGTAGGTGTACAGCGAATCGAAGATGGCGTTGCACAGATAGAGCGAGTACGCGTCGCCGACCGCCTGTGGATCGAGTCCAGTCTCCGCGACCGGAAACGCGACCCTGAGGGTCTTGCTCATGTCGGCGGCGTGCGCGCCGGCCGCGAGCAGCAGCATGCACGCGAGACCGACGAGCCAGTCGCGGCACCTGTGCCGTGCAGCCCGCTGCTGCGTCGCCACGGCAAAACCCCAAGGCAGCGGCGCTATACTTTGCAATCGTGTTCCATCGAGCATCCCAAGGACGCATGAAAGTGTACGGCATTGCCAATTGCACCACGGTCAGGAAAGCCCGGGCTTGGCTCGACGCGCGCGGCATGGGCTACGTGTTCGTCGATTTCCACAGGACGCCTCCGCAGCCTGCGCAACTGCGGCACTGGGTCGATGTGCTGGGCTGGGAGCGTGTGCTCAACCGCCGCGGTACGACCTGGCGCCTGCTCGGCCCGGAGGCGCAGGCAGCGGTGACCGACGCCGACGGCGCCATCGCGGCGATGCTCGACCATCCGTCGATGATCAGGCGCCCGGTGGTCGAGGCCGACACGGCGCTGCTGATCGGCTTCGATGCGCCCGAGTATGCCGATCGAATCGCCGTAGGCGACCAGGACCCCCCGCGCCATGGATGAGCCGGACGGCGCCAAGATCGCGCGCGCGGCCCCGCGGCAGCGCTGGTCGATCCTCGGCAGTATCGCCGCGATCGGCGCCGCCGGCATTATCGGCGCGGTCGCAGCGTGGCTCATCACGTCCGCGCTCGAAATTTCCGGCACGGGTGGCGCACTTCTCACCGTGCTGCTGGGCATGGTGATCGCGGTGGCGGCTTTCGTCCTCGGGGTGCGGGTGCGCGATGCGCTGGCGGGGCGGCCGTCGTGATCCCGGCCCAGCGTACGGAGGCCATCGCAGCACGCTTGATCGCGGCCTACGATCGCGCCGAGACGCTGCCGCCGATCACCCGGGACACGCCGGAATTCGACGTCGATTCGGCCTATCGCGTCCTGGAGCGCATCGAGGCCCGACGCCTCGAGGCCGGATGGCGACCGGTCGGGCGCAAGATCGGCTTCACCAACACCACCATCTGGCCGCGCTATGGCGTGTATCAGCCGATGTGGGCGCACATCTGGCAGCACACCGTGCACCGGGCCCCGGATGGACGCGCGACGCTGTCCTTGCAGGGCTTCGTCCAGCCGCGCATCGAGCCCGAAGTCGTGTTCGGTCTCGGCGAGGATATCGAGCCCAGCGACGACCCGGCCACGATGTTGCGCGCCGCAGCCTGGATCGCGCCGGGTTTCGAGATCGTGCAGAGCCACTTTCCCGATTGGAAGTTCACGGCTGCCGATTGCACGGCGGCATTCGGGCTGCATGGCGCCCTGGTGATCGGCGCGCCGCTGGTCCTGTCGCCGGCCAATCGACTCGCGGTCGGTGCGCTGTTGCCGGACTTTCGGCTCACCCTGTGCCGCGGCGATACCGTCGTCGATCGCGGCGTGGGGGCCAACGTGCTCGGCGGCCCGGCGCACGCACTCGCGCACCTCACCCGCGTGCTCGAAGGCCAGCCGTGGGCGCCGCCGCTCGCCCGCGACGAGATCGTGACCACCGGGACGATCAGCGACGCGTGGCCGGTAAAGCCCGGAGAGACATGGCGCAGCGATTATGGCGCGTTGCCGCTGCCCGGACTCGAGCTCAGGTTCCGCTGACCGCCGCGCACGTTCCGCAGTACGCCGGTGCGCAGGAGCACAGCGCGCTGGCCAATCGGCGGAAAATTGCAAGCGCGCCTTGCGTCGCGCGCGCATCGAGCAAAAGGAAATCGCGTGAGCCCATTCTCGCTGCCGACCGCGCATCCCGTAATCGTTTGCGCGGTGTTGCTGGCCGGCTCCAACGTGTTCATGACCTTTGCGTGGTACGGCCATCTCAAGCATCTGCAGACCTGGCCCTGGTGGTGGGCCGCAGTGCTGTCGTGGGGCATCGCACTCTTCGAGTACCTGCTGCAGGTGCCCGCCAACCGCGTGGGATTCACGGCATTGTCCCTCGCGCAGCTCAAGATCCTGCAGGAGGCGATCACCCTGACGGTGTTCGTGCCGTTCGCGATCGTCTACATGGATCAGCCGCTCAAGCTCGACTACGTGTGGGCGGCACTTTGCCTCGTCGGCGCGGTTTACTTCATCTTTCGCACGTGATCGCCACGCTGCCGTGAACCGTCCACGCGTCATCCTCGATCCCGGCCGCGTTCCCCTGGCAACCTGGCGCGACATTGCCGGCGGGGCCGGTATCGAGCTCGCCGCCGGCTGGCAGCCACCGGTGGAAGCAAGCGCCCGTGCCGTCGCTGCGATCGTCGCGCGCGGCGCCCCGGTCTATGGCATCAACACCGGCTTCGGGCGGCTTGCGAACGTGTCGATTGCCAGGGGCGACCTGGTCGCGCTCCAGTACAACCTGGTGTTGTCCCATGCCTGCGGCGTCGGCGAGTCGCTGCCGCGCGAGGTGGTACGGCTGATGATGGGGCTCAAGATCGCCGCACTTGCGCAGGGCGCCTCCGGCGTGACCGTGGCGACGGTGCAGACGCTGCTCGATTGCCTGGAGCGTGATCTCGTGCCCGTAGTGCCCGGGCAGGGATCGGTCGGCGCCTCGGGCGATCTCGCCCCACTGGCGCACCTCACGGCCGCACTGCTCGGGGTGGGGGAGATGTGGTGGCGCGACGAGCGGCTGCCGGCCGGCGAGGCATTGCAGCGCGCGCACGTCGTGCCCCTGGTGCTGGCGCCCAAGGAAGGATTGGCGCTGCTCAATGGCACCCAGTGCTCCACCGCCCTCGCGCTGACGGCGCAGTTCCGAGCCGAGCGCGTGTTCACCGCCGCGCTGGTCACGGGGGCACTGTCGACCGACGCCGCGATGGGCTCCGATGCACCCTTCGATGCGCGCATCCAGGCGCTGCGCGGCCAGCGCGGCCAGATCGATGTCGCCGCGAGCCTGCGCGCCCTGATGGCGGGCAGCGGCATCCGCGCCTCGCATCGCACCGGCGACAGTCGCGTCCAGGATCCGTACAGCCTGCGCTGCCAGCCTCAGGTAATGGGCGCCTGTCTCGACCTCCTGCGCCAGACCGCGGCCACCCTTGGGGTCGAGGCCAATGGCGTTACCGACAACCCGCTGGTGTTCGCCGACCCGGACGAGGTCGTTTCGGGTGGCAACTTCCACGCCGAGCCCGTGGCGTTCGCCGCCGATATCCTCGCCCTGGCACTGTGCGAGATCGGCAGCTTGTCCGAGCGGCGGCTTGCCATGCTGATCGATCCGGCGTTCTCGCGATTGCCGGCCTTCCTGACGCCGAATCCCGGCTTGAACTGCGGGTTCATGATTCCGCAGGTCACCGCCGCCGCGCTGGTGGCCGAGAACAAGCAGCAGGCGCATCCGGCGAGCATCGACTCGATCCCGACCTCGGCCAACCAGGAAGATCACGTGTCGATGGCCGCGCACGGCGCGCGCCGCCTGTTACCGATGGCCCGAAACGCTGCCCACGTGGTCGCGATCGAGTTGCTCGCCGCCGCCCAGGGGGTCGGGCTGCGCGCGCCGTTGCGCTCGAGCGCGGCCTTGCAGCGGGTGTATGAAGCGGTGCGGGCGCAGGTGCCGGCGCTGCAGGAGGATCGCTATCTCGCGCCCGATATCGCTGCTGCGGCGGACCTGGTGACGACCGACGCGCTACTCGAGGCTGCCGCGCCGGTCGAACTGCCAGGATTCGACCGGGCCTGACGGGCTCAGCCGCCATCGGGTACGGCGATGCGGGCCCGGATCGCGGCCAGGGTCAGCAACCCGGTGGTGTTCCCCTCGCCGTCGAGGACGCCGATCGTTTCCACCCCAGCGGCCAGCATCTGCGACAGCGCATCGCGCAGGGTCGCGCTGCCCGGGATGGCATGGCGCAGGGTCGCGCCGTGCAGCGGCTGGCTGGCGTCGCGCGCCGCCACGAGGGACAAGCGCTTCAGGGCACGATCGGCGCCGACGAAGGCTTCGACGAAAGCGTTGGCCGGCGACTGCAGGATCGTCTCCGGCGTGTCGTATTGAACCAGGGCGCCGTCGGCGAGAATGGCGATGCGAGTGCCCATCTTGATCGCCTCGTCGATGTCGTGGGTGACGAACACGATGGTCTTGGCGAGCGCGCGCAGGATGTTCAGGAACTCGTCCTGCAGTCGCGTGCGGGTGATGGGATCCAGCGCGCCGAACGGCTCGTCCATCAGCATGACGGCGGGATCGACGGCGAGCGCCCGCGCGAAGCCGACCCGCTGCTTCTGCCCGCCGGAGAGCTCGCGTGGATAACGGTCCCGGTACAGCGCCGGATCCATGCCGACCAGATGCAGGAGCTCGTCGGTCCGCGTCGCGATGCGGGCATCGTGCCAGCGCAGCAGGCGCGGCACGGTCGCCACGTTCTCGGCGATGGTCCAGTGCGGAAACAGTCCGACCTGCTGGATCACGTAGCCGATGCGGCGCCGCAGCTCGACGGGATCGACCGCCATCACGTCGTCACCCGCTACGCGAATGAGGCCGGCGTCGGGGTCAATCATCCGGTTGATGAGCCGCATGGTCGTGGTCTTGCCACAGCCGGATGGGCCGATCAGCACGCAGACGTCGCCCTGAGGAATCGACAGAGTGAGATGGTCGACGGCCGGTCGTGCAGTTCCGGGAAACTGCTTCACGAGGTCGACGATCTCGATCATGTCGTCAGACGCCCTTCGGGGTGAAGGCACGTTGCAGGGCGCCGAACAGCTGGTCGGTGCCGATGGACAGCAGCGTTGCGGGGATGGCGCCGACCAGCAGTTGCGGGAGGGCCATCATCGCGATCCCGGCGGTGATGAAGTCGCCCAGGCCGCCGCCGCCGATGTAGGCTGCCAGCACCGCGCCGGATACGACCTGCACGGCCGCGATGCGGATGCCGGCGAACATCACCGGCACTGCCAGTGGCAGCTCCACCCGCCGCAGGATCTCGCCGCGGCGCATGCCCATGCCGCGCGCCGCGTCGACCACGTCGGGATCGACCTGCCGGATCGCGGTGTAGGTGTTGATCAGGATCGGAGGCAGCGCCAGCAGGGTGAGGGCAAAAAGCGACGGCGCGAAGCCGGTGCCCAGGATCGGCATCACCAGCGCGAGTACGGCGAGCGACGGCAGCGTCCGGCCGATGTTGGCGATGGTCACCGCGACCAGGGCCGCGCGTCGCGTGCCCGCGATGCGGATGCCGATGGGCACCGCGATGGCGATGGCCATGAACAGCGCACTCGCCGACAGGGCGACGTGGGTGCCGAGCGCACTCAGGAACCGATCGGGATGGTCGAGCAGCCAGTGCCAGGTTTCGAGCAGCAGCATCGGCTTTAGCTCGCCTGCCGGCGCAGGCGCGATTCGAGCCGCGCAAGGCTCATGTCGGCGACGATGGCCAGCGCGCACGCCGTCAGGGCGCCGGCCCAGATCTTGGGAGCGTGATCGTTGCTGATACCGTTGAAGATGAGGGTGCCGAGGCCGCCGGCGTTCACGTAGGCCGCGACCACTGCGACGCTGATCACGGTCACCGTGGCGATGCGCACCCCGGCGACGATCACCGGCATCGCCAGCGGCAGTTCGATCTTCGCCAGGATCTCGCGCGGGCGCATGCCCATTCCGCGCGCGGCGTCGACCACCTCGCGCGGCACCTCGCGGATGCCGATCGCCACGTTGCGGATCATGATCATCAGCGAGAACGCCACCATGCAGATGATGGCGTTGGTTTTGCCGAGGCCCACCAGCGGGATCAGCAGCGCCAGGAAGGCGAGGGTCGGGATGGTGTAGAGGACGCCCGTGAGGGTGATCGCCGTGCGGAACACCGTTTCGTGTCGCGCCGCGAAAATCCCGATCGCGAGCGACAGCACAAACGCGATGGCGATGGCCGTGCCGGCGATCACGATGTGCTGGCCGAGCGCCACCAGGACCTGGTCCCAGTTGTTGACCAGCCACTTCATGACGCAGCGACCAGCAGGTCAACGGTGTCGATTCCGCCCTCACGGATCAGCCGGGCGATGCGCTCGACGTCCGGGCCGAGCGACCGGTCATGGTCGAGGGTGCGGACGTGCCGCCGGACCGCGTCGTACGCGCTGCGTGCGCCCGCACCCAGCGTATCCAGAGGCGTCTCGCGCAGATCGACCGCCTGGGCCGCCGATACGAGCTCGATGGCCGCGAGGTAATGCAGGCTGGGGACCATCGCGGCGGTCTTGGCGATGACGCTGGGCGCCATCGAGGCGTGGTCCTCGATCGCCTCGGACACCGGCAGGCAGTCGAGCGAGGCGGGATTGGCGAGGTGGCGCAGCTCGGCGTAAAGCGTGGAGAGCGTTTTCTGCAAGGTCGCGAAGCCGGAATGCTCGGGACCGCGCCGGGTGAGCTGCAGCGGCAATCCGGACATGGCCGGCGAATACAGCCGCTGGCAGCGCTGCACGCATAGCATGGCCGTGGCGGCGAGCCCGAGGCCGACGGCGTCCATGTCGAGGGCGAGTGCGGCGGGATGGAAGTTGCCGTTGGAGAGCATGGCCTCGTCGTCGGCGAGCACCAGCGGGCTCTCGCTGGCGCTATTGAGCTCGAGCTCGACCGCGTCGCGGGCACGGCTGAGCGCGCCGAGCGCCGCACCGTGCACCTGGGTGATGCAGCGCAACGACAGGGGATCCTGCACCCGGCGCGCGGCGCCCGGCATCCATAAGGCGCTGCCGGCCAGCAAGGTCCGCAAGCGCGCGGCGATGCGCATCTGCCCGGGATGCGGATGCGCCGCGTGCACGCGGGGATCGAGGGGACTCGTGTTGGCGCGAAATCCTTCGAAGGAGAGGGCGGCCGCAACATTTAGGGCGTCGAGGGCGCTGGCACAGTCGGCGATGACCAGCGCAGCGTGCCCCACCGAGCCGGCATTGGCGCTGATCAAGGCGAGCCCATCCTTGACCCCGAGGGTCGCCGGCACCAGGCCGGCCGTGGCCAGTGCCTCGCCGCCGGGAATCACCTCGCCATCGAGCTCGGCGAAGCCCTTGCCGATCAGCACCAGGGCCAAGTGGGAAAGCGATGGCAGGTCGGCACATCCGATCGATCCCCTGCCGGGCACCACGGGCCTGACGCCGGAGTTCAGCAGCGCGACGAAGGCGTCGAGCACCGCGGGCGACACGCCCGATCCCCCCATCGCCATGCCGGCGATGCGGGCGAGCATGATCGCGCGCACCACGTCGACCGGAAACGGCGTACCAACGCCAACCGCGCGCGCCTCGACAGCGCGTTCCTGGTAGGCATTGATGTCGGCCGCCGGAATGCGCGCGCCGGTGTTCGCGCCGAGCGCGGTGTTGACGCCGTAGATGGGCTGCGTCGACTGGGCGAGACGCAGGACGGTGGTGCGGGCCGCCTCGACCCGGGTGCGGGCGATATCGGCCAGTTGCACGGTGGCGCCCGCACGGGCGACGCGCACCACATCCCCGACGTTGAGGTGACCGTCGCCCACCACGACGGGCGCGACGGAGGGCGACGGGCTCGCGTGGGTGCCAGCGGACGTGTCGCTTGGTCCCGGCCCCGGCGAGGCGGGATTACGCGCAGTGTGCGACGCGGCGCTTCCGCCTGCCGGAGGTGGCGTCGCGCTCAATGGTTGACCTCCCCCAGGCTTGCCGACGGCGCGGGCTGCGCACCCCCCTCCCAGGGAGGGGGCGAGCGCCTCGGGACGGCCCCGCGGCGCTCAATGG
>JBDTWB010000161.1:0-9342 GCA_040006895.1 Casimicrobiaceae bacterium | reverse complement strand
TTCCAGGCCACCAACGACCAGATCGGTGCCGCGTTCGCCGCCGCCGCCGAGAAGCGCGGCTTCAAGCGTGCCGCCACCATGGCCTTCAACAACGCCTCCGGCATCGGCAACACCGAAGGCTTCAAGAAGATCTGGGAGAAGAAGCACGGCAAGGTCGTGGCGAGCGTGGTCTACGAGCCCAATCGCCCGAGCTATCGCAGCGAACTGCAGCAGATCCTGGCCGCGAAGCCCGATGTCATCGTCACCGGCTCCTACCTGCCCGACTCCACGATCATCCTGCGCGAATGGTTCCAGTTCGGACAGGACGTCAAGTGGATCATGCCGGGCTGGGCTGCCAACGCCGACCTGGTCAAGGCGCTGGGCAACGACGCGGTCGAAGGCGTGATCGCCGTGGACGCCATCTCGAATGAAGGCGCGCCTTCCTACAAGCACCTCGATGCCGAATATCAGAAGGCCATGGGCAAGCCCGTCGCGACCAATGTCTATGCAGCCATGACCTACGACATGGTGATTTCGCTGGCGCTGGCGGCCGAGGCCGCAGGCGCCAATGCAGGGCCCGCGGAGATCACCGCCAAGATTCGCGACGTGTCGAATCCACCCGGTACCAAGGTCTTCTCGTTCGCCGAGGGCAAGAAGCTGCTGGCGCAGAAGCAGAAAGTGAACTACGAAGGCGCCTCCAGCCGGCTCGACTTCGACAAGTTCGGCGACGTGATGCCCGATTTCGGGATGTACGTGATCGAGAAGGGCCAGATCGTGCGCAAGGACGTCATCTCGCTCTGACCTTCGGGGACGCCATCCGCCCGACTCGATGATCACCCGTTCGATGTTCAGCGTTCCGCGATCGCAAGCCCGCCGTCGTGGGTGTGCGGTGAACACGGACGCGGCGTTCCCAGGTGCGGCATTTCCTCACGACGTGCCCGGCCGCCGTGGCGTGCTGGGCCGTCGCTTCGGTTCCCGGCCATGACCCCCGCGTATCTCGCCAACCTGCTGATCAACGGCACCGTCGAGGGCCTGCTGATCGCGCTGCCCGCGCTGGCGCTCACCCTGGTGATGGGGATCGCGCGCTTTCCGAATGCGGCCACCGGCGACTACATGACGGTCGCGGCCTATGCCGCGGTCGGCGTGCAGGGGTACGTCGCCGGGTCGCTGGTGCTGACCGGCCTCGGCGCGGTGGCCGCCGGCATCGTGGTGTCGGTCGTCTTCTACCTGTGGGTGTTCCGTGCCTTGCGCGGCCGGCCGCTGGTGGCGAGCCTGGTCGCGTCGATCGGGGTGGCGTTTTTGGTGCGATCGCTGCTGACGTTCTTCGTCGGCCATGACCAGCTCACCCTGCAGGTGCCGCTGGTGCGGGCCTGGAACTTCAGCGGGGTGCGGGTGCTTCCCACCGATCTCGTGGTCGCGGCCATCGCCATCACCGCGATGCTGCTGTTGTTCGCGCTGCTCAATCTGACCCCCGTCGGCCGGCAGATGC
The DNA here is from genome assembly GCA_040006895.1 of Casimicrobiaceae bacterium. Lineage (GTDB taxonomy): Bacteria > Pseudomonadota > Gammaproteobacteria > Burkholderiales > Casimicrobiaceae > CAIWHR01. Next base: position 7,874 of record JBDTWB010000161.1, on the reverse strand, counting down.
GCGCCGTCGCGGACAATCCCGACCTCGCCCGCGCGAGCGGCATCCGCGTACGGCGGGTCATGCTGGTGCTGTGGAGCGTGGTCGGCGTGCTCTGCGCGCTCGGCGGCGTGCTGTTCGGCGCCAAGGCCGTGGTGTCGCCCGAGCTCGGCTGGGAGCTCCTGATCCCGGCGTTCGCCGCGATGATTGTCGGCGGCATCGGCAGCCCGATCGGCGCCGTGGTCGGCGCCGTACTGCTGGGCATCGTCCAGGAAATGTCGATACCGCTGGTCGGGCCTTCCTACAAGATCGCCGTGGCGTTCACGGCACTGCTGCTGGTGCTGCTGCTGCGACCCCGCGGCCTGTTCGGCACGGCTCTCGTCGCCCGCTAGCCATGGACGCCTACCTCGTCGCCGTCGGGGTCATCGCGCTGATCTACATGCTGCTCGCGATCGGGCTCAACCTGCAGTACGGCTTTACCGGGCTGGTGAACTTCGGCCACGTCGCCTTTTTCGCGATTGGCGCGTACACGTCGGCATTGCTGAGCCTGCAGGGATGGCCGTTCCTGATCACGTTCCCGATCGCGATGGTCCTCGCGGCGCTGGCGGCGTATCCGATCGGGCTCCTGTCGCTTCGCCTGTCGGACGACTACCTCGCCGTGGTTACGCTGGGCTTCTCCGAAACGGTGCGTATCGTCATCCAGCAGGAAGCGTGGCTGACCAATGGCGTGCAGGGACTGCCCGGCATTCCGGGCCTGTTCGTGTTCCTCGGCGACACCCGCTACTCGGGTCTCGCGACTCTGGTCGTGCTCATCCTGTGCAACGCCGGCGCGGTGCTGCTGCTGACCCACCTGGTGCGCAGTCCCTACGGCCGGCTGATCCAGGCAGTGCGCGACGACGAGGTCGCCGTCGAGACTCTCGGCAAGGATCCGGCGCGGATGAAGGTGCAGGTCTTCATGCTGGGCTCCGGGCTCGCGGGCCTCGCCGGGGCGTTCTACGCCCACACCATCACCTTCATCTCGCCCGAGCAGTTCCTGCCGCTGGTCACGTTCTATGTCTGGATCGCCGTCATCATCGGCGGGCCCGGCCGCACGTCCGGCGCGGTGGTCGGCAGCCTGATCCTGCTCGTGTTCCTCGAAGGATCGCGGTTCGCGCGCGACTTCGTGCCGGGCGTGACCGAAGTGCAGATGTCGAGCGTGCGCCTCGCCATGGTGGGACTCGCGCTGATCCTGTTCACCATCTACCGGCCCCAGGGCTTGATGGGCAAGCGGACGATGTGATGGCGCTCCTGGCTGCCCGCGACGTCAGCAAGCATTTCGGCGAGTTCCGGGTGCTCGACCGCGTGTCCTTCGAGGTTCCGGAGCGCGGCGTGATCGGCATCGCCGGCACCAATGGTGCCGGCAAGAGCACCCTGTTCGCCGCAGTCAGCGGCCAGCTCAAGGCGGATGCCGGCGCGATCACCTTTGCCGGCAAGTCCATCGACCGACTCTCGCCGATGCAACGCGCGCAGCGGGGCCTCGGCCGGACCTTCCAGGTGCCGCGCGAGTTCAAGCACCTCACCGTGCGCGAGAACCTGCTCGCGGCGGCACCGCGCGAGTATGGCGAGACCCTGCAGTCGGTGTTCATCGGCTGGTCGCGCGTGGCACGGGAGGAGGCCCGCCTGATCGAAGCCGTCGATCGCTGGATCGCCTTCCTGAACCTCAAAGCGGTTGCCGACACCCTCGCCGTCAATCTGTCCGGTGGCCAGAAGAAGCTGCTCGAGCTCGGCCGGGTGCTGATGCTCGACCCGAAGTGCATCCTGCTCGACGAGCCGTTCGCGGGAGTCAATCCCGTGCTGATCGGCGAGATCTCGGAGAAGCTGCGGGAGCTCAATGCCGACCGCGGCATCGCCTTCGTGATCATCGAGCATCACCTGGAAGCATTGCGGGCGCTCGTCCAACACCTGTACGTGATGGACCAGGGACGGGTCATCGCCGACGGCGATCCTGTCGCCGTGCTCGAGGACCCGCGGGTCCACGAGGCCTACATGGGCGGGGTCATCTGATGCTGCTCGCCGTGCGCGACCTCTCCGGCGGCTACGGCGAGAACGACATCCTGCACGGGATCGATCTCACGGTCGCCGAGCGCGAGATCGTCACCATCGCGGGCACCAACGGCGCCGGGAAATCCACCCTGTCCAAGGCCGTGGTCGGCCTTTTGCCCCGGGTGTCGGGGCACATCGAGCTCTCGGGTCGGGACATCACCCGCACCCCCGTCGAGGATCGCATCGCCGCCGGCATCGCCTACGTGCCGCAGGTGGCCAACGTCTTCGCCTCCCTGACCGTGCTCGAGAACCTGCAAATCGTGAATGGCGTCGACGACGTCGCGCGGCGCGTCGACGAGCTGCTCGGCACGTTCGGCATACTCGAGAACCGGCTGCGGCAGCGTGCCGGCACGCTCTCGGGTGGCGAGCGGCAGCAGCTCGCGTTTGCCCGAGCGCTGATGAGCCGCCCGCGCCTCATCGTGCTCGACGAACCGACCGCGGCACTCGCGCCGGCGCTGGTCGCACAGGTGCTTACGCTCGTGACCGGACTGCCCGCGCAAGGCGTGGCGGTGCTGATGGTCGAGCAGCGCGCCCGCCAGGCCCTCGCGATCAGCGATCGCGGCTACATCCTCGATCAGGGCAAGGTCGTACTGTCCGGCGGCGGGGCCGAGCTCCTGGCCGACGATCGCATGGCCAAGCTGTACCTCGGCGCGAAGCACTGAGGTAATGGGGTCGGTGTAAGTTATCAACCGCGCGCGGTCGCTGGGCTCGGCGCCAGCGTTCGGCGATGCCGCGGGCCTTCCCGGCAATCGATCGGACGAGCCGTCATGCCTCGCTCATCCGCGCGGCGCCTCCCTCCCGACGTCGCGCGCTTGCCCTGCCTCGTCCGCAATCTCCGGCAAGCGATGAGGACAGGGCTGATGGGAATGGGCTAATGGGTTGTCGTAAGTGATCAGTTCATCCGGTCGGTCGATTGTTCTCGACGGGCCGAACGGAGATCGTGGCGAAATCGCTATTCGCTTCTCGCCATGGCCCGCTTGCCAAGAATCGACGTCGTCGGCATACCACAGCACATCGTGTTGCGGGGCGTCGATCGCCAACCCTGCTTCTACCGCGACATAGACCGGTCGCTTTACCTTGACGTCCTGGCCGACGCCGCGACACGCTACGACGTCTCGGTCCATGCCTTCGTGTTGATGACCAATCACGTCCATCTGCTGGCAAGCGCTCGGGCGCTCGGCGCACTGTCGGCGATGATGAAACTGGTCGGCTTACGCTATGTCCGACGCATCAATGGAACGTACGGACGCACCGGAACGTTGTTCGAAGGCCGATTTCGCGGCAGCCTGGTGCAAAGTGAACGCTATTTGCTCGCCTGCATGCGCTACATCGAGCTCAATCCCGTCCGCGCGCACATGGTCGTCGCGCCGGAGGACTACCCCTGGTCGAGCTACCGGCATCACGCGGGGCTCGAGCGGGAACACGAAAGCAGGTTCCGATTGCTCACGCCGCATGGCGAATTTGCGCGACTCGGCACGTCCTCTTGTGAGCGTGCGACCGCCTGGCGCGACCTGGTGCGCGCGGGGGTGGCCGGTGACGATCTTGCCAGCATTCGCGCGCATGTGAATCGCAACCGCGCGCTGGGCGAGCCCCAATTCCAGGAACGTATCGCCGCGATGCTGGGTCGTCGTGTGGACATTGTTCCCCGGGGCCGCCCGTGGCCGACGCGGATCCTTGACTGACAACTGGTTGCGGGTCCGGATAGCGGCATGCAGAGGCGCTCGGGACCGATAAAGTAATCTGACCCATTACGCATGCCGCGGGACCGATAAAGTAATCTGACCCCATTACGCATGCGGCCGTCACACCACGACTAAGTGAAAACCAGGGTCGTGCCGCGAGGCCGGCGACGCGGGTCGGGTGCTAGAGGGGACTGATAATGTAATCTGACCCCGTTACGCGGAGACCGCATCCAGCACCGCCTGCTTGGTCAGGATTTCCGACAGCACTTGCGGAGCTCGACCGGGACGATAGACGACATAGACGGGCACGCCGTTGCGACCCAACGCCGCGAGGGCGTCGGTGATCACGGGATCGCGACGGGTCCAGTCGGCGCGCACCAGCGCGACGTTGCCGAGGGTGAAGGCGGCGCGAATCTCGTCGGTGTCGAGCACGAGGCGCTTGTTGACCTGGCAGGTGACGCACCATGCCGCGGTGAAGTCGACGAACACGGTGCGCCCGTCCGCTCGCAACTCGGCGATCTTGGCCGGGCTGTAGTCGATCCAGCCCTGCGGCAAACGGGTCGCGGCCCTCGCGCCCACCGTGTCGGCCTTCGCATCTACCGTGTCGTCCGCGGCGAGCAGAGGCAGGGCCATGGCCACCGCCGTCACCGCGGCCAGCGCAACGCCGAGCGACCACAGCCGCGAACCGCCGGTGCGCACGATCTGCCATGTCCACAGCGCGAACCCGACCGAAAGCAGCACCACGAGCAGGCGGAGCACGGCGTCGTTGTCGCGCTGCGCGCCCAGCACCCAGGCGAGCCAGATGACGGTGGCGTACATCGGGAACGCCAGGAACTGCTTGAAACGCACCATCCACGCGCCCGACCGCGGCAGCCGGCGCCGCCAGCCCGGGAACCACGCCAGCAGCACGTATGGCAGCGCCATCCCGATGCCGAGCGCGCCGAACACCATCAAGGTGGTGAGCGCCGTGCCCGCGAACGCGTAGCCCAGCGCCGCCCCCATGAACGGCGCGGTGCACGGCGAGGCGATGATCACCGCGAGCACACCCGAGCCGAAGGCGTCGAGGGTGCGATTCTTGGACGTCCAGCCGGCGAGCGACGAGGGTACGAGTTGCCCGAACTCGAACGCGCCCGAGAGGTTGATCGCGATCACGAAAAAGAGCAGCGCCAGCACGGTCACCACCGCGGGCGATTGCAGCTGGAACCCCCAGCCGAGATGCTCACCGGCCGCACGGAACGCGAACAGCACGAAGCCGAGACTCAGAAAGGTCAGGAGCACGCCTGCGGCGAACGCACCGGCTTCGGCATGCAGGGTCGCCTTGCTGTCGTGGTGCCGGGCGAAACCCAGCACCTTGAGCGACAGGACCGGGAATACGCAGGGCATGAGATTGAGGAGCACCCCGCCGACCAGTGCCAGGGCGATGGCCAGCGCCAGCCCGGGCGCACCGTCCGCAGCCGGAACCGGCGCCACGTTCAGCGTGGCCACCGTCAACTCGGGCTTGGGTCCGGCAACCACAGCGCCTGCGACCGGCGTCTCGATCACGACCGCCTGCACCATCCCGGCCGACGTCGCGAAGCCGTTTGCCGCGGTGAGCACGCCGGAAAGTTTCGGCAGCGCGCCGCTCAACTGGCTCGATACCGGCAGCTGCAGCTCGAAGCCCGCGTCGGTGCGCTTGAGCGGCTGCACCCGCGAGGGCTCGATACGATCCGGTTCATGCGCGAAGAAATAGACCTTGCCCGGATCGGCAGCGCCGGGCGGGCGGTCGACGGCCAGCACGACTGTCGATCCGCTGCCCGTGGCGCGGCTTCGACCTTCCGCAAGGGGCTGTGGCAGCGCCGCGCGCGTCGCCGCAATCCGGTCGGCCCATGCGCTCGCGGTTGCAGTTGCGCTCGCGGTTCCGTTCACCGCGACCGGCAGGGTGAGACTCAGGTCGGCCCCTTCGGGGATGCAAGTCTCCTTGCACACCAGCCACTCGGCGCGCGCGGCCAGGTTGACGGGAGACGCCCCGAGCGACGACGGCATCTGGAGATCGACGAGGTGCATCACCTCGCCTTCGTAGCCATAGTTGACCATCGGCCCCACCGGCAGGGTCTTGGGAGCGGGCCACTGGATCGGCCCGGCGACCGCACCCTCCGGCAGCTGCCATGCGAGGGTCGTCGGCAACCCGGAATCGCCGGGATTGCGCCAGTAGGTGTGCCAGCCCGGCGCGAGCTTCAAGCGTAGCGCCACCGTCAGTGTCTCGCCGGGCACGATCGCCGTGCGCCCGGCGACGAGCTCGGCCTCGACATGCTCGGTGCGTACCGGAGCGCCACGCGCGGGCAACGCGCCGACGAGCGCCGTCGTGAGCCCGACGAGGGCCCAGAAGATCGTGCGCGCAGTGGAAGGTCGTTGCATCGATGAGGTCCGTGCGGTTGTACTGTATCCGCTTGGGGTGATTTTATCGTTCGCCGGCGGCAATCCCTCTCGCATGGCAGGAACCTCAGCCGGTCGAGCCGTCCGGGCAGACAGACGGGATCGGCCGTTCCATTTCTCCCATCACTTGGTCGTTGCCGGTGATCGAAACTGACTGCCACACTCGGCAGCGCTGAACGGCGGGCACGGGGCGGCACCGGTGGCGGAACCACGCCTTGCCATGCGCGTCGCCGCGCCGGCCGATCCCTCAGGGCGTGGTGCCGCACCATTGCCCGCCCCAGTCGATGCGAGCCGCACCGGTATAATCAAAGGCTTACCTCTTGCCGGCCACGCCTCTCATGAAGCCCTTCGATCCCACCGCCATCGAGTCCGAAGCCCAGGGCGCGTGGCGTTCGGGCGACGTGTACCGCGCCTTGGAGCGCCCCGATCGTCCCAAGTTCTATTGCGTGTCGATGCTCCCCTACCCATCGGGCAAGCTGCACATGGGGCACGTGCGCAACTACACCATCAACGACGTAATGTACCGGCACCTGCGGATGAAGGGCTGGAACGTGCTGATGCCGATGGGTTGGGATGCGTTCGGCCTGCCTGCCGAGAACGCCGCGATGAAAAGCGGCCGGGCCCCCGCGCAGTGGACCTACGACAACATCGGCTACATGAAGCAGCAGCTCCAGGCGATGGGGCTCGCCATCGACTGGTCGCGCGAGCTCGCCACCTGCGATCCGGACTACTACAAGTGGAACCAGTGGCTCTTCCTGCGCATGCTCGAAAAGGGCATCGCCTATCGCACCACCGGCGTCGTGAACTGGGATCCGGTCGACCAGACCGTGCTCGCCAACGAGCAGGTCATCGATGGCCGCGGCTGGCGCTCCGGTGCGCCGGTCGAAAAGCGCGAGATCCCGATGTACTACCTGCGGATCACCGATTACGCCGAGGAACTGCTCGATCACCTCGACAAGATGCCCGGATGGCCCGACCGTGTGAAAACGATGCAGGCCAACTGGATCGGCAAGAGCGTGGGGGTGCGCTTCGCGTTTCCGCACGACATCCGCGACGCCGCCGGCACGCTGATCGGGGATGGGCGCATGTACGTGTTCACCACCCGCGCCGACACCGTCATGGGGGTGACCTTCTGCGCGGTCGCGCCCGAGCATCCGCTGGCAACCTTCGCCGCGGAGGACAATCCGGAGCTCGCGGCCTTCATCGCGGCATGCAAGCAGGGCAGCGTCATGGAGGCCGATCTCGCGGTGATGGAAAAGAAGGGCATGCCGACGGGCCTGCACGTCACTCATCCCCTCACCGGCGCGCCCGTGGACGTCTGGGTGGGAAACTACGTGCTGATGAGCTACGGCGACGGCGCCGTGATGGGTGTGCCGGCGCACGACGAGCGCGACTTCGCATTCGCCCGGAAATACGGGCTGCCGATCAGCCAGGTGATGGCGCACAAGCTAGCCTATACCGACGGGCTTCGCGCCAAGCGGCCCCACGCGACCCACCCCGAAGTCTATTTCGACGACGCGCAATGGAAGGCGTGGTACGCCTCGAAGGAGGACGTGCTGGCGGTAAATTCCGGCAGCTACGATGGCCTGGCATACGAAGAAGCCGTCGCTGCCGTTGCCACCGACCTCGCCGCCAAGGGGCTCGGCGAGAAACGCACCACCTACCGCCTGCGCGACTGGGGCATCTCGCGCCAGCGTTACTGGGGCACGCCGATCCCGATCA
>JBDTWB010000160.1:0-9408 GCA_040006895.1 Casimicrobiaceae bacterium | reverse complement strand
GACGCGCTGCGCGCCGACGAGGCCGCCCGTCACGCCGCCCTCGGCCGTCGAACGGGACGCGTGCCGCGTGCCGGGGACGCGCCGCGCGCCGACGCGGCCGCCCGTCACCCGCCTTCAACCGTCGCCGAGCACGCCGCGTCGCGGACGCGCCGCGCGTGGGTATCGGCGCGGATCACGGGTCGCCAGGCAGCGGTGCCGCCGGGTGCACGAGCCGCGCCTCGCGCAACGACGTCCAGAAGGCGCGCGGGATCGGCAGGTGCACGTGGGCGAGGCTGTCCTCGAGCTCGGCGACGCTGCGCGCGCCGACCAGCACGCAGGCAACCGCGGGATGCGCGAGCGGGAACTGCAGGGCGGCGGCTTTGAGCGGCACCGCAAAGTCCAGGCAGAGGCGCTCGATCTGCTCGACGTGCTCGACCACGTGCGGTGCGGCGGGGGCGTAGTCGAAGTAGGGCGCCGCGCCGTCGGCCGGATGCGCGCCGGTGGCGAGGATCCCGGAATTGAACGGTCCGCCGGCGACGATCGCCACGCCGCGCGCGACGCAGCGCGGTAGGAGCGCAGCGAGCGCCGACTGGTCTGCAAGGGTGTAGCGGCCCGCGAGCAGGATCACGTCCAGGTCGGCGACGGCGAGGGTATCGAGGCAGACCTGCACGTCGTTGACGCCCAGCCCGTAGCCGGCCAGCGTGCCATCCGCTTTGCGCCGCGCGAGCGCCGGCAGCGCGCCCTCGATCGCCTCGCGGAACCGCATGGGCTGGTCGGCGCCGTGGGTGGCGACGTCGATGTCGTGCACGTACGCGATGTCGATGCGCGCGAGCGCGAGTCGCGCGAGGCTCTCGTCGAGCGAGCGCAAGGTGCCATCGTGGGTGTAGTCGTAGTGCTGCACGAAAGGCAGGCCGTCGACGTAGCCGTGCTGAATGCGCGCCGGGTCGCTGCACGGCGTGAGCAGCCGGCCGACTTTGGTCGACAGCACGAAACGCTCCCGCGGAACCGTGTTCAGCACCGAGCCGAAGCGCTGCTCGGACCGGCCATTGCCGTAATGCGGTGCCGTGTCGAAGTAGTCGACGCCAGCCGCCAGCGCCGCGCGCAGCACGCCGGTCGCCGCCGCATCGCTGACCGGCCGGAAGAGGTTGCCCAGCGGCGCACCGCCGAGCGCGAGAGGGCGGCGGGCGAAAGTGGTGCGCAAGGCGGGGTTCCCGGGCATGAAGGTGTCCGCGACAGCAACAGGAGTCCGCACGGAGGCGCACGTTGACAGATTACTCCCGTTCACTACCATGGCGTTTAACGCCCGTCCGCAACCCGCGGGGCTGCCTTGCGCACGTCGCGATACGTGAGCGCACGTGGCGGCGGTCCGCCACGACAACCCGGGATCGAGCGACAGGGGCCGCCAGGCATGCTCAAAGGACTGCATCCACTCCTCGCACCGGACCTTCTCCACGCCCTCGCGGCCATGGGGCACGGTGACGAGCTCGCGATCGTGGACGCCAACTTCCCGGCCGTGACCGTCGGCCGGCGGGTGATCGAGGCGCGCGGCTCCGGCTCGGGACAGCTCCTCGAGGCGGTGCTGACGGTCTTTCCCGTCGATGCGGCGCTCGTCCCTGCGATCCTCACGATGGCGATGCGTGGGGCGCCCGGGGCCGTGCCTGAGCCCGTAGCCGAGTTCGGCGCGATCCTGCGCGCCCAGGGCATCGGCGACGCGGCGGTCGGGTCCCTCGAGCGCCACGCGTTCTACGCCCGCGCCCGCGACGCCTTCGCCGTGGTGCGCACCGGCGAGCTTCGCCCCTACGGCAACATCCTGCTGGTGAAAGGCGTGGTCAACCGCTATCCGCCGTAGGAAGCCCGAGCATTAGACTGCCGTCTTTCCCCTCGACAGGCCACGCCCGTGCCCACCATCGCCACGCTTCGCGCCGATCTCTACCACGTGCCGTTGCCGGTCGTGCTGACCGACAGCACCCACGGCGAAATGAAGTACTTCGAGCTCGTCACCGTGCGCATCGCGGATTCGGAGGGCGCGACGGGGATGGGCTACACCTACACGGTCGGTGCCGGCGGCGGGGCGATGCGCGACCTCATCGCGCGCGACCTCGCGCCGCGGCTCCTCGGTGCGCCGGCGGAGAACATCGAGGCGCTGTGGCAGCGGATGTGGTGGACGCTGCATTACGGCGGCCGCGGCGGCCAGGCCACGAGCGCCATTTCCGCAGTCGACATCGCGCTTTGGGATCTGAAGGCGCGGCGCGCGGGGCAGCCGCTTTACCAGGCACTCGGGGGCTTCGATCCCCGGGTACCCTGCTACGCCGGCGGCATCGACCTCTGGCTTTCGCTCGACGCCTTGCTGGCGCAGACGGAAGGCAATCTCGCCCGCGGCTTTCGCGCCATCAAGATGAAGGTCGGCAGGCCGAATCGCTCCGAGGACGTCGCGCGGGTGCAGGCGATGCGCCGCCACCTCGGCGAGGATTTTCCGTTGATGGTGGATGCCAACATGCGCTGGACCGTCGACCAGGCCGTGCAGGCCGCGCGCGCACTCGCCGCGTGCAACCTCGTGTGGATCGAGGAGCCGACCATTCCGGACGATATCGAGGGCCATGTACGCATCCTGCGCGACGGCGGCGTGCCGATCGCGACCGGAGAGAACCTCCACACCCTGCACGAGTTCACTCACTTCATGCGCGCGCAGGCGGTGTCGTTCCCCGAGCCCGACGTCACCAACTGCGGCGGCGTGACGACCTTCATGAAGGTCGCCCATCTCGCCGAGGCCTTCAACCTGCCGGTGACCTCCCACGGCGCGCACGACATCACGGTGCACCTCCTCGCCGCCGCCCCGAACCGGTCCTATCTCGAGGCGCACGGCTTCGGCCTCGACCGCTACATCGCCGCGCCGCTCGTCATCACCGACGGTCATGCCATCGCGCCGGATCGACCCGGGCACGGCGTCACGTTCGACTTCGATGCGCTCGAGCCATTGCGGGTGAACTAGATACATCATTGGCGGCAACCTGCCGGGACCGAAACCATGAAGATCACGGATATCCGAACGTGGGCGCTGGCGAGCGAGCTCGCCGAGCCGTTCGCGTTCTCGCAGGGATGGGTGCGCCGCCGCGGCGCCACCATCGTCGAAGTGGTCACCGACGATGGCCTCTCGGGCTGGGGCGAGGCCCTCTGCCAAGGCCTGCAACCGCCGGAAATCGCTGCCGCGGCGATCAGGTCCGCCTTCCGCCCGCTGCTCCTCGGCGCCGACGCGAGCCAGCCCGAGGTGCTATGGCACCGCATGTACAACCAGTCGCGCGACTACGGCCTCAAGGGTGCGGTCATCGGCGCGATCAGCGCCATCGACATCGCACTGTGGGACCTGCTCGGCAAATCACTCGACCGGCCGGTGCATGCGCTACTGGGCGGCGCATTCCGGACACGCGTGCAACCGTATGCGACCGGCTTCTACCGTCTTGCCGGTCGTGGCGAGGCCACGCGGCTGGCCGCCGAGGCCGAGCGCCACGCCGCCAATGGCTTCACGGCCATGAAGATCAAGCTCGGCTTCGGGGTCGACGACGATCTCACGGTCATGCGCGAGGTGCGCGCCGCATTGGGGGACGCGTCGGTCGCGCTGATGATCGACACCAACCATGCCTACGGCGTTGCCGATGCGATCCGCCTCGGCCGTGCCCTCGACGACTGCGCGCTGCGCTGGTACGAGGAGCCCGTCGTCCAGGAGGATCTGGCGGGTTACCGCGAAGTGCGCCGGGCCGTCGGCTGTCCGATCGCAGGCGGCGAGAACGAGTTCACCCTCTTCGGTTTTCGCGATCTCGTGGCGGCGCGCGCCGTCGACGTGGTGCAGCCCGATATCGCGGCGTCCGGCGGGTTCACGGCATGCCGCCACATCACGGCGATCGCCCACGCCCACGGCGTGGCCGTCAATCCGCACGTGTGGGGATCGGCGATCGGGCAAGCCGCATCACTGCACCTCATCGCCGCATTGCCGGTTGCGCATCCTTCGTTGCACGCGGCTGAACCGATATTCGAGTACGACCAGTCGGCGCATCCCTTCCGCCGCGATCTCGTCACCGACCCTTTAGCCATGCGTGACGGCTGGGTCGACGTGCCGATGGGGCCGGGCCTGGGTATCGAGGTGAACCGCGCGTTGCTGAGCCGCTACTCGATCTGAGGCGCTAGGCGGAGGCCGGCCACGCACTGGCGTGCGTGTGTCCGGAATCGGAAGTTCGCTGCACAAAATCGGCAAGAGGCGGCGCACCCCTTCGTCGCTCGACTTGCGAAGGTTGTCGACGTTCGCCATGGCGAGCTCCTCGCTGCGCCCCGTTTTCGCCGTTTTCAGGGACCGTCGCAGCCATGGTAAGCGTATGCAACGAACTTCCGACTCCGGGCACTAAAGGCCGCCACGTGTGCGGCCTGCACGACGAGTGTCTTGCGCTTCCCGTCGTCGGCGCCTCACGAGCCCCGGTAGAGACGATCACCAGCGTCACGGCCCTGGTCGCGGGGACGCCGTAATCCCCGGCTGGAGAGCACCGCGGGCGGGGACGTACACTCGGGGACCGGCGGCGCGTTCGGCGTGCCCGGCAATCGTCCCCAACCCGTCCGATGGCCACCCGCTTCGTTGCCACCTATCGCATCGCCTGCCCCGCCGAGGCCGTCGAGGCGCGCGCGCAGGCGCTCGCGCTCGAGCAGAGCGTCGAGCTTCCGGACGGTGCGGTGCGCGACGCCCGCGTGCGCGCCGAGGTGATGGGTCGCGCCGCGGCCATCCGTGCCGTCGGCGATCGCCTCTTCGACGCGGACATCGAACTCGCCGAGGAAACCGTCGGCGCCGATGCCGGGCAGCTCATGAACATGCTGTTCGGCAACGCCTCCCTCCAGGGCGACGTGACCCTCGTCGATGTGCAAATCGGGGATCGGTTCGCGGCGGCGTTCGGCGGACCCCGCTTCGGCATCGAGGGTGTCCGCGCCCGGACGGCGCGTGCCCGGCCGCTCTCGTGCGCGGCGCTAAAGCCACAGGGACTCGGCAGCGAGTCGCTGGCGGCGCTGGCGGGAAGCTTCGCGGCGGCGGGGATCGACATCATCAAGGACGACCATGGTCTCGCCGACCAGGCATCCGCGCCGTTCGCCGCGCGGGTCCCGGCCTGCCAGCGCGCGATCGATGCCATCGCGATGAAGAGTGGCCATCGCGCGCTCTACGCGCCCAGCCTCACCGGCAGCCTCGATGCCATGCGCCGCCAACTCGATCACGCCCGCGCCTGCGGCGTGGGCATGGCGATGGTCGCGCCGATGGTGAGCGGCGTTTCGAACCTCGGCGCCCTGGCGGCCGAGGCCGGCATGCCGCTCCTCGCGCATCCAGCCCTCAGCGGTGCGGCCCGCATCGCGCCGGCCTTGCTCCTGGGCAAGCTGTTTCGCCTGTTCGGCGCCGACGCCACGATCTTTCCCCACGCCGGCGGACGTTTCGGCTACACCCTGGGCGAGTGCGTCGCGATCGCCGACGCCGCCCGGGCGCCCTGGCACGGACTCGACGCCACGATGCCCGTGCCTGCGGGCGGCATGACGGTCGAGCGCGTGCCGCACCTTCGTGAACTCTATGGCGACGACGCGATCTTGCTCATCGGCGGCAGCCTGCTCGCCGGAGACGACCTCGACGCGCGCTGCCGGGCCTTCGTCGCCGCCGTAGCCACGCCTTGCCCTTAGGATCAACCGCCATGTCCGATCACGACCTCTCGCAAGTCGTACGCCATTTCGTTCCCGGCGGCGAAAGCTTCCGCTGGGACGATGTCGCGCTGCGCGACTACAAGAGCGATCCGTCGGCGCCGTTTCGCGACATCACCCGCCAGACGCTGTTCGGCCGCGCGGACATGCGCGGCGAGCTGCGCTATTTCGAGATCGCCGCGGGCGGGCATTCCACCCTCGAGCGGCATACGCACACCCACGCGGTGATGGTCCTGCGCGGCATGGGCGCATGCCTGGTCGGGACGGCGATGCAAAGGGTGGCCGCGTATGATCTCGTCACGGTGCCGCCGCGAACCTGGCACCAGTTCCGCGCCTCTGCCAATGCGCCGCTCGGCTTCCTCTGCATGGTGGATGCCGAGCGCGATCGACCGGAGTTACCCGATGGTGAAGCCATGTCCGCGCTCCAGCGCGATCCCCGCATTGCCGCATTCCTCGCCGGCGAGTCCCCGCCGTAGCCTCCCGTCCAGGATCGGGGGGCACCCTGTCAGCCATGGCATCGCCCGCCGAATCGTTCAGTCCTGGCTGGCCGCGAGCTGTGCGCTCGCCGTCACCGCTGCCGGAGCGCAGGACGCGACGCCGCTGCCGCTGACCTGGGCCGCGCTCGCGGCGGACGCCCCGGTTAGGGTGCCGGCGCTCGCGCCCGCGTCGTCGGCGCCGCAGGCACAGGCGCAACCGAGCTACCTCGTGCCGGCTGCCGAAATCGTCGGCTTCGACGTGCTGCTGAACATCTTCGACCGGTACCACTACGGCGACGAATTCAAGTCCAACTTCTCGACCATCCGCCGCAACCTGCGCAGCTCCTGGGCGAACGACCGCGACCCCTTCCAGGTGAATCAGCTCGGTCACCCCTACCAGGGGTCGATGTATCACGGCTTCGCCCGGTCTTCGGGTCACGATTTCTGGACGTCTCTCGGTTATACCTTTGCCGGCAGCGCCTTCTGGGAGGTTGCCGGCGAGGTCACACCGCCCTCGCGCAACGACCAGATCACCACCGGCATCGGCGGCGCGTTCTTTGGCGAATCGCTCTTCCGCCTGGCGCACCTGGTGCTCGAGCAGGACCAGATTCCCCCATTCTGGCGAGAGCTGGCCGCGGCTGCGATCTCGCCGGCGACGGGGTTCAATCGGCTGGTCTACGGCGACCGCTACGACGCGCTGTTCGCGAGCCGCAATCCGGCCCATTACAGCCGCCTGCAAATCGGTTTCAGCGGCACTGCCGAGAACAATTCCGGCACCGCCACCACCAAGCTGCGGCGCAACGAGGCGCTGGTCGACTTTTCGATCGACTATGGATTGCCGGGCCAGCCCGGGTACGCCTACAAGCGGCCTTTCGACTACTTTTCCTTCCAGGCCACGGCCTCGAGCGCCAACGGCTTCGAGAACCTGCTCACCCGCGGGCTGCTGGTCGGCCGCTCGCTCGAGTACGGCGACCGCTACCGCGGCGTCTGGGGCCTCTACGGCAGCTACGATTTCCTCTATCCCCAGACCTTCCGGGTCGCTGCCACCGCCTTGTCGCTGGGCACCACCGGCCAGGTGTGGCTTTCGAACAACGTGGCCCTGCAGGGAACGGCGCTGGCGGGGGTCGGCTACGCCTCCGTCGGCAGCGTGCGCAGCAATTTCGATGGCGACTATCACTACGGTCTTGCACCGCAGGCGCTGCTCGCCACGCGCCTCATCCTGGGCGACCGCGCCTCGCTCGACCTGAGCGCCCGGGAGTATTTCCTCACCCGCGTCGCCGCCGCGGAGCGTGGCGGTCATGACAATATCGTACGGGTGGAGGCGGCGCTCACCTGGCGGGTGCACGGCCGGCACGGCGTCGGCGTGCGCTATCTCGGCAACCGGCGCGACGCGTCGTATCCGGACGCGGGTGACGTCACCCAGTCGCGCAGCACCATCGGACTCTTCTACACCTTGCTGGGCCGCGAACGCTTCAGCGCGGTCGACTGGCGCTGACCGGGCGCCGATCGCCGCGCCTCCCTCGCGCTGCCGCCTTAGAGTTCCGCGCGCTGCGCGCGATGCGCGGCCTCGGTGGACAGGGATTTGGGCGGCGTTTCCATCGGCTCGCGACCGAGCCGTTCGTACTCGGCGATCACCTGCGCGCCAAGCAGCAGGATCGTCGCGGCAATCTCGAGACTCAGCAGGACGAAGATCGCAGTGGCGAGCGAGCCATACACGGTCTTAACCTGCGAGAGCCCCGCGAAATACCAGAGCAGCACGTGGCGGGTAAGCTCCCACAGCATGCCCGCCACGATGCCGCCGATCAGGGCATGCCGCCATTGCAGCCGGCCGACCGGCATCACGAAGTAAATGGAGGTCAGCACCAGGATCTCGCCCGCGACACCCAGCATGTACAGCAGCGTGCTCGACACGGCGCCGAAGGGCTCGGTCCTTCCCAGGAGCTGGATCTCGTCCGCCGCATGCGCCTGCAGCGTGCCCGACACCACCGTCACCACCAGCAGTCCGACTCCGAGCATCAGGATGTAGAAGTACGGCATCAGGGCCGAGACGACGAAGCGCCGCCGGCGCACCTTGACCCGGTGCAGGAAGATGACCGACATCGAGTTCTCCAGGACGGTGAACGCCAGGGAGCTGAAAAAGATGAGGGTGACGAGCAGCACCGGCCCGATCACGTCCTGGTGGGCGAGGAACGACACGAGCTCGCCGATGAGTGCCGCGGACTGTCCCGGCGCGATCAGCTCCAGGTAGCGGGAGAGCGTGCCGAGCACGGTGCCCTCGTCCACCACCCGGGTCAAGCCCAGGATGAGCAGGATCAGGAGTGGCACGAGCGACAGCAGGGTGTAGTAGGCCACCGCCCCGGCGAGCAGCAGGCCCTGGTTGGCGCGGAATCCCTTGAGCACGCACCACGCGAACTTGCCGGGATGGCGGATGACGCGGGCGGCGGGCGAAAGGGTCATGAATGCTTTCCGCGCCAGGGGCGGCGCTTGGGACTGGTTCGACTGCAAACGCCCCGGAGGATTCCCGTGGGATGGGCGATCCTCGCATGACGTTCAATCGCGCACGGCGACTGCGAGGCGTACTCCGAAGACGATCATGAGCCCACCGGTGATCCGCCCGACCCAGGCCGCTACGCGTGCGCGTCGCGCCAGGCCGCCGCGGGCACGCGCGGCGAGCCACGCCACGAACAGGTTCCAAAGGGTGCCATTGACGTTGAACACCACGCCGAGGACGGCGAGGGCGATGAACTTGTGCGGAGCATCGACCGCGACGAACTGGGGGAGAAAGGCGACGAAGAACAAGGCGACCTTGGGGTTGAGCGCGTTGGTCAGCAGGCCTTGCACAAAGATGCGCGGCAACGGCTCGGGCGGGCGCGGCGCCCCGGGAACCTGGGTCGAGCCACCGGATCGAAGCAGCGCCACGCCGACGTACACCAGATAAAGCGCGCCCAGGAGCTTCACGGCCGTAAAGGCGGTGGCCGAGGCGAGGACCAGTGCCGATACCCCGGCGGCGGCCCCCACGGTGTGGATGCAGCAACCCGCGCCTATCCCGAGGGCGGCCATCGCCCCGGCACGGGTGCCCTGGCTGGCGCTCCGTCCGACGATGTACAGCGTGTCCGGGCCCGGGGTGATGTTGAGCAGCAGACCGGCGGCGACGAAGAGCGCGAAGTCGTGGATACCGATGAGGTGAGCGTCCATGGAGCTTGGGGCGTCGGAGTGGTGATGGCGGCCAGAGCAGCGGACC
>JBDTWB010000159.1:0-9459 GCA_040006895.1 Casimicrobiaceae bacterium | reverse complement strand
GCAGCGTGTCGAAGAACACGATCCGCTTGGCCCGGCCGAAGCCGGTGAAGAACGCGTTGCCGTGGCTCGAGCGCCGCGAACCGTCCATCACGAACAGGCCGCGGCTCTTGAATCCACACCGCGCAAGCAGGCTTTCGACGCGCTCCCGGGCGGCCCCTTCGGGCAGCGGCGAGAACTTGTTGAACAGCGGGGCGATCACGGTCGGATAGAGCGCCAGCATGAGGAACTGGAAGCCGATCCAGACGGCCCAGAGCCAGAGCCACCAGTAGGTGCCTGCGGCGCGCATGAGGGTCAGGGCGAGCGCGACGAGCGGCAGTCCGAGCAGCGCGGCGAGCACGATGCCCTTGGCGAGATCGCTGAGCCACAGCTTCGGCGTGGTGCGATTGAAGCCGAAGCGGGCCTCGAGCACGAAGGTGTGCCACCACGCGAAGGGGAGCCCTATAAGGCCCGTGATGACTGCCAGCGCGACGATGAGTCCGAGGTCCTGCCAGAGCGGACCGGCCGGCAGTTGCTGCGTTGCCTCAACCAGTGCGGCGAGCCCGCCGCCGAAGGTGAGCACCAGGAGCACGAGGGCATCGACGAGGGTCTCGATCATGCCCGCGCGGGTACGGGCGACGGTATAGTCGGCCGCTTTCTGATGGGCCCCCAGCCGGATGCGCTCGGCGAATTCCGCCGGAACCTGGTCGCGGTGTGCGGCGACGTGGGCGATCTGCCTGCGGGCCAGCCACCATCGCAACGTGAACGTGAGACCGAGGGCGAGGGCGAAGAGGATGGCGAAGCGTGTTTCGGGCATCGGAGCGTCGCAAGTCTGATTGCAATCAGGCGATCGGCGGACGGGCACCGCGAGCGTGATCGCCACCGCGCCTGGGCGACGATCCGTCGCGGGTGAAACCAGGCCGGGTGTCGCGTAGAATCAAGGGATCATTCTCCCATACTCAATCCCAGGCGTCGCGACGTGCGTCCATCGCGGCGACCGGCGATCGATGAGGGGCGTTGACGATGACCTGCCGACGCGTCGCGACCCGCCGAACGCCGATCCCGGCTTGAATCCGGAATCGCTTTTGGCATCCCGCTGGGCCTTCGACGTCGAGCCATCGCCATTCCCCTCACTTCACCTCTTACCTGGCTCTCACCTCGTCCCCTCACCTCGGAAACGCAGAATCCCCGCAAATGGACCGCCTCGTCTGGATCGACATGGAAATGACCGGCTTGAAGCCGGAGACCGATCGCATCATCGAACTCGCGCTGATCGTGACCGACGCCGATCTCGGCACAGTCGCGGAGGCACCGGTCTGGGTGGTGCGCCAGAGTGACGAGGTCCTCGCCGGGATGGATGCGTGGAATACCGGCACCCATACCAAGTCGGGGCTGGTGGCCAAGGTGCGGGCCTCGGGGCACGACGAGCGGTCGGTCGAGGCGGCCGCGCTCGCCTTCCTGCGCGAGCACGTCGCGTCCAAGGCGTCGCCAATGTGCGGTAACTCGATCTGCCAGGATCGCCGGTTCCTTGCCCGCTGGATGCCCGAGCTCGAGGACTTCTTCCACTACCGCAACCTGGACGTCTCCACCCTGAAGGAGCTTTGTCGCCGCTGGAAGCCCGAGCTCATGAAAGGTATTCCCAAGGAAGGCAAGCACGAGGCGCTCGCCGACGTCCAGGAATCGATCATGGAGCTCAAGTATTACCGCGAGCAGTTCATCAGGCCATGAAGTTCTGCAGCGACTGCGGGTCGTCCGACATCGCGCTGCGCATCCCGGAAGGCGACACGCTGCCGCGGCACGTGTGCGGGGCGTGCGCAGCCATCCATTACCAGAATCCGAAGGTGGTCGTGGGCTGTCTGCCGGAGCATGGCAATCAGGTCCTGCTCTGCCGCCGTGCTATCGAGCCGCGCCTGGGCCGGTGGACGTTGCCCGCGGGCTTCCTCGAAAACGGTGAATCGCTGGCGGCCGGAGCGGCGCGCGAGACACTGGAGGAGGCGAGCGCGCGGGTGCGCATGGGCGAGCTCTATACGGTGATCAGCTTGCCGCACATCAACCAGATCTACGTGATGTTCCGTGCGGAGCTCGCGGATGTCGATTTCGGCCCCGGACCGGAAAGCCTCGAGGTGCGACTCTTCGAGGAGGACGAGATCCCGTGGGAGGAGCTCGCCTTCCGTACCATCACCCGCACCTTGCGGATGTTTTTCCTGGACCGCAAGCTGGGGACCTTCCCCACCCACGTCAGCACCCTGGTACGGCATGCACCGGTCACACCGGAGCTTACGGCCGCGGCCTGATCGCGTCCGGCGACGCGCGCAGGGCCGGGGCGTACTCTCCCGTGCAGGGCGCGATCACCACGGCCGCACCCTCGGCGGTAGGGCCGGTGAGTTGTGCGAGGGTCGTGCAGCCGGCGGCACTGCAGATCGTGTAGTCGCCGGCGTAGCTCGATCGGGTCAACGTGACCGCGTACAGGCGCAGCTGCGGCTGCCACGTCCACCAACCGTCGCGGCGCACGGCGTGCTCCCCGGCCTCCATGCCTGCGCCGGAGCCTTGCACCCGCGCTTGCTCGAGCACGATGCCGCCCTCGCTCAAACGATAGTGTTCCTCCCACTGGGTCCGCTGGACCGAATGGGTCCACGAAACCGTCATGGCGTCGCCCGGCAGGGTCGCGCGCACCGCCCCGGCGACCAGCACGCAGAGGACGGGCACTATTGCGCTCACGGCGTGGCGGCGACCCGCTTGGCGTCCCGGGTGCGCACGAAGTGCCAGCCGAGGAAGAGGGCACTGGCGGCGAACCCCAGTTCGTCGGTAACGGGAAGCGCCGCCACCAGCATTGCGGCGGCGGCGAACGCGAAGATCCGCTCCGCCCAGTTCAGCACTCCGCGGAGATAGCCGATGGCGGCGGCGCCCCAAAGCGCAATCGCCAGGACCGCCTTGCCGATGACATAGAGCACCGCCGTGATGCTGAGCGCGCTGCCCGCGGGCGCCTGCAGCATCAGCGCCGGATCGTAGACGGCCATGTACGGGATTACGAATCCGGCGATGGCGATGTGGGTGGCTTTCCAGCCGATCTTCATCGGCGACGCCTTGGCGATCGAGGCGGCGGCAAACGCCGCGAGGGCCACTGGCGGGGTCAGGTCGGCCATGATCCCGAAATAGAACACGAACATGTGCGAGACGATCAGCGGCACGCCGAGCTTGAGCAACGCCGGGGCCGCGATCGCGCTGGTGATGATGTAGTTCGGGATGGTCGGGATGCCCATGCCCAGCACCAGGCAGACCAGCATGGTAAGGAAAAGCGACAGGAACAGGCTGCGCGCACCGACCTCCAGAATGAACCCGGCGAAATTGGAGGCGGCGCCGGTCAATGTCAGCACGCCGATGATCACCCCGACGATGGCGCACGCCACGCCGACTGCAATGGCCTGGCGGGCGCCGTCGACGAGGCTGCTGCGCATGATCGCAAGCGTCTTGTGACCACCTTTGACGGCCAAGTTCGCAGCCACCAGCAGCCCGATGGCGACGATGATCGGCCAGATGCCATAGCGGAAGAAGCTCGCGGTGGCGAGGCCGAGGGCGATCCAGAACGGAATCCGGAACAGCATCGAGCCGAACCCTGCGGCGATGCCGACACCGAGGATCAGCATCGCCGTCAGCGACAGCCCGATGATGCCTGCGAACATCGGCGTGAAGCCGTCGAACAGCATGTAGACCAGCACGGCGAGCGGCAGGATCAGGTACCAGCGCTCGCGGATCGCGCGCCACGGATTCGGGCAGTCCTCCTTCGGCATGCCGAGCAGGTTGCGGTGACCGGCTTCGAGATGAACCATCCAGAATGCCGTCGCGTAATAGAGCACGGCCGGTACGATCGCCGCCTTGACGACGGTCACGTACGGGACGTTGAGCGTCTCGGCCATGATGAACGCCACCGCGCCCATCACCGGGGGCATGATCTGCCCGCCCATCGACGAGGTTGCCTCGACGGCGCCGGCAAACACCGACGAGTAGCCGAAGCGCTTCATGAGCGGGATGGTGAACTGGCCAACGGTCAGCACGTTGGCGACGCCCGATCCCGAGATCGTGCCCATCATGCCCGATGAGATCACTGCGACCTTGGCCGGGCCGCCGCGCGCATGTCCCACGAAGCCCAGGGCGACGCTGTTGAACAGGTTGATCATGCCGGCGTGCTCGAGGAAGCTGCCGAACAGGATGAACAGGAAGATGTACGTCGCGGACACCAGCACGGGGATGCCGAAGATGCCCTCGGTGCCGAGAAAGAGCTGGTTGACGATCTGGTCGAAGCCATACCCGCGATGGGCGAGATCCCCAGGCAGAAACTGTCCCAGCATGCCGTAGGCGAGGAAGGTGGCGCAGATGATCGGCAGCGCAATACCGAGCACCCGGCGCGCCGCTTCGAATACCAGCACAATGAAGATCGTACCGACGACGAGGTCCATCATGCTCGGGTCGCCGGAGCGCTGGATGAGCTCCGCCTCGAACACAAGATGATAGAAGCTCAAGCCGAAACCGAGCGCCGCCAGCAAGAGGTCGTAGGACGCGATGCGGTGCCGATCGGCACGCTTGGTGACCGGATGGATCAGGAAGGCGAGGGCGAGCAGGAAGCCGACATGCAGCGAGCGTGTCGGCAGGCTCGACAGGGGGGCGAAGCCCGCGATGATGAGCTGGTAGGCGGAGAACGCGAGCGCGACCCCGGCGACCAGCTTGGCTGCGAGGCCCTGCAGCGTACGCTTCGCGCCCGTCTCGTCGAAGGCCGCGTCGGAGGCTGCGTGGACGTTGCTCACCTCGGGTGTTGCGGCCATGGGGGCTCCTGTCGCGGTGTCGAAGTTGCCGAAGCTTACCCGCGAACGCGGGTAGCGTGACAACCCGGCCAGGAGAACGCCTGTGGTGACGGCGTTTCGTCCTGGCGACCGGCACCTGTTCGACCCCATGCCCCCCGACCGCCGCATCGCCTGGCGGCGACGAAAGTCATGATGGCAATCGTCGATCCATCACCGACCGGCGCGGCTCGTGGCCGCGCCGGGGCGAGGTTACTTCAGCATGCCGGCTTCGCGGTAGTACTTCTCGGCGCCGGGGTGCAAGGGCACCGGCATCCCCTGCAAGGCGTCCTTGGGGGTGATGGCCTTCGCAGCCGAATGCGCTGCGACCAGCTGGTCGAGGTTGGTCCAGAGCGCCTTGGTCATGGCGTAGGCAAGGTCGTTGCTCACGCCGTCGTGGGTGACCAAATAGTTCTGCACGGCCGCGGTGTTGACGTCGCTGGTCTGACCCTTATAGGTATTGGCCGGAATGGACGCAGCGATATACGCCGGGTCGCCGATCTTCTTGATCACGTCGGCCGGTACGGAGACGACCACGATGTCCATCGCCGCGGCGAGGTCGCGGAGGCTGGCGACGCCGAGCCCGGCGGACTGCAGGGTGGCATCCAGTTGACGGTTCTTCATGAGCTCAACCGACTCGCCGAAGGGCAGGTATTCCACCTTCGAAAAGTCGTTGTAGGTGATGCCCGCCGCGCCGAGCACGGCACGGGCGTTGAGCTCGGTGCCGGACTTGGGCGCACCGACCGAGATCTTCTTGCCCTTGAGATCCGCGAGAGTCTTGATCCCGGTATCGGCGCGGGCGACGATCTGGATGTAGTTGGGGTAGATGGCCGCGATGCCCCGCAGTTTCTTGAGCGGAGTCTTGAAGCCGGCCTCCTCGTTCCCCTTCCACGCGTCGGAAAGGGAGTCGCCGAGGGTGAAGGCGATCTCGCCGCGTCCCGACTGCAGCAGGTTGAGGTTCTCGACCGATGCCTTGGTCGATTGCACGGATGTCTTGGCGCTCGGTACGGCCTTGCCGATCACGTTGCCGAGGGCAACACCGAGGGGATAGTAGACGCCGCTGGTGCCTCCCGTCAGCACGTTGACGAACTGGTCGGCCGCGCGCGTGGGTGCGGTCGCCATAACCATCAGAGCGACCAGTACAAGACCCTGCAGGGATCGTTTCATGCTTCCTCCATTGGTTGGAATGACGGTCTATTGGTGGGATGACGGTCTTGACGCCGGGCGCGCGCCGATCGTTCCCGGGGCGCCTGACATCCGCTTCGCCTGCCATTATACCGCACCCATTGGTACGCGTTTTCAGAGGAGATGATGCGCGATACGAGAAGTTGAGCGATCATTTGCGCCGGTGTGCCCCAGCAATCTCCCGGCGTCGCCGGCGAAACGCGCCAAGCGGAGCTCGCCGTCGGCGCGCGTTCATCGGGGCGACCTCGCCACGCCGGCACCCTGTGTCGCGAAGATCGCCCGCACGGCGTGGATGGTGTCGGCATCCTCGGGCCGCTTGTCCGGCCGGAACGCTTTGACCCGGGCGAAGCGCAGGGCGAGTCCTCCCGGGTAGCGCGTGCTCGCCTGCAACTCGTTGAAGGTCACCTCGACCACGATCTCGGGCCGCACGTGCACGATCGTCGGATTGGTCGCGACCGCACGGGCGAGCAGCGCATCGGTTTGCCACGCCAGCATGGTGTCGGTGAGGCCTTTGAAGGTCTTCCCCAGCATCACGAATGTGCCGGAGGCGGGGTCGCGCGCACCGAGATGAAGGTTGGAAAGCCACCGGTGCCTCCGTCCGTGCCCCCATTCCGCCGCCAGCACCACCAGGTCCAGGGTATGGGTGCGCTTCACCTTGCGCCAGCTCGCACTGCGTGTTCCCGGTTCGTAGGACGCCCCGAGTGCCTTGGCCATCAATCCTTCGTGACCGCGGCCGATCGCCTCATCGAAAAACGCCTGCGCCACAGCGGGATCGTCGGTGACGAGTCGCGGCATCTGCAGGACCGGGCCCACGGCCGCCGCGAGTGCCGCGTGCCGGGTCGCGGTATCCGCCGCGGTGAGATCCACGCCGTCGCGCCGCAGGCAATCAAAAAAGAACACGGAAAGCGGCAGCGCGCGCGACCGGGTCGCCACGTCGAGCGTCCGCCCGAACCGGCTCATGGTGACCTGGAACGGGTGCGGCGTGCCGCCTTCGCCGAGGGCGATGATCTCGCCGTCGAGGATGAGATCGTCGCCCGGCAATTGCGCGACGGCGGCAACGATTTCCGGTGCCGCGGCCGTGACGTCGTTAAGGCTGCGGGTGTAGAGCCGGACGGCGTTGCCCTGCCGATGTACCTGGACGCGCGCGCCGTCCATCTTCCATTCGAGGGCCGCGGTACCGAGCGACGCCAGAGCGGACGCGATGTCGTCGGCCGGCTGCGCCAGCATGGGCGCGATCGGCTGGAAGGCCATGATCGCAAAGCGGGCAAGGCCCGCGTTCCCTTCGGCCAGCGCGCTCACGGCGACCCGGCCGATACCGCCGGCGACCATGGCGGCACGCCGCACATCCGCGGGGCGCAGGCCCGCGGCCGCCGCCACGCCTTCGATCATGAGGCCTTCGAGCGCTCCCTGGCGCAGCTCGCCTTGCAGAAGCCGGGTCAGAAAATCCTGTTCGGCTGCCGTGGCGCGCTCGAGGAGTCCGGCGAGCCGCCGCGTACGTTGCGCCGCGGAGCCGGACCCCGACGTGGCCGCGATCGCCTCCAGCGTGGCGTTCACCTCGGCGACGGCAAGCGTGGGCGCATCGGCGGCGTCGGCGGGTCGCGCTTCCCGCAGCGCAGCCCAACCGATACCGATCCTGCCTTGGGGCAGTTCCCCGGCAAGATAGGCGACCACGATCGCGGTCTCGTCGAGCGTAAGCGAACGCAGCAAAGCGGCAATGGCGGCCGCCTTGTCGCGCCGGCTGGACGTGGCCGCGACCTGCGCCGACGTCGCGACCAACGCCGCGAACAGGGTCACCGGTGTGGCTGCCGGGGACACCGGGCGGCGCGCTCGAAGCGGTTGTCGCGGTACGGATCGCGGCCGCGCAGCCACTGCACGAGGCTTTCGCCGAAATACAGCGGCAGGAATGCCATCCCCCATCGCTCGTACTGGCGCACGTGCACATGTTCGTGGGCGCGACAGTCCGCAAGCACGCTGTGGTCGATCCCGAGGATGACGTGGCCGAGCGTGACGGCCACGAACGGCCGCGCGGAGGGGAAGCGGGCTAACGCGCGCGCGAGCCTTCCACCGGCGATCTCCAGCACGCCATCGACGCAGCGCGCCCGCGCACCGCAGGCACAGGCGACCGCGCCTGCAAGCAGGCCCACCAGCGTCGCGGGGCTCGTCCACGCATAGCGCCACACGCGGACGGGCGAGACGCGCAGGCGACTGCGCCGGTTGGGCTGCTGCCCCGCTAGAGGATCCGGTTGAACCACAGCATCGAAAGCAGCGCCGACACCAACGCGAGGCATGCCGCCGCCGCCGCGAACAGGGCGGTGACCTCCGTTTCCTTCTTCTCGAAGGTGAGCTTGGTGTTCAGCGATTGGTAGATTTTCCTGAGGTCAGGCGCCGTGCCGGCGTAGAAGTAATCACCCCGCGTGATGTTGGCGATGTTCTTGAGGGCATCCTCGTCGAGGCGGACGCGCATCGTCCAACCCTCGCTGCGGATGGTCTCGCCCTTCTGGGTGCCGACGCCGACCGTGAATACCCGCACGCCACGTTCGGCGGCCATGCGCGAGGACTCGATCGGGTCGGGGCCGGTAGTGGTCTGGCCATCGGTGAGCAGGATGATCGCGGCGGCGGCGTACGAGCCGGGTGGCGCGTTGCGGTCCTGCTTGCCCGGATCCTTGTCGTCGCCGCCGCTGCGGCTGGCGTCGAGCGCTGCGCCCTTGGGCTTCTTGGCCTTGTCGCCGCGCGGGTTCCAGGCACGCAGGTCGAACTCCACGTCGGGAAAGATGGCCTTCAACGACACCAGGATGCCGCTGCCCACCGCCGTGCCGCGCTGTACCTGGAAGCGATCGATTGCCGCGAGCACGTCCTCGCGGCGATCGGTCGGCGGCTGCACGACCGTGGCTGTCGCGGCAAAGGCGACCACGCCGATCCGGGTCGTCGAGGGCTGCTCGGCGACGAAGCTCTTCGCAGCCGCTTGAGCCGCCAAGAGCCGGCTCGGCTCGACGTCGACCGCACGCATGCTGCCCGACACGTCCATCGCCAGGATCACCGTGTCGTGCTGCGAGGGCAGGGTGACCACTGCCGCCGGGCGGGCGATGGCCAGGATCATGAGGGTGAGGGCGCCGAGCAGCAACGCAGGGGGGACGTGGCGCCGCACGCGCGAGCCCGTTTCCAGCGCGCCACGCACCATGGCGAGACTGGCGTAGCGCATCACCGCCTGGCGCTTCCGGCGCAGGATCCAGAGGTAGGCGATGACGAGCAGCGGCACCAGCAACAGGAGCCAGAGAAGCTTGGGCCAGAGAAATGTCATGGACCGATCCCTCCGGCGCACGTGGATGGCCGACGATGGGCACCAGCTTGACTGCGCGGCCAAGCGGATCGGGTCGCCGATACCGGGCTCATTGGGTAGTATCCCCCAGGCTGGCCCACTGCGTGGGCTGCGCCCACCCCCTCCCGAGGAGGGGGCGAGCGCCTTGGG
>JBDTWB010000158.1:0-9467 GCA_040006895.1 Casimicrobiaceae bacterium | reverse complement strand
AGCAGTACCAGCGTAATGGGGTCGGTGTAAGTTATCAGGCACGATCCGTTCGCGTCGTTTGGGGCGCGCGGTTGATAACTTACACCGACCCCATTACCCCATTACGTCAATCCGCGCGTCGCCCGCGCATGGCATCGGTGAGCTGGCCCAGCAAATCCATCGGCACCGGGAAGACGATGGTGTTGCTCTTGTCGCCGGCGATGCCGGCCAGGGTCTGCAGGTAGCGTAACTGCAGCGCCTGCGGCTGCTTGGAGAGGACTTCCGCGGCCTGGGCGAGCTTCTCGGAGGCCTGCAGCTCGCCCTCGGCGTGGATGATCTTGGCACGCCGGGTGCGCTCGGCCTCGGCCTGCTGAGCGATGGCACGGATCATCGACTCGTTGATGTCGACATGCTTGATCTCGACATTGGCGACCTTGATGCCCCAGGCGTCGGTCTGCACGTCCAGCACCTGCTGGATGTCGGTGTTGAGCCGCTCGCGCTGGGAGAGCATCTCGTCGAGCTCGTGCTTGCCGAGTACCGAGCGGAGGGTGGTCTGGGCGAACTGGCTGGTCGCCTCGAGGAAGTTCGCCACCTGGATGATCGCCTTCTGCGGGTCGATGACCCGGAAGTAGATCACCGCATTCACCTTCACCGAGACGTTGTCGCGGGAGATCACGTCCTGACTGGGGACGTCCATCACGATCGTTCGTAGGTCGACGCGCACCATTTGCTGCACGATAGGGATGAGCAGGATCAGGCCCGGCCCCTTGGTGCGCCAGAAGCGGCCAAGCATGAAGACCACGCCGCGCTCGTACTCGCGCAGGATGCGGATCGAGGTAGCAAAGAAGAATACAAGCAACACCAGCAACAGCAGCCATCCAAATTGCCAGATCATGTCGTGCCTCCCTCGGGGACCACGGTCAGGGTGAGGCCATCGATGCGCACCACGCTCACCTTCTGCCCGCGACCCAGCGGCGTCGCACTCACGACGCGCCATTGCTCGCCTTCGATCATCGCCCAGCCTTCGCTGCTGAACGCGTCCATGATCTCTCCCGTCGCCCCGACCAGCGCCTCGCGACCACTGACTATCGGCCGCTTGCGCGCCTTGAGGGCGAAACTCACCACGCCGAAAATGATGAGGCCGGTGCCGATCGCGACCGGCATCACCAAACCAAGCGGAACGCCATAGCCGGGTATCTCCGTATCGATCAGCATCAGCGCTCCGAACGCAAGGGCGATGACGCCGCCCGTTCCCAGCACGAAGCTCGGCAGGAAAGCCTCCGCCACCATCATCGCGATGCCGAGCAGGATGAGCGCCAGACCGGCGTAATTGATCGGCAGCAACTGGAACGCGAATAGCGCCAGGAGCAGCGAGATCCCGCCGGCCACGCCCGGCAAGCCGTAGCCCGGATTGGCGAACTCGAAGATCAGCCCGTACACGCCCACCAGCATCAGGATGAAAGCGATCGAGGGATCGGTGATCACGGTGAGGAATCGCGTGCGCCAGTCAGGCTCGATCGCGAACGTGGTCGCGTCCTTGGTCGAGAGGGTGCGCTCGCCGGCCGCCATGGCGACCGTGCGACCGTCGACCTTGCGCAGCAGGTCGGGCACGTCGCTGGCGACGACGTCGATCACCTTGAGCTCGAGCGCTTCGTTCGCCGACAGGCTCACCGCTTCGCGCACCGCACGCTCGGCCCAGTCGGCATTGCGGCCGCGCATCTGGGCGAGGCTGCGTATGTACGCGGAAGCATCGTGGATCCGCTTCTGGGTCAGCGCGTCGCCTCCACCCTTGCCCGCACCATCGCCGGCATCGTCGCGGCTCGATCGGGCGTCCTTGGCGGCCTTCTGGTCCTTCTCGTTCTTCCCCGCCTTGGCACCGACCGCCTTGTCGCGCGGAGGCTCCTTGGCCCCAGGCAAGGGTTCCGACTGCGGGCCGCCGATCCCGATGGCCACCGGCGTCGCGGCCCCCAGATTGGTCGCGGGCGCCATTGCCGCGATGTGGCTGGCGTAGAGCATGTAGGTTCCGGCGCTCGCCGCTCGGGCACCACTGGGCGCCACGAACGCCGCGACCGGAATCGGACTCCCGAGGATCTCGCGGATGATCTGCCGCATCGAGGTATCGAGCCCACCGGGCGTGTCGAGCTGCAGCACCACCAGCGCGGCACCTTGCGCCTGCGCGTCCTTCAGCCCGCGGGCGAAGTAGTCGGCGGTCGCGGGACCGATGGCCCCGTCGATGCGCATCAGTGCGACGGCGGTCGTGCTGGCGGGCGCAGTCGTATTGACGGCCGCGGCCTCTGCGGCTGGCCCCGCCCCCGACGGCAGAGCGGCGAACCACAGCATCGCCCACAGCGCGGTCACGGACCGTGCAGACCACTGGGCGATCGACGCTGCGGAGGGCGGGAGGCAGATCATCCTGGGGTCATTCTGTGGCCGCGCGTCGGACCCCGCAAGGGGCGTACGGCGTTTGTCCCGCTGTGTTGCCGGGGATCACCGCAGGTTGGCATGCCGCCGAGGCAACGGGGACGACGGCGATGACTGCAGGCCGCGATCGACGCCGCGCGCGTCGGCGCGGACAACCCCCACGGCTCAGTGCAGGCGTTGTCGCGTCTTGCGGGTCGAATCGGGCAAGGCGCCGCGCCGCGAGCCCGTACCCTGACCCGGCTTGGCAGCGCGCCGTTCCTGCCAGAAGCGGTAAATCAGCACCGCAGCGACCGGCAGCTCGTCCATCAGCGACTGGCGCTTCTCGTCGGTGTCGACCCATTCGGTGAAATCGTCGTCGCGGTCGCCGAAGGCCAGTGCCTCGATCGGGAAGATCCAGTCCCGCGCATCGGTCGCGTCGTAGAGGGGCTGCCACTCGTCGTCGCGCAGTTTGACGCCCGCCATGTAGCCTTCGGACCACGCGGTGCCTTCCGGCGGCGTGCGGTCGGATTTGCGCGCATTTTCATCGGGCATGTACAGCAACGGCCGAAACCGCGTCGGAGACTCGGTGAGCGTGCGCTGGATACCGACGAGGTGACGCAGCACGAGCGCCATGATGCTTTGAGCTTGCTCGGAGCCCGAGAACGCGGGAGCCGCGCTCTTGCCGCCCTCGCTCCATACGAACGGCAACCACTCCGACGGTTGGACCACCTCGGGTCCGGAGATTACCGCGGCCAGGAAGCCGTCGAGCATCTCGAGGTCCATGCAGTCCTGTGGAACCGAGTCCGACGCGAGGAACGCCTCGAGCTCGTCGAGCTCGGCGTCGGTCAGAGGTTCATCCAATGCACGTGGTTCGGCCATGTTTTTCTTCGACGGCTAAGCCGGGAACCGTGGATGATGGCCCTGCGGGCCCTTCCACGCAACCGGCAAGCGAGATTCGGTCCGGGTGGCCGATGGACCATCCTATCCTGACGCCGCCACCGTTCGCGACCACGGTTTTACGAGCCGACCCGTCGCCTCGACCGGTGCGACCGGCGCGCGCAGCGCCCTGATGCAGATCCGCACGCTCGATCATGCGCGCGTCAACGGGCGTCGAGGCCCGGACGTTCCGCTTGGCGAAACCAGCGTGCAGGACGCAGCCGCCGCAGCCGCGCGAGCCTGCTGGCCCGTGAGGCACTGGTCCTCGACGGCCGTGCTGATGCGGTCGCTTCCGGGCGCGACTCGCGAGGCGGCGTTGCGCAACTGCACGTTCCGCGCGATGCAACGTGCTCCCGCGGCGTGCTGCCTGTCCCAGGCAATCCCTGGCTAGCGCAAGGCGTGGGCGACGTTGACCGCCGCCGCGAGCAGCAGCACGGCGCCGGCCTGGTGCAGGGCCGCGAGGTGCAAGGGCACGACATGGATGACCGTGGCGATGCCGAGCGAGATCTGTATCCCGAGCATGACGAGCAGCAGGGTTGCCCCGAGGCGGGCGCGTGCCGGTATTTCCGGCGCGCGCCTCACCTTCCACCACGCTATCGGGGTAAGGATCGCAAGGATCCAGGCAAGCAGACGGTGGTCGAACTGCACCGTCGCCATGTTCCAGAATGGATTGCGCCACCAGGGCTCGAGCATCAGAATCTCGGGAGGCACGAAGTGGCCGTTCATCAGCGGGAACGTGTTGTACGCGAATCCCGCGCGGATGCCCGCTACCAGACCGCCGGTCAGGGCCATCACCAATACGAGGACGGCAATGCCGAATGCCCATCGACGCGCGGCGCGCTGGCTCGTCGTGACCATCCGCATACGCTCCCCGGTCCAGAGCGAGAGTCCCGTCCACAGCAGCGCCGCGAAAATGAGCAACGCAAGGCCGAGGTGGGCCGTCAGCCGGAACTGCGACACCCGCGGATCGTCGACCAGGCCGCTCGTTACCATGTACCAGCCGAGCACGCCCTGCAGCGCGCCGAGGACGAAGATTGCCGTCAACCGGCCGGTGTAGGCGGCGGGCATCCGCCGCCGTGTCACGAACCATAGGAGCGGCAGGAAGAATACGATGCCGATGACCCGGCCCAGGAGCCGGTGGGCGTACTCCCACCAGAAGATGCCCTTGAACTCGTCGAGGGCCATGCCCTTGTTCACCTGCTGGTACTCCGGCGTCGCCTGGTACTTGACGAAGGCTTCCTGCCACTGGGCGTCGTCGAGCGGTGGCAACGTGCCGACGATGGGCTGCCATTCGGTGATCGACAATCCGGAATGCGTGAGGCGCGTGACGCCGCCGACCACCACCATCATGAAGACCATGAGCGCGCATGCGAACAGCCAGACAGCCACGGCGCGGGGTCGTTCGGTCGGTGAGGTCGTCAGCGCGTCAGGCGACCGCAGAACGTGGTCGTGCATGCCGGTATGGTGCCATATCGCCCCTGGCGTTCCCGCCGGTTCCGGTGGCGAATCGCGACATCCTGCTGCCGTTGGTCGGTGGCATGGCCATGCTCGCTGGGGCCCGCGTTCTTTGCCTGGAGCGACGCGCGCGGCGGGTGGCCACGGCATCCGGAGCGTAAAATTGCCATTTTGCACAGGACACCCATGGCCCTCGAAATGACCATCGCCCGCGGGTTCGCGACCGTGGCGCTCGCCGGATTCGCGTCGGCCACGCTTGCGCAGGTGAGCGTCGCCGACGCGTGGGTGCGCGGCACGGTCGCACCCCAGACATCCAGCGCTGCCTACATGACCCTGCGGTCCAGCCAGCCGATGGCGGTGGTCGCGGCGGCGTCGCCGCTCGCCAAGCAGGCGGCGATCCACGCGATGAGCATGGACGGCGGGGTGATGCGCATGCGCAGCGTTCCTGCGCTGCAATTGCCGGCCAACAAGGCCGTGGAACTCACGCCGAACGGCTATCACGTGATGCTGACCGGTCTCCTGCGCCCGCTCAAGGAGGGCGAGAAGGTGCCGATCGTGCTGACCCTCGAGGATGCCGGGGGCAAGCAGAGCACGCTCGCGGTCGACGCCCTCGTGCGACCCCTGACCGCAGGCAGCCACACCGGGCACTGACTCCGCCCAAGTTGCGGTGTGAGCGCCGAATTGGCGCGCGGCGACCCCTCGTCCGCCCGACGCTGCGTCGAGCGTTCCACCGGCTGCCTTGAACCGCACCAGCGCCTGCCTCCCTCGCTCACCGTCATCCCCCGCACCCTTCAATCCGATGCGAGCCATTCGCGCCCTGCGTCTTGCCACCGGACTCGTGCTGGCCTTCTACGTCACCGTTCATTTCTCGAATCACGCCCTGGGCATCTTCTCCGTGGACGCGCAGGAGGCGATGCGCAAGGTGGTGTCGCCATTGTGGCGCAGCCTGCCCGGTACGGTATTGCTCTACTTCGCCCTGATCGTGCACCCGCTGCTGGGGCTGCACGCCCTGTGGCGCCGGCACACACTGCGCATGCCCACGTGGGAAATGATGCAACTGGCGCTGGGCCTTGCGGTGCCCCTGATGCTCATTCCGCACGTGTTCGGCACCCGGGTAGCGGACTCGATGCTGGGCATCGAGAGTACCTATCCGCATGTCATCGGTCGCCTCTGGTCGAGTCCCGAAACGCTCATCCGCCAACCACTGCTCGTCCTGATCGTCTGGATGCATCTGTCGGTCGGGATACATTTCTGGCTGCGATTGCGCGCGGGCTATCGACGCTGGCTGCCCGTGACCTACCTCGTCGCCGCGATGGTGCCGTTGCTCGCCTTGCTGGGGTTCTGGGGCGCGGGGTTCGAATTGCGCAAGGCGCCGGTTGCGAGCACTGCCGAGTCGAGTGCTGAGACTGCGACCGACCGTTCGACACGGGACACGGCACGTGCCTATCCGCCGTCCGAAGCGAAGCCGGCGACCAGCGGCGGCGATCCGCCGACGGCATTGCAAATCCAGTTCGAGGAGCGCAAGGACCTGGCCCTCGGGATCGCCGCCGGCCTGCTGGTACTTGTGCTGCTCGCGCGTGCCGCCCGGCACGGCCTGCAGGTCCGGAAGGGAACCTATCGCATCCAACATGCGAGCGGCCTCACGGTCGTCGCCTCGTTGGGGCAGTCCCTGCTCGAAGCATTGCGCGACGCGGGTGTTCCGCACGCCTCGGTTTGCGGCGGCCGCGCCCGATGCACGACGTGCCGGGTGCGCCTGGGACCCGGATATGCCTCGCTCCCTGCCCCCAATGCGGCGGAACTGCTGGCCTTGCAGCGCATCCATGCCGAACCCAACGTACGCCTTGCATGCCAGTTGCGACCCGATCGTGACGTCCGGGTCACGCCGCTGCTTCCTGCCGACGCCGGTGCCGCGGATGCCAGCGGTGCCGGCGAGGGAGGTCGCGAACGCGCAATTGCCGTCATGTTCGTCGACCTGCGCGACTCGAGCGGTTTTGCCGAGCACCGGCTTCCCTACGATGTGCTGTTCATTCTGAACCGCTTCTTTGCCGAGATGGCCGCGGCCGTCGATGCGACGGGCGGCTATTACTCGACATTCCATGGCGACGGCTTCATGGCGCTCTACGGAACCGCGAACGACATCGGGGCGGGATGCCGGGACGCGCTGCACGGTACCGTCGCGGTAGCGGACCGGCTGGCGAGAATCAACGCCGCACTCGCGTCCGAGCTGCGCGAACCGCTGCGGATGGGGATCAGCGTGCACGCCGGCGAAGCCATCGTCGGCACCATGGGCCCGCCCGCGCATCCGATCGTCTCGGCACTCGGGGATACCGTCAATGTCGCGTCCAGACTGGAGGGCGAAGCCAAGCGCCACGGATGCGCGCTGGTCGTGTCGGCGACCTGTGCGCGCGCGGCCGGCGTCGATCTTTCCGGCTTTCCCGAGCACACCGTGAACGTTCGCGGGAGGGCACAGAGCGTGAGTTACTTCGTTATCGCCGACGCGGCCATGCTGGTGCCCTTGCTGCCCGCGCGCGGCGCGCCGCATGGGGCAGCGTCCTGGTCAGGCACGGGCCGTAACGCCGACGCGAGCTAGCGCGGGAACGATCGGCCGCGTCGCTACGGTGGGTGATCGGCCCACGTTCTGCACGCGACCCACCAGGGGAAGGATCGAACGCATTCTCTACGCCGGCCCATTGCTCGCGCCACCGGTCTTTGCGGCTGGCAGCGCACCGAAGCACACCGTCGGCGCGACAGGATCAGGACGATCGCGGTTCGACAGGTGCGGTCGTATCGAGTCGAGGCGCTAGACCTGTACGGGTGGGCCTGCCATCGCCTGGCGCCGCCGCGCTGCGGTCAGTGCCAGCGCGAAGGCGGTGAGCACGCTTGCGACCACCATGCCGCCCAGCAGGATCTCGTGGTGTTCGCTCCAGACTTCGACCGCAGGTGCGAGCACCTTCAGCACGGTGAGCATCCCGACCGCCAGGCTGATGCCGGCCACGGCCAGCGCCATGATGCGCGATGCAATCGCCGCGGTGCGGTCGGCGCGGCGCACGAGCCGACTGATCCAGAGGCCGTTGAGACCGTCGATGCACAGCATCCCGGCGACGAAGAGGCCGGCAACGAACAGCACGTCGCCCAGACCGCCGAATCGTCCGGCGGCAAGCGCGAACAGCGCCGCCTGGGAAACGGTGTCGAACGACAGCGCGAACAGCATGCCGACGGCCGCGACGGCCCAGCCCCGTCGCACCGTCACGAAGCGACCGAGCAGGCGACCCTTGAGGCCGACCGGCGCCACGACGTGTCCCGGATCGGCACGCAGCACCGCCCGGATATTGAGAAAGGCGAGGCCGAACAGGAACAGCACCGAGATGGCTACCCCGGTCAACTGCAGCCATTCGGGCGTGGCCCAGACCGCCGACAGGGTCTGCGCGAGGGTCGCCACGAGCATCACGACCGCGCCGTGGCCGAGCGAGAACAGCGCACCGACGTGCCGCGCCAGGCGCGGATTGATCCGGGCGTTGTAGCGCGTGAGGCCGTCGATGGTCGCAAGGTGGTCGGCATCGATCCCGTGCCGCGCGCCCAGCGCGAACGCCAGCAGGCAAAGCGCGGTCCAGGTTGCGGGCAGGTGATCCACGGCGACTCCGGTGGAAAGCGTAGGAAGATTGTGGCACGAGTTCCTACCGCCGCGCAATGCGGAACGATGTTCCTATATGCAGCACAAATATCATCGGACTCTCGCGGGCAATCGTCGCCAGATCGCCGGCGAGACGCGCAAGTGGTCATTTGGGTGACGAAGCGGGATGGCATGCACGCGCAACGCGCCCCCTGTTCCGGACCGGACTCGCGCGCTTGCTTCCGACCGCAACGCTGCGGTTCGCGGCCATCGAGTGCGCGAACGCAGAGGTGGTGGTGCTCCGCGATTCGCCAAAGATCGGGGGACGCATGAGGGGCCCCCGATGCGCTCACGAGCGGGGGATGAGGTGCTGGTGCCCCTGGTGCACGTGATGGTAGCCGGGCACGCGGTGGGTATCGGTCGGCTGCACCGTGATCACGTTGAGGTGGCCATGAGTGACCCCGCGTTCCGCCTGAGTCTTGGCGGCAAAGCGCTGTACCACCGCGGTCGGGCCCTTGAGGATCACGCTTTCGAGGCAGTGCTCGTGGTCGAGGTGCACGTGCATGGTCGCGACCACCAAGTCGTGGTGCTCGTGCTGCGACTGGGTCAAGCGCTCCGCGAGCTCGCGCGCATGGTGGTTATAGACGTAGGAAAGGCTCGCCACGCAATGCGACTTGGCTTCCGCGGCGGCACGGTGGGCGTCGACCTCGCGTCGCAGCAGGTCGCGCATCGCTTCCGACCGGCTGGTGTAGCCGCGCGCGACGATCAACTCGTCGAAATCCCGCGCGAGACCCTCCTCGATCGACATGGTGATCCGTTCCATCGCACCTCCGCTCTGTCGCGCCACGCGCACGCCCACGCGCAAGGATTATAGGGCGCGCCGGCCGACCGGCGTCGGCCTTCGCCGGAACTGCGCTATAGTCGGCGCCGCCCGCAATTGCACCGCTCGCCCGGAAACGGAACGGCAGGTCGCGCTGCCGGATGGGCCGCCAGTTACGGTAGTGGCACTGCGCCGCGGCGTCGCGGCAAGGCAGCAAGACGTCGCGTCCCCGGTTGCAAGGTGCAAGGTGCAAGGTGCAAGGTGCAA
>JBDTWB010000157.1:0-9540 GCA_040006895.1 Casimicrobiaceae bacterium | reverse complement strand
CCGTGGCGTCCGGTCAGGGCGTCACCACCACCAGCCGGTCCGTCCCCGATTCCGCACCCCACGCTTCGCCGGCGCGACCGAGCATCTGCCGTACTCCTGCGTTATCGCGGTCGGAAGGAAATGCGTCGAACTTTTCGGTCGCAGGGTCGAAGCGAACGATCGCGTTGGTCGTCCAGTCGGTCAGCCACACCTTGTCCGCAGGGTCGACCCATACCGAGTAGGTGTGCGCACTGCCGGGCAGCTTCCACTCGCGCCACGCCTGGGTTGCGGGGTCGTACATGCCGACGTGTCCCGTGTTCCAGTAACTCAACCACAGGCGGCCCTTGGAGTCCGTCCAGACTCGCCGTGCGCCCTGGTCCTTGGTCGGCGGCTCGATCACGGTGGCCTCGCCGGTGTTGGTATCGATCCGGGCGAGGTGGCTGCCGGCGAGCGACACGTAGTAGATATCGCCCGACGGCGTCGCCGTGATCCCGTAGGGACCGCGACCGCGCGGCGCCTTCCACACCTTGACGTCGCCCGAAGCCGGGTCGAGACGGCCGTAGATACCGCTCTGGCCCGTAAACCACACCCTGCCCTTGCCGTCGAAGGCGGGAGTGTTGAGGTTCGCGTAGCCGCTGTCCTTGGGAAGCGGCCATGCGCGCACCTTGCGCGTTTGCGGATCGAACCGGACGATCGCGTTCTGACCGCCATCGGTGACCCACGCCGCCCCGTCGGGACCCACGATCACGCCGTGCGGCGCGGAACCCGGCCCGAGGGGCAGCTCCTCGAACTTGCCGCTGCCGGGGTCGAGGATGCCGAGCCTGCCGGTGCGCTGGGCGGTGTAATAGACCGGGCCACCGGGTTTCGGGTCCGCCGCGACGTCGTGCGGATGGCTGCCCTTGCCGACCTCGAAGTAGCGCACGGTCGCTGCGCCGACCGACGCACTGGTCCACGCCGCCATGAGCGCAACGGCTACGAGCCGCGCAAGCAGCCCCCAAGACGTCCTGGTGTACAGCTGCTTGTTCATCGTGGTTCTCCCGATGCTCGCTCGAGTTGGCGCGTCAATCGCGACGCCGCGTTACACGTTGCATACGACAGCACTTACGGGTCGGTGTTTCGAATCCTCGCAATGGGATCATCGTGCGGTTCCGTCGGCGGCGCTCCCCGCCACCGCGCGGGCCAACTCGTCGAGCAGCGGTCGCTGACCCGCGAGGATCTTGCACCCGGCCTCGTCGAGGTCGAACCAGCCACCTCGATCGACCTCCGGAAACGCTTGCCTGCGCCCCGACCGCGGCGGCCACTCCATCTCGAACGTCGTGCTGCACAAGTCTGCGGCATCGAAGTCGGCCGCGAGGGCCCATGCCTGCACGACCTTCCCGCCGGCCTGCCGCACCGGCGCGAGGGCGATGAAGGTGCCGGCGACGCTCATCCCCGTTTCCTCGCGGAACTCCCGCTGCGCGGCCGCGAGCGGATCCTCGTCATCGTCGTACTCGCCCTTGGGCACCGACCACGCACCCTCATCCTTGTTGCGCCACAACGGTCCCCCCGGGTGAACCAGAAACACCTCCAGGACGCCGCGATGGCGCCGATATATCAGCAGTCCGGCGCTGCGTCGGGCGGCCATGGGTCAGTGTTCAGGCGATGAACGGGTTCGCGCCGGCACCATGTCGCATGGCACGATAGCCGGGATCGCTGGCGAGCGGTCATGATCGCACCCGTCGGCTCGCCGCACAAAAACTGGACACGGAATGGTGTCACACGATTTCAATGACCAGGACCCTTTAGGGAGCTTGACCATGCAACGCCTGCATGCCATCGTCGCCGCACTCGCCATCGTCGCGGCGCTTGCGAGCGGAACCGCTCACGCATTTACCTGCTTCATCCTCTTCGACCGTGGCGATTTGATCACCTATCGCGGCAACTTCCCGCCCGTGGACATGAGTCCCGAAGGCGACGCCCAGCGTGACGCCATGCGCGCGGCCGGGGAGTTCCTGATGTTCGTCGAGGCCGAGATCTGCCCGGCGGTGGAATATCGCTTCGGCGAAGCCGGAAACAAGAATCTCTCCATCGACAACATCCTGAGTGACATCCGGCCGGTGACAGTATCGCGCCCGGGCGCGCCCGTGGCGACGGGTCGGGCCGCACCGAGCTACCGCCGCCGCTGAGTACGCTACTTCGATCGTACCCGTCACGCGGGCGCTGCGGCTCGCGCTCGGAAGCCCCGGAGCGCGTGAAGGCGCGGGCGGCAGTCGGTCTCGCACCGTCGGATCGGAGCGGCTCACGCGCCCGCCGGGTGCCTGAGCTCCCTTCCAGCATTGCTTATTCGCAATCCGGCCTCGAGCGCGGCAATGCGCACGATCACGCGCCTATCCGGTCCCGGCGGAGGCTGGCGATGCCAGTCGCGAATGGCACAAGGAGCACCAGGACGTTGAACGCCACGACCCCATGCCAGCCATGGCGGTTGTACAGGATGCCCGCGACACCGATGCCTGCGGCCCCGCCCAGGTAATAGAACAGCATGTAGAGCGCATTGGCACGTCCGCGGCTTGCCGTGACGACGCGGTTCAAGCCGCCCACCGCGGCCGCATGCATCGCAAAGAATCCCGCGCACACGCCGATCAGGCTCGCCACCAGGATCGGCAGGGACGCCGTCAACGTCGTCAGCAGCGCCACGGCGAATACTACCGCCGCGACCGCCATCGTGCCGCCGCTGCCGTACCGGTTGCATAGCCGCCCGGCGAACGGCCCCATGAAGATGCCGACGACGTAGGTCAGGTACATTGACGTAATGACCGGCGTCGAGGCCGACACCGGCGGCGCGGCGAGATAGAACGGAAAGAAGCTGAACACCGACGAGAACGAGCAGAACGCCCCCGCGCCGGTGAGGAAGAACGCGACCAGCCGTGGTTCGCGCAGCAGCT
The DNA here is from genome assembly GCA_040006895.1 of Casimicrobiaceae bacterium. Classification (GTDB taxonomy): domain Bacteria; phylum Pseudomonadota; class Gammaproteobacteria; order Burkholderiales; family Casimicrobiaceae; genus CAIWHR01. The sequence goes on along the minus strand of JBDTWB010000157.1, from coordinate 6,640 downwards.
GCGCATAGCCGCGATCGGCCGAGCTGGCATGCGCCACGGGTGCCTCGCGGGGCAGCCAGCGCAATGCTGCCAGGGTCGCCGCCGCGATGAGCACGCTGGTGCTCACGAAAGCGTAGCGCCAGTGCAGCGGCGGATGGATCCACCCGCCGAGCAGCCGTCCACCGAGTCCACCCGCGACCGATGCCGATACGTAGGCGCCCATCGCGACATTGAGACGCAGGGGACCGAGACTGCGCGCCAGGTGCGCGGCGATGCAGGAGGTGAGCGCCGGCACGAACAGGCCCTGGACGAAGCGCGCGGCGATCAGCAGATCGAAGCGCGAGGTGATCGCAACCGCCAGGCAGCAGGCGACCAGCATCCCCCCGCCCCACGCGATGATGCGCCGGATGGGCACGCGATCGGCACACCACCCCGAAGGCAGGCTGGCGACGGCGATCCCGGCGATCACCGCCGAGACGGTAGTCGACGCTGCCGCAGCGCTGACCGCGAACTCGGTCTCGATGATCGGCAGCACCGGCTGGGTCACGTACACCGACGTGAAGGTGGCCGTCACCAGCGCGAAGACCAGCGCCTGGAGGGAAAGATCGGCTCGGGAATCGGTCACCATCGGAATGCGCACGCGTCGTGACCATGGTAACCGAGAGCCGTTTCACTGCACGGAACACTTTGCGGGAATGCGGCCAGCGTCGATAATGCGGACCTCTCCTGCCCGGGCGCACCGCAATCGCCATTGCGCCGCCCCCTTTCCCGCATCCGTGGCCCTGTTCCCCGCCGCTTCCGTTCTCGCCCATCCTGCGTTCGCGCAATTCTGGTTCGCCCGCGTAGCCACGATGATGGCCTACCAGATGCTATCGGTCGCGGTCGGCTGGCACATGTACACGCTCACCAGCAGTGCCCTCGATCTCGGCCTGATCGGCCTGGTGCAGTTTCTTCCCTCCATCGTGCTGGTGCTGGTGGTCGGTCACGTGGCCGATCGCTACGATCGCCGCCGCATCGCCGAGGTGACGATGGTGATCGGTGTGGTCGCATCGCTGGCGCTGGGCGCCGGCAGCGCCTACGGCCGCATCGACGAGTTGGCGATCTTCGCGGCGATCTTCGTGATCGGCGCCGCGCGTGCCTTCCAGAATCCGGCGATGCAGGCGTTGCTGCCGAGCCTGGTGCCGACCCGCGACCTGTCGCGCGCTGTCGCCGCGAGCGCCACCGCCACCCAGGCCGCGGTGATCGTGGGACCGGCTATCGGCGGGCTGATGTACGCCTTGGGACCCGCAGTGGTGTACGTGGTCTGCGCGGTGCTGTATGTCGTCGGGGTCGTGCTCATGCACCGCATGCAGGTCGTGCACGTCGTGCGCAGCAAGGAGCCGCCGACCCTGAAGACGCTGTTCGCCGGCGTCGCCTATATTCGCGACAACCCGGTGCTGCTCGGGGCCGTCAGCCTCGATCTGTTCGCGGTGTTTCTCGGCGGGGCGACGGCCCTGCTGCCGATTTACGCCCGCGACATCCTGCACATCGGTCCATGGGGACTGGGCGTGCTGCGCTCGGCGACTGCCATCGGCGCCCTGGTGATGGCCATCTGGCTCGGGCGGCGGCCGCTCGGCGGTGGCGTGGGCCGCACCATGTTCCTGGCCGTGGCCATCTACGGCGCCGCCACCATCGTGTTCGGGCTTTCGACGGTGGCGGTGGTGTCGTTTTTCGCGCTGATGGTGATGGGCGGCGCGGACATGGTGAGCGTGGTGATCCGCTCGTCGCTGGTGCAACTCGGCACGCCGGACAACATGCGTGGTCGGGTCAATGCAGTCAACACCATGACCATCGGCGCATCGAACCAGCTCGGCGAGTTCGAGTCCGGGGTCACGGCCGAGTGGCTCGGCACGGTGCGCGCAGTGGTGCTCGGCGGCATCGGGACGCTGGCGATCGTTGCCATCTGGATGCGCCTCTTCCCGAAGCTCGCCCACCACGACCGGCTGGAGCCTTCCGCGAAGGTCTAGCCGCGCCGCCTGAGTGAGTCATCTCGTGACGGCAACGCGGACGAGCTGGCCTCTGCCTCGTCGCGCGCGGGGACGGGGGTCGCCGGCGCCTGCAGCAATGGATAGGGATTGAGGGCGCCGCCCCCCATCGCATAGATGCCGTAATGAAGGTGCGGCGGCCCGCCCTTGGCGTTCCCGCTGTCGCCGACGTAGCCGAGCACGCTGCGCTGCTCGACCCGGGCGCCGCGCGCCAGCGTGGCCGCGCGATCGAGGTGGGCGTAGTAATGGAGCTGGCGACCGGGGCCAAGCACGAACACCACGTTGCCGCCCAGCGGGTCTCGACCGGTTCGCCACACGATGCCGTGGGTGGTGGCGATCACCGCACGGCCGCGCGGGGCAAAGAGATCGATCCCCTCGTGGCGCCGGCCGCCGCTACGGGGCGCACCCCAACTGTCCCGCGCCTGACGCGCCTCGAGGCCCGCGACCGGGACCGGTAACGCCGTCGGCGCGGGCTCGAACCACAGGCGCGCGGCGAATCCCGCGTCGGGCCACGTCATGTGGATGGCGCCAATGGCGACGACGACCAGGGCAAGGGAAACAACAGATGTGCGGAGCATGAGAGGGACACCGTTGGTCAACCGCTTCCACGGCTCGATCGTTGGAATCGTGCGGGGAACCGGGGTTCCGGGAACCCGGTCTTATCGTAGCTGAGCGGTCGTGCGGGGCCGTGCGTCACCGCCCCGTGGTTGCCGCCTCGGGCGCTGGCATCGGGTGCCGGCATCGCGCAGCGCCGCGCACCCATCGTCGGGAGGATTCATGAAGACAACTGTTATCGCGACCGCCTTGGCCGTGCTGACCGGCACGGTGCTGCCCGCCATGGCGCAAGCGCCGGCGGGGTCGGGTTACTACGGCGCCCAACCCGGGTCGGGCTACGGTGCGCCATCGGGGGCGATGGATGGCTCCCACGGAGGCAGCTCCGCCACGCCGCCCGGCCCATACGGTGCAGCGAGCCAGGGCTACGGCAATGCACCGCCGCCAGGCACGGGTCGTGGCAGCCAGGGCGGGTATGCCGCACCGCAGGGCGCGGGGGCGAACGCCGGGAGTCCGCCCGCGTTGCCCGCCTTGTCGCCCGAGCAGTCGGCCAACTTGAACGCCGAGATGACCCGGTATCGGGAGTGGGTGGACGGACGCCAGGCGCGCAATGAGATCAGCGCGGAAGAGGCGCAACGCCTGGTGGAATGGCGGCACTGGCAGCTTGCGCGCCAGATCGCCGGACTCGCCGCGCCCGCGCCGCGGGTGGTTGTCCAGCGTGAATACGTGTATCCCGCCTACGACCCGTGGTACCGACCGTACGATCCCTGGTACCGACCTTACTACTACGCGCCCCGTGCCTACTACGGGCCGCGGGTCTCGTTCTGCGCAGGCGGGTTCGGCCGGCACAGCTTCGGCAGTTTGTGCTTCTAGCGCTCGCGGGGGTTTCCTTGCGGAAAGGGCACTGCCACGCGCAGGAACCGGGCCGCGGTATCGTGGGACGCGATCGACTCACGAACGCTTCCTTCACTTCCGGTATCTTGGCGTTGGCGATCCCAGGGCGGCCAGGAGCCGACGAACCCCGAGACGCGGCAACGCTGTCCTTCAGGGATCGTGCAGCAATGGCAACGGATTCACCGGCGTACCGCGCCACCATTGCTTCTCGGGTCCGAGCTTGAGGATCGCGAAATGCAGGTGCGGCGCATCCGGTGGAGCGTTCCCGGTGGTTCCCACAAAGCCGATGTGCTGACCCCGTTCCACGCTCATGCCTTCGCGCACCCCCGGTGCATACCCGTCCAGGTGCGCGTAGTAAAAGGCGAAGCGCCGTTCGGGATCGAACTGATAGATCGTCAGACCGCCGGTGCGACTGACATAGAGCTTCGCGATCCGCCCGGCTCCCGCCGCGAGCACCGCCGTACCCCTTGCCGCGGGAATGTCGAGGGCCTCGTGGCGTTTCGCACCGCGCGCCGCGTCAAAGCTATCGCGAAGGTTCGGACGTGCGACGCCCGCCACGGGAACGATCAGGTTGAGCTGCTCGAGCCACCGCGCGTCGGCGCCGGCAACGGGCCCTCGCTCGCTCTCGCCGGCGACAACCGACGACGGGTTTGCCGGACGAAAGGCGGCGCTCGGCGTCTCCGCGCTGGCGCACGCCGAATGCGATAACAGGCAGGCCACCGCTGCCGCCGTGCCCGCGATCGCGATGCACCCGGCCAACGATCACTCGCGTACGTCGACCACCACACCGGCCGATGCGATCTCCGACAGCTTGAGCGCATCCCAGTTGGTGAGATGGACGCAACCGTTGGTCTCCTCGTGGCCCACGCGCGATGGCTCCGGCGTGCCGTGAATGCCGTAATGGGGCTTGCTCAGTCCCATCCAGATCACACCGACGGGATTGTTCGGTCCGGGGGCGATGTCGACCTTGCGATAGTGCTGCTTCGCGCCGCGGAGGAGGTCGGGGTCGTACGTGAATGTCGGATCCCTGACCTCGGTGACGACCTTTAGCTTCCCCACGGGAATGGGGTCATGGGGTCCACCGAGACTGATCGGAAACTGGGCCACGACCCGATTGCCCGAATCAAGCGCGGTCAACCGTCGATCGCCTTTTGCGATGACCAGCGATGCGATCTTGGCCGACGAGCGTTTGACAAGAACATCGGGTACCGTGATCTCGGCGCCCGCCTCCAGGGTCTTGCCCGGATTGAGCTTGCGCAGTAGCGCCGGCGCCGCGTGGAAACGTTCCGCCAGGGCCTCGAGCAGCGACTCGTACGGCAGGCGCTGCAACTGCGCACGCTCCATCATGTCGGCGGGGATGCGCGCAAAGGGCCCTGCTGCATCTTGCCCCGTGACCGTGTACGTCGTGAGCACGGACGTAGTCTCACCGCTCAGGGCGTTCCAGGTCTCCGCATCGACCCGGCCGGTCGGCCGCAATTCGTGCGCCTTCTGGAAACCCAGCACGGCCTTGTGCATGTTGCTGCCGAAGACGCCATCGATCTCCCCGGTCGAGAACCAGGCGCGGTCGAGCAGGATCTGCGCACGCACCACGTGCGCGTTCTTCCCGCCCTGCGCAAGCGCGGGCTGCTTGGCGGCATCGTCGATGGCGCTGCTATCCAGGCCGGCGGCACCCGAATGGCTGCGCTTTGACGCAGCCGCGGCGAACGCGGGGGATCCGATCGAGATCGCAGCCAGGAAGACGATGCCGGTGATCGACGCGATTGCGGTGGCGTTGCGCATGGCCCTGCCCTTCTTGATGACCCTCTGTTCAGCAGCGATTGTCCGACTGGGGCAATCGGGTGCGCTGCGTGAGCAGACCGGCTCTGAATCGGTGAGAAGCACCGGCTCTGGAGCCATGGCTGCCGGATGTGGACCGTGTATAGAACCCCAACGTGTTCGCGAGTTCCACGGTGCGGCCCGCGACGGGTGGGCTCATGCTACCCGCAGGTGCGCAACGCGAGCGGCCCAGCGCGCCGAAGCAAGCATCGCATCCTGCGGCCGTCACCCCACTTCATGCGCGTCGGAGCGCCACGCTCTGCGCATCCCGGAGCCAACTGACCTCGTCCAGTGGGCCATCGGAATCGCCCGGGCATTCGTCAATAGCTGTAGCCGAGCCCTGCAAAGAATACGTCGGTGTCGCGGTTGTAATCCGCGAGCACCCGGTGCCACGTCGCGCGCACGTTCCAGCGCGTCGAGAACCGGTAGCTCGCTGAAAGACTGACGAGCGCGGCGAGCCGCTCGTGACCACCCTCGGCATTCACCGGGTCGTGATTGTCGAGGGCGATGTAGGGGCCGAGCCCGACCCCAAGGGCGACGCGATCGTCATGGGCGCGACGCACCAGCCACAATTGCGAAGCGAGGCCATTGCGCCGGATCACGCGGGTGTCGCCCTCGTGCAGCGCCGTCACCGACCAGTCGAGCCAATGGCGCAGACTGCGTCGATACTCGAGCGCACCGGCGACCGATTGGTCGGACGAGAAGCTGTTGACCACGGTCTGCCCCAGCATGACGTCGATCTCGTTGCGTGCCAGCGGCATGTCACCTTCCGGCTTCGCTTCGGTAAATCCCGATCCCCACCGGTAGCCGAGGCCGAGCAGGACGGCGTCGGTGTCGAACGATGAACGGGTGATCGCGCGGTTGCCCCGCAGCACCATGAACCAGCGGCGATGAAACTGCCACTGCGCCTCGAGGGTGTAGATGACGCCGGTGCCGTGCAGGTTGGCGTAGCCGTCGGGGCCGTCGCGCACGGTGTCGAAGTAGTAGAACGGCCCGACCGCCGCTGCAAGGGTGACGTTCGGGCCGAAGCTCGGCGAGCGCAGCCAGAACTGGGCGGCGAGGCCGTCGCGGTGGTGACCCTCGTAATGGCCCTGGTTCGAGTAGAGCAGGCTGACCTCGAAGGGGCCGGCGACGCGCTCGGAGTACTCGACACCCCAGGGCACGGCACGCTCGCCCACACCTTCCTGCTTGCCGCTGCCGCTGTAGACGATCAGCGCCTGCGCGGTGGCGCGCTGCACGCCTCCGACGGCGGCGGCAAATGCGAGCACGCCGGCCAACATCGCCACACGCAGGCGCAAGGACCAGGGACGACACGACATGGACGGCACGGGAGTCCTTGGGAGTGAGGTGTGGAACGCGGGGGGTGTGGAACGCGG
>JBDTWB010000156.1:0-9612 GCA_040006895.1 Casimicrobiaceae bacterium | reverse complement strand
GCACATGCATGCCGGCGACGGCAACGTGCACACCAACATCCCGGTCAACTCCGACGACTACGGGATGCTGCAGCAGGCGAACGCCTCGGTGGCCCGGATCATGGCCCTCGCCCGCGACCTGGGAGGCGTGATCTCCGGCGAGCACGGCATCGGCATCACCAAGATCGAATACCTCACGCCCGGGGAAATCGCGCCGTTCGTCGCGTACAAGGCCAAGGTCGATCCCCTGGGACGCTTCAACGCCGGCAAGCTGCTGCCCGGGTCGGACCTGCGCAACGCCTACACCCCGAGCTTCAGCCTCCTCGGAGCGGAATCGCTGATCCTCGAGCAGTCCGAGACCGGCAACATCCTCGACTCGATCAAGGATTGCCTGCGCTGCGGAAAGTGCAAGCCGGTGTGCGCGACTCACGTGCCGCGCGCCAACCTGCTCTACAGCCCGCGGAACAAGATCCTCGGCACCTCGCTGCTGATCGAGGCCTTCCTGTACGAGGAGCAGACCCGCCGGGGAGTATCGCTGCGGCATTTCGACGAGTTCCGCGACGTCGCCGACCACTGTACCGTCTGCCACAAGTGCGAGCGCCCGTGCCCGGTCGACATCGATTTCGGCGACGTGTCGATCGCGATGCGCAACCTGCTGCGCCACGAGGGCAAGCAGCGCACGAGCATCGCCACGCGGGCCGCGATGTTCTTCCTCTCGGCGACCGATCCCACCACGATCAAGCTCACCAAGACCGCGATGATCGACGTCGGCTATCGGCTGCAGCGCGTCGCGCACGGGATGGCGAGGAAGCTCGGCCTCGTCCAGAAGCAGACCCGCCGTCCGCCGTCGACCACCGGCCCGCAGCCCGTCATCGCCCAGGTCATTCACTTCATCAACAAGCCGATGCCCGGCGGCCTGCCGAAGCGCACCGCCCGCGCGCTCCTCGACATCGAGGACGACACGGTCGTGCCGATCATCCGCGATCCGAAGAAGCTGACCGAGGATTCCGACGCGGTGTTCTACTTCCCCGGCTGTGGTTCCGAGCGCCTCTTCTCCCAGGTCGGGCTCGCCACGCAGGCGATGCTTTATCACGTCGGTGCGCAGTGCGTGCTCCCGCCCGGCTACCTGTGCTGCGGCTACCCGCAGACGGCCGCCGGACAGCACGACAAGGGCCAGGAGATCATCACCGACAACCGGGTGCTGTTCCACCGGGTGGCGAACACCCTCAACTATCTCGACATCAAGACCGTGGTCGTGTCGTGCGGCACCTGCCTCGACCAGCTCGAGAAGTACGAGTTCGAGAAAGTCTTTCCGGGATGCCGGCTGCTCGACATCCACGAGTACCTGCTCGAAAAGGGGGTCAAGCTCGACGGGGTCGAGGGGGTGCGGTACATGTACCACGACCCCTGCCACACCCCGATGAAGCAGTACCAGCCGCTCAAGGTGGTGAACGAGCTCATGGGCAGCGAGGTCATCCTCAACGACCGTTGCTGCGGCGAATCGGGCACGCTCGCCACGACCCGGCCTGATATCTCGACCCAGGTGCGATTTCGCAAAGAAGAGGAAATGCGCAAGGGTGCGACGATGCTGCGCGAAGACGGCTTCACCGGCGCAGTGAAGGTGCTGACCTCCTGCCCGTCGTGCCTGCAGGGCCTCTCGCGCTTCGATCGCGACTCGGGCACGGAGGCGGACTACATCGTGGTGGAGATCGCCCGCCACCTCCTCGGCAAGGACTGGATGGCCGAGTACGTTCACGCGGCCAATCACGGCGGCATCGAGCGGGTGCTGCTGTAGCGCGCACGCTGTTCGCTACATCCTGCGAACCGACGCTCGCGATCGGCGCGACAACGTCGTCCCCCCCGCCAAGCACGCCCGCGGGTCGTTGCCTTCAGGCCTCCGCTGGCGACGGTCAATTCGACGCTTCCATGGGCTCAGGCCCATCCTTGGCCGCTCGGCGGGGCTCTGCGTCGTACGGTCGGCGGCGAGCCGGGTCGGGGGCCGGGGCCGCCTTGTACTGGCTGCTTCAGGGCACACGCAAGCGCCGACCACACAAAAATCTGCGCGCCGCCCTGTGCTATAAGCCGGGGCGGCCGATATCACAGGACGGATAGCCCAGCTTGCGTGGTACGCGCACCAATGCACGACATCATGAATCCCGAAATGGCGGACCGCGTGCGGGACGCCGTGACGCCCCCGGCCGCCGCGGGTGCGAGCGACGATGCGATCGCCTTCATCGACGCCGAGTCCGCCGGGCAGTGGCTGAAAACACTGCCGCTCACCAACGTCAACGAGCTCGGCGCGGCGCTGCTGAAAGCGCTCCGGGCGATGACCGCGATCGACTATCCGCCGCGGGAACGTGCCAGGATCGCCGAGCTGATCCGCGATCAGGTCGCCTATCTGCACACCGAGCTTGCGCGCCGCTACGCCGGCAAGCCGCAGCCCGCGGGCGATCGCGAGCTCGACGCTGCCGAGCAGGCCATAGCCCTGTGGAACGCCCTGTGGGAGCAGTATTCGGGGTGCCTCAAACCGCTGCTCGATGGCGACGCGGAGCTGGAGGGGGTCAAGGCCAAAGTCCTGCAGCGCGGCCTCTACGTCGGCAAGCAGCTGGTGCTGGTGTACGGCCTCGCCCGCCGGTCACCACCGCCACAGCTGTGGCAGGAGATTCACGCCTATTACCGGATTGCGGAGCTCCTCGGCTGCACCGGCAGCGCGGTATCGGACGAGCTCATGCCAGGCGCCGTGGGGCTTTCCTGCTACTCCACCTATAGCCATGCCTTGCTGCTCGCGCTGGCCGATCCGTGCGCCATGTCCGTGAAACAGATCGAGCTTACCGATCGCTGGCTGCAGATGTGGGCTCGCAAGATCTTTCCCTACCCGCAGCCGCGCGACACCGAAGGTCCGCTGCTGCTGGTCGAGCTCGATGCCCATAGCGGCGCGGCACTCGTGTCCGCGGCGCCCACGGTGGTCGCCGAATCGATGCGCTTCGGCCACCCGCACAAGCTCCTCACCTCCGTGCGCGGTCGGTTGAAGCGCCTGCAGAGCGGTGCCGATCCCGCCGAGCTCCAGCTCGGCCGCGATTGCGGGATCGAGCAGTCCACCCTGCTGCTCTCGCACCTCGACGCCAAGTGGAACCAGTTGCCGCGAAGCACGACCGGGCTCCCCGCGTCGACCGTTTCGCTGTGCGGCGGCGGGCTGCCCGCGGCGTTCTTCCGGGTGAGCGGCCGGACGTTCGAACGCAGCGATCCGCTCGGCAGGAGCTCGACCTACGCCGCTGGCAGCCGTGGCCTGCAACTGCAGTCCCTCGGTGCAGTCGCCAACTACGACAACGGCCGCGAAGATGCCGAGCGCAAGTGGACTCTCGAGGAATGGCAGGGCACCTATGACCACCGTGAGGCAGCCCTCGTCCGGACGTCGGACGTGGTCCACCGCTGGTGCCTCGACCAGCTCGTGTACCTGCGCGACGCCGAGCGCAACCGCGTGGGGTACGTCACGCGCGTGGCGCAGGGCGAAGGCGGTGAGCTGCAGGTGTCGTTGCGGCTCTTTTCCGGCAAGCCGACGGCGGTGGCCGCCTCCCCGGTCACCACGGCAATGGGCGAGGACCCGCCGGTGCCCTGCCTGCTGCTCGGCGAAATGCCCGACGACAAGCCAAGTCTCATCCTGCCGCCGCGCACGTTCCATCCGGGTCGCGTTTTCCGGTCCATCGACGGCGGTCCGGAGCGTCAGTACCGCCTGGTGCGTCTCCTCCAGCGCGGCGCCGATTTCGAGCGCGCATCTTTCGAGATCGCCGAGTAGCCGGACCGCGTACCCACACGCGGGTTCGCGGCGATAGCCTAAAACCGGGCTACGTGGCGCCAAACACCGGGCGCCGCGCGCCGCACGATGCACGCGACCGAGAAATCTGCCAGCCATAACGTCTGCCCACCATAACGCCCCCTGGAGCGCGCGAGGCATCCGCGTATGCCGGCACCCTGCGCCGTGGGGCCGGAGGATACTTCCCTGCTGACCCGATGCCGCGGCCGAACTCCCGCCGCTTCGGGGCATCCGACAGCCAGGGAGGTATTCGCAATGGCCAATCGACTCGCGGACGAGACGAGCCCGTATCTCAGGCAGCACGCCGGCAATCCCGTCGACTGGTACCCATGGGGCGAGGAGGCGAAGGCCCGCGCCAAGGCCGAGGACAAGCCGATCCTGCTGTCGATCGGTTACTCGGCGTGCCACTGGTGCCATGTCATGGCTCACGAATCCTTCGAGGATCCCGACGTCGCCGAGCTCATGAACCTGCTGTTCGTCAACGTCAAGGTGGACCGCGAGGAGCGGCCCGACCTCGACCAGGTCTACCAACTCGCCCACGCCCTCCTGGCCCGACGCTCCGGCGGCTGGCCGCTGACCATGGTGCTGACCCCGGACGGTGAACCGTTCTTCGGCGGCACGTATTTCCCCAGGGAAGGCCGGCATGGACTGCCGGGTTTCCGCGACATCCTGCCCAAGCTCGCCGCGGCATACCGGGAGCAGGGTCCGGCGATCGCGGAACAGAACGCCCGCCTGAAGGAAGCGCTGGGCCGCCTTGCGCCCCGGCCGGCCGAAGGCGCCCTGCCGCTGGCTGCCGGTTCGGCCGCGCTGGCGAGTCTGAAGCGCACCTTCGACGCAGTGAACGGAGGCTTTGGCGCCGCGCCCAAGTTCCCCCACCCCACGGAGCTCACGCTCTGCCTGCGGGCCCATGCGCGCTCGCACGACGTCGAAGCGCTGGCGATGGTCGAGCGCACGCTCGCGGCGATGGCGGCCGGCGGCATCCACGACCAGCTCGGCGGCGGCTTCTGCCGTTACTCGGTGGACGCCGAGTGGACGATCCCGCATTTCGAGAAAATGCTCTACGACAACGGTCCGCTGCTGGGCCTCTATGCAGACCTGGCGCGGATCCAGCCGGCCGGCCAGGATGCGTACGTCGCCCGTGGGATCGTTGGCTGGGCGACGCGGGAGATGCGCGCCCCCGACGGTACCTTCTATTCGAGCCTCGACGCCGACAGCGAAGGCGAAGAAGGCAAGTTCTACGTATGGACCCGGGACGAGGTGCAGGACGTGCTCGATCGCGACGAGGCGGCCGTGGCCGTTCCGTACTTCGGTCTTGCCGGCCCACCGAACTTCGAGCACGAAGCGTGGCACCTGCGGGTGGTGGTCCGGCTCGACGACGTGGCCGACCAGCTCGGCATCAGCCTGCCGGACGCGCAGGCGCGGTTGACAGGCGCCAAGGCGGCGTTGTTCGCGGCGCGCGCGCAGCGGGTGCGGCCGGGACTCGACGACAAGATCCTCACCTCGTGGAATGCGCTCATGATCGCCGGGCTCGCACGCGCCGGTCGGGCGCTCGACGAGCCCGCCTGGGTAGACCTCGCGGTCACCGCAGTCGATGCGCTGCGCCGGATGAGCTGGAAGGACGGCCGGCTGTTCGCCACCCGCCAGGGCGGGCGGGCACGCCTCAATGCCTACCTCGACGACTATGCGTTCCTGCTCGCTGCGCTGGTCGAGCTGATGCAGTCGCGCTTCCGGGTCGATGACTATCGCTGGGCCCGGGAGCTTGCGGACGTGCTGCTCGACGCCTTCGAGGATCGCAGCCACGGGGGCTTCTGGTTCACGAGCCACGACCACGAGACGCTCATCGAGCGCCAGAAGCCGGGGCCCGACAATGCGACCCCGTCCGGCAACGGCATCGCCGCGCAGGCGTTGATCGCCCTCGGCCATCTCGCGTCCGAGATGCGTTACCTCGAGGCCGCGGAACGCGCCGTCCGGGCCTTCGGCGGCTCGATGCACGACGCCCCCGCGGGCTTCGCCACCCTGCTCGCCGCGATGGAGGACCTCGAGCATCCGCCGACCACGGTATTGGTGGCCGGCGACGAGGCTGCCTGCGCGGCATGGCAAGGAGCGCTGGAGCGCACCTACCGGCCTTTCGTGCGGCTTTTCAACGTGGGCCGGGCGACGCTGCCCGTCGAACTCATTCGCGGGGATGCGCCGGTGAGCGGCGCCCGCGCATGGGTTTGCCGAGGAACCGAGTGCCTTCCCGCCGTGTCATCGCTCACGGAGTTGCGCGAACTGCTCGCCTGACACGCCGAGCCGCCATCGCCGTCACCACCAACAAAGCGGCGGGCCGGCCTCGTCATGTCATCCGGCCCAGGGGCGTCCGCGTTTTCCGGTACCATGCCGCCGGGTTCCATCCAGCTACGGGAGAAGTCATGAGAATCGCTGCCTCAACGCTCGCTGTCGCCGCCCTTGCGGTGGCCTCTGTCGCGAGTGCACAGTCCGCCGAAGACCTGCTCAAGAAAAACGGTTGCACGGCCTGTCACGCCATCGACAAGAAGGTTGTCGGGCCGGCCTACAAGGATGTGGCGGCCAAGTACGCCAAGGAGCCCCGCGATGCCGTCACGGCGAGGCTTTCGGACAAGGTCAAGAAGGGCGGCTCGGGCGTGTGGGGCCCGGTGCCGATGCCGCCGAATGCGCAAGTGAGCGATGCCGACATCAAGACCATGGTCGTTTTCATCCTCGACCTCAACAAGGCCGGCGCGCCAGCCAAGAAGTAAGGCGCGGGCGTCGATGTAACGCAGGCGCTGAAGGTAAGCCGCAGGCGACGAGCCCGCCCGGCCACTGCAGGCGTGGACCAACGCACCGCGGCGGCGTGCCGACAAGGCCCGCGGTCGGGGAACCATGGACGGGGCCGCCCCGGATGGGTTTTGGTGCGTGAAGCGGGGCTGTTCGCGTGCACCGGCGGCAGATGCCGGCACACGTCGCGGTCGTGACCGTGCGGGGTGGACGCTTTGACGGTCCATGAAGGAGACGGTAACCTTGCGAGGTCCGTGCAGGAGAGCGCGGCGCCCCGCGTGGCGCCGCCGCCGAAGGCGTAACTCCCGCAACCGCTCAGGCAAAAGGGACTGCCGGACGTGAATCACTCTGGAGAGAGGCCGCGCACGACAAGGGCGGTCCACCGAAGGGGCACCGGCGTGGCGTTCTCAGGACGCTCGCTGCAATCTCTCAGGTAAAAAGGACAGACGGGCGAATGCGCGATCGTGCGCCTTCGCCTTTTTCGTTTGGATCACCGGGAGAGACGCGTGCTGCAAAAGACTCCGCTCAACGCCGTGCACCGCGCGGCGGGTGCCCGCATGGTCGACTTCGGCGGGTGGGACATGCCGGTGCACTACGGCTCGCAGATCGAGGAACATCACGCCGTGCGTCGCGCCGCGGGGATGTTCGACGTCTCGCACATGCGGGTGCTCGATCTCGAAGGTCCCGGCGCGCGCGATTTCCTCCGCCACGCACTGGCCAACAACGTCGACAAGCTCAAGACCGCAGGCAAGGCCCTGTATGCCTGCATGCTGAACCTGGAAGGCGGCGTCATCGACGACCTGATCGCCTATTTCCTCCGCGAGGACTGGTTCCGGGTCGTGGTCAACGCCGGTACCGCCGACAAGGACGTGGCGTGGCTGCGCACGCTGCTCGAGCGGCACGCACCGGGCCTCACCCTGCGGGTGCGCGAGGATCTCGGCATCATCGCCGTGCAGGGACCGGATGCCCGGGCCAAGGTCTGGGAAGCGTTGCCGCAGGTGCGCGCCGCGACCGCCGAGCTGAAGCCATTCAGTGCCGCCATCGTCGACGACCTCTTCGTCGCGCGCACCGGTTACACGGGCGAGGACGGCTTCGAGATCATCGTGCCGGCGACGCGCGTCGCGGCGACCTGGCAGGCGCTTGCCGCGGTCGGTGTGCGCGCCTGCGGCCTGGGTGCGCGCGACACGCTGCGCCTGGAGGCTGGGATGAACCTGTACGGCCAGGATATGGACGAGCGCACCTCGCCTCTCGAGTCGGGTCTTGCCTGGACCGTCGATCTTGCCGCTGCGCGCGATTTCGTCGGCAAAAAGGCGCTCCAGGCGCGGGCGCCGGCGCTGGACCAAATGGGGCTGGTGCTGGTCTCGCGTGGCGGGATGTTGCGGGCGCATCAAGCGGTGCGGACCGCGCACGGCGACGGCGAGATCACCAGCGGCTCGTTCAGTCCGACGCTCGGACTTTCGATCGCCCTCGCCAGACTGCCACGCGCCGTTGCGCCCGGTGATGTGGTGCAGGTCGTCGTCCGCGACCGCGAGCAGCAGGCACGGGTGATCAAGCCGCCCTTCGCGCGCCATGGCAAGTCGCTCATTCAACTCGAGGAGATACGATGAACATTCCGGCGGACCGCAACTACACCACCTCCCACGAGTGGGTGCGCCGCGAGACGGACGGCACGGTGACGGTCGGCATTACCGATCATGCCCAGGCGGCTCTTGGCGATCTCGTCTACCTCGAGCTTCCCGAGGTGGGACGCAAGCTCGCCCAGGGCGAGGCCTGCGCAGTGGTGGAGTCGGTGAAGGCCGCGTCCGACGTGTATGCCCCCCTGGCGGGCGAGGTGGTCGCGGTCAACGACGCGATCAAGGCGACGCCGGAGGCCGTCAATCAGGACGCCTACGCGGCATGGCTCTATCGGTTGCGTCCCGACGCCGCCGATGCCACCACCCTCCTCGACGCCAAGGGTTATCAGGCGGCGATCGGCGAGGACTGACTAAATGCAACCCAGGCCCAGTCGATGAGCACGAATGCAACCGGCGAACCGGCCAGCGCAACGCTTGCCGCGCTCGAGCGACACGACGCTTTCCGGGCACGCCACATCGGCCCGTCCGCTGCCGACGAGGCGGAGATGCTGGCGACCCTCGGGCTGCCGTCGCGCGCGGCCCTGATCGATGCGGTCGTGCCGGCCACGATCCGGCGCACCGAACCGATGCCGCTGCCCGGGCCGCTCACCGAAGCCGAGGCGCTCGATCGGCTGTCGAGCCTGGCGGCGCGCAACCAGGTGCTGAAGTCGTACATCGGCCAGGGTTATCACGGCACGATCACCCCGCCAGTGATCGCCCGCAACGTCCTGGAGAATCCTGCCTGGTACACCGCGTACACGCCCTATCAGCCGGAGATCTCGCAAGGTCGCCTGGAGGCACTGCTCAACTTCCAGACCATGATCACCGATCTCACCGGCATGGCGATCGCGAACGCGTCGCTACTGGACGAGGGCACCGCGGCGGCCGAAGCCATGACCCTGTGCCAGCGCATGGGACGGTCGAGGCATGCGCGCTTTTTCGTGGCCGACGATGTGCTGCCGCAGACCCTTGGCGTGGTGCGAACGCGGGCCGAACCGCTGGGCATCGAGGTGATGACAGGTCCTGCCGGCGAGGCCGCGGCCGCAGACGTGTTCGCGGTGCTGCTGCAGTATCCGGGAGTCGACGGCGCCGTGCACGATCATCGCGCCCTGGTCGAAGCGATGCACGCCAACGGCGCCTTGGCCATCGTCGCGGCCGACCTGCTCGCCCTGACGGTCCTCGTGCCCCCCGGCGAATGGGGGGCCGACGTGGTGGTCGGCACTTCGCAGCGCTTCGGCGTGCCGATGGGTTACGGCGGTCCGCACGCCGCCTACCTTGCCACCCGTGACGCCTTCAAGCGTTCGATGCCGGGCCGGCTGGTCGGTGTCACGGTGGACGCCGCCGGCAACCCCGCCTTCCGGCTCGCCCTGCAGACCCGCGAGCAGCACATCCGTCGCGAGAAGGCGACGTCCAACATCTGCACCGCCCAGGTGC
>JBDTWB010000155.1:0-9818 GCA_040006895.1 Casimicrobiaceae bacterium | reverse complement strand
GCGCTCACGCGATCCACCGTCGCAGCAGCGCGAGCGCGATGAGGGTGTAGCCCGCAGCCAGGAGGTCGTCGGCCATCACCCCCGCGCCGTTCTTCCAGCGCATGTCGAGCCAGCGAATGGGCGGTGGCTTCACCACGTCGAAGAACCGGAACAGCGCGAAGCCGATCGCGATCATGCGAATGTCGGGCCCGGTGAAAAAAAGCACGAGCAGGAATGCCACCACTTCATCGCACACGATCGCACCGTGATCGGGAACCGCGAGATCGCGTCCGGTGATCTGCGCCGCCCACACGCCCAACGCCCCGAGCACAACCAGCGCCGCCACGAATCCCAGGTCGCCTACGGTATGCCAGAGCACGGCGGCAATCGGCAGCGCGACCAAGGTTCCGAACGTCCCCGGCGCTGCGCGCGCCAGTCCGGCTCCGAATCCGAGGGCATAGAAATGGGCCGGATGCGTCAGCAGGAAACGCGGCGCGGGCGGCTCGCCCTTCATCGTCCCCCGCCGAAATGATCGAACCCGCCGGGCAGCGCTGCAAGGTGAGCCCCGCGCTCGTCGCGGACGACGAGGCCGGCCGTCGCGGTGATGCTGCCGACGCGGGTGACGGGTGTGTCAGCCGCGCGCGCGGCCCGGCCGACCGCTTCGCGGTTGGCCACCGGAGCCGTGAAGCAGAGCTCGTAGTCGTCGCCCCCCGCGAGCAGACAGGCAAGTCCCACCGACCGCGCTGCACCCTGCAGCAAGGCCGTCAACGCAGAACTCGTCGGCAGTCGTGCGAGCTCCACCTCGGCTCCAACTCCGGAGCGCGCCAGTATGTGGTCGAGATCACCCGTGAGGCCATCGGAAAGGTCGATGGCGCTGCTCGCCAAGGTGCGCAACTGCGTGCCGAGCATGGTGCGCGGCTGGGGACGGTCGAGACGCGCTCGGCACGCGGCGAGCGTACCAGGGGTGAGCTCGACGCGGCCGTCGCGCGCGGCGACTGCGAGCGCGGCGTCCCCTAGCGAGCCTGACACGTAAAGGTCATCGCCCGCCCGGGCACCGTCGCGTCGCAGCGCCTGTCCGGCCGGCACCTCGCCTATGATGGTCACGCACAGGTTGAGCGGGCCCCGCGTGGTGTCACCGCCGACGAGGTCGACCGCATGGGCATCGGCGAGCTCGAGAAAGCCCCTTGCAAACGCCGCGAGCCAGCCCTCATCGGCATCGGGCAGGGCACCTGCCAGCAACGCCCAGCGCGGGGTTGCGCCCATCGCCGCGAGGTCGGAGAGGTTCACCGCCAGCGTCTTGTGTCCGAGCGCCTCGGGATCCACGTCGGCAAAGAAATGCCGGCCGGCGACGAGCATGTCCACCGACACCGCCACCTCGCAGCCGGGTGCCGGTGCGAGCAGTGCCGCGTCGTCGCCGATGCCCAGACGAACCGAGGCGCTGCGCGGTGGCCGAGCGAAAAAGCGCTCGATCAGTTGGAATTCGTTCACGCGATCAAACGAACGGGGCCGCCGCCGGGCCCCGTCGCGATGGTGATGCCGCTGCGCCTTGGCGCTATTTCATCAGCTCCGCCGCGGTGCCGGCGTCTAGGCGACCCGAGATGGGAAGCTTGCGATCCTTCTGGAACGCGCGCAGCGCGGTCGCCGTGCGTCCGCCCATCGCCCCGTCCGGGGGGCCCGGGTTGTAGCCGAGAGTGGCGAGCTTGCGTTGCGCGTCGGCCACGGACATCGTCGCCGACGCGGCCGACGCGGCCGCCGCTGCCGGCGCGGGCGCGGTCGAGGTTGGCATGGGAGGGGTGGGCACGGCCACCGGCTTGGCGCCATCGACGGTGAGCCGGCCTCCGGTGCCCAGGCCCTGCCCCCCGCCCATCGTCTGCGGCTGGTAGTTGCGCACCGCGCGGACGAGCTGGTTGTACGAATCGGTGAAGGCCGCAACGATCACCTTGCCTTGCGGCGTATTGGTGTACGCGCCCAGGCCGCCTCCGCCCGAACCGCCGAAGATCGCGGCGCTCACGTTGAAGTCCGTCTTGGAGGCGCTGCCCTCCGCAGCGCTGACCTGCACTCCCGACCGGTTGTCGGTGAGCAGCAGCAGCGTCGAAGCCTCGTTCTGGGACAGGCCACCGGCCAGCGCCCCGATCACGCCCAGGCCCCGTCCCAAGCCGCCGAGGGCACCGCCCATGCCCGAGGCGTTCTTGGCGCTGAAGGTGATCGACGGGGTCATCGCGTAGTCGGCCGAGACCATCTGGCCCTTGCCGAAATCGCTGTTGTTGCGGAGCTCGCCGGATTGCTGCAGCGCGCGCTCCTGCTGCATGTTGGCCATCGCCCGGCCGCGCTCGACCACCACGAAGCAGTTGGACTGCTGCACCAGGAGCCGCAACACCGGGACCGTCGACGTGAGCTGGTATTCGCGCGTCAGGCGCGCGTACCAGTCGGCCTGCTGGTCCTCGACCAGGGCGATGGTGCCGTAGGGACGGTCGCACCGTTCCAGCTGCGCGTTGGCGTTGCTGGCCGTGGCGCCTCCCGCGGACCCGGTGGCCGTGGTCTTCGCGTCCTGCGATCCCATCTTCATGGCCGTTGGATCGGTAGCGCAACCGGTCGCGAGCATGGCTGCAGACAACAGCGTCAACGGCAATCGAACGTTCATCGACATCCCCTTGGTATGGTGATCGGCGGGCGCGGCATCCGGATCGTCGCTGACGATCTCTGGCCGACGCAGCGCCCGGTTAGGCGTGCAGGACGACGATTCTGCCTGGCGACGGCTTACGGCTTACTCACCGATGGCGGTTCGCGCGGACAGCACCGCCGACAATCGGGTCCGTGCTGCTTGCATGGGACGATCGGGCCCTGGAGCCCGGCAACGATGGCGCAATTGCCTGGAAGATGCAAGGGCGCCTGGTGCGAATGGCGTCGGCCGTCCGACATTAAGACGTGCGGCGAAGCCCGTCTTGCACCACGGAAGGTCGCGCCGACTCCCAACACGGACCCCGTCCGACTGTGCAGCCAGGCCGACCCGCGATCGTACCGGGGCGCCGCGCGGGCATGGGTGCCGCGCGAATGGGGAGTGCGGCCGGCTATGGGGCGCGGGTGCCGCGCTCGACCGCGACGGCCCTGATCTCGTCGGCCCGGATCGCCATGGCCAGCTTGTCGAGCACGCCATTCACGAACTTGTACCCATCGGTACCGCCGTACGACTTCGCCAGCTCGACCGCCTCGTTGATCACCACGCGGTAGGGAATTTCCAGCCGATGCCGAAGCTCCCACGCCCCGATCGCCAGTATGGCGCGCTCGATGGGCGACAGCTCGGCGACCCGACGGTCGACGTGCGTGGCGATGGCCTCGAGCAAGCTGCCGTATTCGCCGACCACGCCCGACCACAGACTCGCGAAATACTCGGCGTCCGCCTTGCCGAAGCCGCTCACCTCGCGCAGCTGGTTGTGGATCGCCTCGTTGGCGTTGCCGGAAAGCTGTTGCTGGTAGAGGCCTTGCAACACGAATTCGCGTGCCCGGCGGCGGGGGCTACTCCTCATCGAGCGCATCCAGCAGGCCGGCGAGCTCGAGCGCGGCCTGGGCGGCCTCGAAGCCCTTGGTGTCGGCTCGCGCCAAGGCCTGCGCTTCGGTATCGGTGGTGAGGATGCCGTTGCCGACCGGCACGCCGAACTCGAGGGCCACGCTCGAGACCCCCGCGGCGGACTCGTTGGCGACGATCTCGAAGTGGTAGGTTTCGCCGCGCACCACAGCGCCGAGGGCGATCAGTGCGTGATGGTCGCCGCTCTGCGCCAATCGCTGCAGCACGACCGGAATCTCCAACGCACCGGGCACCGTAACGACCAGGACATCCGCGTCGCTGACCTTCGCCTCGGCGAGCGCCCGCAACGCCCCCGCGAGCAGCGCATCGCCGATCGGGGCGTTGAAGCGCGACAGCACGATCGCGATGCGGCGATCGTTGCCATGCAGTCGGGGAGCAATGCGACGGATGGGCATGAGGACTGGGCGGCCGGAGCAGCAGGTCAGGACGCCTTGGCGAGCGAAGGCTGCTCGATGAATCCGGTCACTTCGAGGTCGAAGCCGGCCATGCTCGGAATCTTCCGCGGCCGCGCCAGGAGACGCATCTTGCCGACGTTGAGATCACGCAGGATCTGCGCGCCGATACCGTAGTTGCGCAGGTCGAGTTTGGCATTGATGGGCGGCTCGGTGCCAAGCGCCCGACGGCGCAACTCGGGCGCGCTTTCCGAACGATGCAGCAGGACGACCACGCCGCGTCCCACCTCGTTGATGCGGGCGAGCGCAGCGGGCAGGCTCCAGGCGTGCGCGGCACTGTCGGCGTCGAGGAGATCGATGACCGACAGCGGCTCGTGCACCCGGACCAGGGTCTCCGAGTCCGGGCTGATCGGGCCGCGCACCAGCGCCAGGTGGGTCGCGTCGGAAAGCTTGTCGCGGTAGACCACGAGCCGGAAGCTGCCCTGTGGCGTGGCGATCGGGCGCTCGCCGATCCGCTCGACCAGGCGCTCGGTGCCGGCGCGGTAGTGAATGAGATCGGCAATGGCACCGATCTTGAGACCGTGCACGGCCGCGAACGCGATCAGGTCGGGCAGCCGCGCCATGCTGCCGTCGTCCTTCAGAATCTCGCAGATGACGGCGGCGGGCGTAACCCCCGCAAGGCCGACGAGATCGCAACCGGCCTCGGTGTGACCGGCGCGCGAGAGCACGCCACCGGGCTGGGCCATCAGCGGAAATATGTGCCCGGGCTGCACCACGTCGGCCGGTACGGCGCGCGCGGCGACGGCCGCCTGCACGGTGCGCGCCCGGTCGGCCGCGGAGATGCCGGTGGTCACGCCCTCCGCCGCCTCGATCGACACCGTGAAGTTGGTCCCGTGCGCCGACCGGTTGGCGCTTACCATCAACGGCAGGTTGAGCTGGCGGCAGCGCTCCTCGGTCAGCGTGAGGCAGATGAGTCCGCGGCCGTGGCGCGCCATGAAGTTGATAGCCTCGGGGCTCACGAACTCGGCGGCGAGCACGAGGTCGCCTTCGTTCTCGCGCTCTTCCTCGTCGATCAGGATCACCATCCGCCCGGCCTTGAGCTCGGCGATGATGTCGGGAATCGGACTGATGGTCGGAGTCATGGCAATGGCACGGGAACTGGCGGCGAAGGCCCGCCGTGGGACGGGTTGTACCGCCGTGGGACGCCTCTACCACCGTGGGATGGCGTCTACCGCCTCGGGATGGCGTCTAGCGCCTTGGGATGTCTATTCTACCGTGCGGCTCGCATGAACTTTCGCCGGCGCACGTGCGGCGCGTGCGTGGCGAGCCGAACGGGCCGGGCCGACGGCACGGAAGGCGGGCACGGCGCCGCGAGCCGCACCGTCAGCGGGCGAAGTACATGCACTGCAGCGTGGTATCGCCACGGCGTCTCGCCGCCGGTTGCCGGTGCGACTGGTGCCCACCTGGCGCGTCCACCGCGAGTCCTTGCGTCGCGATGCGACGCTCAAGCAGCCGCGCTCCACGCCGCGACCCCCTGCTTGGCGCTCGCTCATGACCCTCCTCCCGCCGCGCGTGAACCAACGGTCCCGGACCACAGCGCGCGCAGCGCACGCTCGAGGTCGACGCCGAAGGCCACGTCCGCGCCCGGGCACTTGGAGGACGCGTGCGGCTCGCCGGGACGGTGCGCAGCCGACATCTGCAACAGCCCGAGGACGAGGGCGTAGCTATGGCGGAGCAGCCCGACGCCACCACCCTCGGCGAGCTCCGGGAAGTGCCGTTCGAGGCCGGCGCCAGCGCGGGCGAGCCGCGCGCGCATGCGCTCCTTGAACGCCCGTGCCGCCGCGCTCGGCACGGCCTGCGCCAAGGCACCGAAGCAGCGGGTCGCAAGCGGCAGGAATAGCGGCGGCGCGAGTATGTGTTCGCGGGTGAGCGCAAGTATGTCGGCGATCACGATGGGGTCCCGGCCCTCGGCCTTGGCGATGACCCCGCCAAAGAACGCGTCGATGTTGCGCTCGTGGAGGGCGAGCAGCAGGTCTTCCTTGCTGGCGAAATAGAGATACACGGTCCCCTTCGCCACGCCCGCCTCGTCGGCCACGTCCGCCATGCTGGCGAGCCGCTCAGGCTCACTCGTCAGCAGCCGCTCCGCGGCATCGAGGATCGCGCGATGACGCTCGTGCTTGTCCTCGGCATGCACTGCGCGTTGCCGAATGGCCATGGGCGCCTCGCCTATCGTCTTGCATGAAATGACTCCGGGTCACTCGCCATCCGGACGTTGACTGACCATCGGTCAGTTGTCAAATTGAAACGCGAGGCCCTTCAGCCGAGCGCATGGGTCGGTCTCGCCCATTGCGCCGGAACGACTACGAGGATCAGCGACCAAACAGCGCCAGCGTGCGTCGGGTGAGCGACGCCGAGGGATCGGCGTAGTCGGCGACCACGCTGAAGTGGTGCCGCTCGGGGATGCAGAAGGGCGGCTCGATCGCGCGCCGACCCTGTCCGGCCCAGGCCTGCCAGAGGAGCTTCGACTGGCGCAGGAACTCGGAAGTCTCGTCGGCGCCGACCGCGATCAGGAACGGCGCGTCGGTGGTGGGCCGGAGGTGTACTGGCGATAGCCGTGCAGCTTCGGCAGCGTCGAGGCGCAGGTCCGCATTCATCGAAGCCTGCACGAGCGGCATGAGATCGTGCACGCCGGAGAGCGACACCCCCGCGGTGATCGGGTTCCTGGAGAGGTCCAGCGCGGTCCAGTCGGTCGCGTGGAGCATCGCCGCGAGGTGTCCTCCGGCGGAATGGCCGCTGACTACCAGATCCCCCTCCGGGAGGCCATGCCGCGCACCGTCGCGCACGATCCACGCGATCGCCCGCCGGCACTCCAGGACGATGGTCGCGATGGACACGTCCGGGCACAGATCGTAATTCAGCAGAACCACCGCATGACCGGCCGCGAGCAACGGCGGTGCCACGAAGGCATGCTCGTGCTTGTCGAGCGAGCGCCAGTAGCCGCCATGGATGAAGACGAAGGTGCCCCGCGGCTCGCCCTTCGGCAGGAAGATGTCGAGCGTTTCCTTCGGATTGGGCCCGTAGCGCACGTCCGCCTGGAACGGCGCTGCGGTTCGCGCCACCTCGGCAAGCCGCGCCCAGCGCGCGAACCAGGCCGGATGATCGGGTACCGCGGCGCGATTGTTGTAGCCGCGCTCGATCGCCTCGGCGCTGGTCGGTGCTTGGTCGTTCATCGTCCCACCCTTCTCGGGCGCGAACGCGCCGCTGTCATGACGATCGTCACTCTGCATCGGGCTGGCGCGCCGGGTCGGCAGCCGCGAACGCCGGCAGCGCCACGCAGGCCCTTTCGATGCGGACCAGGGTGGGATACGGCGACAGGTCGATGGCAAACCGCCGCGCGTTGGCGAGCTGGGGCACGAGGCAGAGATCGGCGAGCGTCGGCGCCTCGCCGTGACAGTACGTCCCGGTCGCGCCGTCGCGGGCGAGCTGCTTCTCGAGCGCCTCGCAACCGACGTCGATCCAGTACTTATACCAGCCGTCCTTCTGCGCATCGGGCAGACCCAGTGTGCTCTTCAGGTACTGCAGCACGCGCAGGTTGTTGAGGGGATGGATGTCGCACGCGATGGCCAGCGCGATGGCGCGAACCCGCGCGCGCTCGACGGGCGTGGCCGGCAGCAGCGCCGGTTGCGGGTGGGTCTCCTCCAGCCATTCGATGATGGCGAGGGATTGCGTCAGGACATCGCCATCGTCGTTGACGAGCGTCGGTACCAGCCCCTGCGGGTTGAGCGACAGATATTCCTCGCCGCGCTGCGAGGCCTTGCGCAGCGGTACGAAGGCCCGCTCGGCAACGATCCCCTTGAGGTTCAAGGCGATGCGCACGCGATATGCGGCGGAGGAACGGAAATAGTCGTAGAGCTTCATGCGCAGGTTCCAGCGTCGGTTGCCTGCCCACCCGGTGGTGCTGCGTGGGGCGAGGCGTTGCAATGTCCCGCGGCCGCGGGGGTTGTCTGCCGGTCTCGCGCCAATGCCTGCGCGCCGGCGGCCCCATCGCGCGAGGGTCACACCTGCCGGCCCGTCGCACTGAGCAGCGGCGGATGGCGGGAGGTGGCAAGGCGATGGGCCCAAGCCAGGGACCGCGCGCCCATCGCCGCTCACGAGAAAGCAGCGATACCGGTCTGGGCGCGCCCGAGGATCAGGGCATGGATGTCGTGCGTGCCTTCGTAGGTATTGACGGTCTCGAGATTCAGCATGTGACGGATGACGTGGAACTCGTCGACGATACCGTTGCCGCCGTGCATGTCGCGCGCCATGCGGGCGATCTCCAGCGCCTTGCCGCACGAGTTGCGCTTCATGATCGAGGTGATCTCCGGCGCCGCCTTGCCCTCGTCCTTGAGGCGCCCGAGGCGCAGGCAACCCTGCAATCCCAGCGTGATCTCGGTCTGCATGTCGGCCAGCTTCTTTTGCACGAGCTGGTTGGCCGCGAGCGGTCGGCCGAACTGGCTGCGATCCAGGGTGTATTGCCGGGCGGCATGCCAGCAGAATTCCGCCGCGCCGAGCGCGCCCCAGGCTATGCCGTAGCGTGCCGCGTTGAGGCAGCCGAACGGGCCCTTGAGACCCTGCACGTTGGGCAGCAGGTTTTCGGCCGGCACGGCCACGTCGTCCATCACGATCTCGCCGGTGACCGATGCCCGCAGGCTGAACTTGCCTTCGATCTTGGGCGCCGACAGCCCCTTCATGCCCTTCTCGAGGATGAATCCGCGGATCACATCGTCATCGGTCTTGGCCCACACCACGAACACGTCGGCGATCGGCGCATTGGATATCCACGTCTTCGCTCCGGAAAGGCGATAGCCACCGTCCACGGCGCGGGCGCGCGTCACCATGCTGCCCGGATCGGACCCGTGATTGGGCTCGGTGAGCCCGAAGCACCCGATCGACTCCCCGGTCGCCAGCCGCGGCAGGTACTTGGTGCGCTGGTCCTCGGTGCCGTACGTGAAGATCGGGAACATCACCAGGGAGCTCTGCACGCTCATCATGGAGCGGTAGCCGGAGTCGACCCGCTCGATCTCGCGGGCGATGAGCCCGTAGCACACGTAGTTGAGGCCGGCGCCACCGTACTCGGTCGGCACCGTGGGCCCGAGCATCCCCACCCGGCCCATCATCGGGAAGATCTCGGCGTCGACGGTCTCGTGACGAAAGGCCTCGAGCACGCGCGGCGCGAGTTCCGCCTGGGCGAAATCGTGGGCGGCGTCGCGCACCATGCGCTCCTCTTCCGTCAGCTGCTCCGTCAGCAGGAGCGGATCTTCCCAGACGAAGCGGGCGTTGCGGGTGTCCTTGGGCATGGCGGCAACCTCGGGAATGGCGTCTCGCGTGGCCGGTGCGGGAGCGGGAGACCACGCAACGCAAGAACCTGGAAACACGCGGGCTGCGACGAGCGCAGCGCGCGCGGCGAGCGATGGACGATTGTAACTCCAGGCCCGGCGTGGCCGATTCCGGGCCCGCGTCTTTCAGGACGACCGATCCGCGGGCCGTGCCTCGTCCGGAATCACCGCAGTCGCCTCGATCTCCACCCGCGCCCCCGCCTCGACGAGCGCGCTCACCTGCATGGCGCTCATCGCGGGATAGTGCGTGCCCATGATCTCGCGATAGACCACGCCGAGCGCCCGCCCCGCCTTCACGTACTCATCGCGATCGAGGACGTACCAGGTCATGCGCACGATGTGCTCGGGCGCGGCGCCGGCTTCGCGCAGCACCGCCACGATATTGGCGAGCGCCTGTCGCGCCTGACCCGGCAAGTCGGTCGCCACGAGCACGCCGTGGGCGTTCCAGCCGATCTGGCCGGCGACGAACACCAGCGTGCCGCGCGC
>JBDTWB010000154.1:0-9924 GCA_040006895.1 Casimicrobiaceae bacterium | reverse complement strand
GCCGCAGAGCGCCCGGTACTTGTGGAAAAGAATCCGCCAGGCGATATCCCAGACTCGCAGGCATTTGTCACCTACCAATCGCCGCTGGGGTTTTCGCTGCAAGTGCCCGAAGGGTGGGCGCGAGCCGGCCGGACCGACGGAGTACGGTTTGCAGACAAATATAACGCCATCGATGTAGCGGTTGGGACCGCCGCCAATGGGCCCACCGCCGCCTCTGTGGTCGATCATGAGGCTGCCGCTCTGATCAAAGCGGGTCGCGCGATCAAGATCGAGGCGATCAAGAACGTCAACCTTCCGGCCGGTACGGCAACTGTGATCGACTATTCGTCCAATTCCGAACCGAACCCAGTCACCAACAAGCAGCTGCGCCTCGAGAACCATCGCTACCTGATCTATCGCGGCGGGAAGCTTGCGACCCTCAATCTCTCAGCGCCGCTCGGGACCGATAATGTCGACCAGTGGAAGCTCATCACGCATTCCTTCCGGTGGCACTGACATGCGACCGTTGGAAGCCATCGAGCTCTACCGCTTCTACCACAGCGGTGACGATGAAACCGCAGCGCTGCGGGGCGTTTCGCTTCAGCTTGAACCCGGGGAATTCCTCGCGCTGACGGGACCGTCCGGCAGCGGAAAGTCGACGCTCTTGGCCTGCCTCGCTGGGCTCGATGAGCCGGATGGCGGCCACGTGCAAGTGATGGGCGCGCGACTGTCGCGGCGACCCGAAGCCGTGCGCGCGAGCCTGCGTGCGCGGCACATCGGCATCATGACGCAGTCCGGCAATCTGTTCGAGCACCTGACCGTGGAGGCCAACATGACGCTGCAGATGTCGCTCGCAAACGAGGTGGATCCGAACGCCGTCGAACACTTGCTGGATGTGATGGGACTGTCACAACGACGCGCGGCACGTCCCTCGGAGTTGTCAGGTGGCGAAGCCGCTCGCGCCGGTCTGGCTGTCGCCTTGTCGGCGGACCCGCAAGTGCTGCTTGCGGACGAGCCCACGGCGGAAGTGGATACCGTGACTGAGGCCAATATTCTGGAGCTGTTGAAAGACCGATGCCGCTCGGGTGGTGCCATATTGGTGGTGACCCACAGTCAGGAGCTGGCCGCGACTGCGGACCGCGTCCTCCATATCCGAGACGGACGCCTTCTCCATGCGTGACGTTCTTATCGAGGCCGATTCGATTAGCCGCAGCTATCGACAGGGGGGCGCGCCAGTCGCGGCGGTCGCATCGGCGACATTCCGCGTGCGGGCTGGCGATCGCGTGGCGTTGGTGGGTCGCTCCGGAAGCGGCAAGTCGACCTTGCTGCATCTGATGGCAGGACTGGACGTCCCGAGTGGAGGTGTCATCCGCTGGCCAGCGCTTGGGCCGCCTGAGACATTGCTGCCGGCGAAGATCGCGCTGGTGTTCCAGGCACCCAGCCTGTTGGAACCGATGACCGTGAGCGAAAACGTCGCGTTGCCGCTCCTGCTGGCGAAAATAGGCGGTGACGTTGATGCGGCGGTGAGTGCCGCACTGGCGACCTTTGGTCTCGAAGATCTGGCGCGCAAGCTGCCGGAGGAACTCTCCGGAGGACAGATGCAACGCGTGGCGATGGCGCGCGCAATTGTAGGCAGCCCGAGTGTGATCCTGGCCGATGAACCGACGGGCCAGCTCGATCAGCCGACGGGCCATGCACTTCTTGAAGCACTGCTGGACCACCTTGCCGGCAGCACAACTGCGCTCGTGATCGCAACCCATGATGTCTCGATTGCGGAACGCATGGAGGTGATCTGGCGCATCGAGCGAGGGGTTCTCCTGGCATCCACCGAGGCTCGTGAGGTGCCGGCGTGATTGGCGCCTGGTTCTTCGGGCTCATGAGGGAACGCAACGGCCGCCTTGCGGGTTCCGTTGCAGGGATCGCGGTCACCGTAGCGATGCTCGCTGCGCTCGGCGCGTTTCTGGCACAGAGCACCGCATCGATGACACACCGTGCCGTGGCGAGTGTGCCTGTGGATTGGCAGGTGCAGCTCGTTCCGGGAACGACGGTCGAGTCAGTGACTGCGGCGCTTCACCTAGCCGCCACGGTGTCGACGCTGCACGAAGTTGGCTATGCCGAAGTCGATGGCTTCGAGGCGCATGCCGGCGGGACCGTTCAGACGACCGCTAAAGGCAAGGTCGTCGGTCTCGATGCTGGCTACGTGCGCGACTACCCGGGACAATTTCGGAGGCTCCTCGGATCTCTCGACGGTGTGCTGGTTGCGCAGCAGACGGCCGCCAACCTGCACGTGACGTTGGGCGATACCGTCACGATCTTTCGTCCGGGTCTCCCACCCGTTAATGTCACGATCGGCGGAGTCGTCGATCTGCCCAATGCCGATTCGATGTTCCAGGCCGTCGGCGTGCCAGCCGGGGCGGCGCCACAGGCGCCCCCCGACAACGTGCTGCTGCTTCCCCTGAGCCAATGGCGCGGCCTGTTCGACCCGCAGGCCGTAATCCGCCCGGATTCGGTCCGGATTCAACTGCACGTCTCACTGAATCACGCTGGCCTTTCCGGCGATCCGGTCACTGCCTTTGTTGCTGTTCGCGCTGCAGCCAAGAACCTCGAGGTACGGATCGCCGGCAATGGGATCGTTGCGAACAATCTCGCGGCAAGACTCGATGCAGTGCGCGGCGACGCGTTGTACGCAAAGGTGCTGTTCCTGTTCCTTGGGGCTCCCGGCGCCCTTTTGGCATCCTTTCTGACGATCGCCGTCGTGGCTTCCGGCGCCATCCGCCGCCGGCGCGATCAGGCCCTGTTGCGAATCCGTGGAGCGTCGCGTGCGCAGATCATGCAGTTGGCCGCCGTTGAAGCCGCGTTTGTCAGTTTGGGCGGCACCATCGTCGGCCTGCTTTTGGCCGAGCTCTTGTCGAGAACGCTCTTGGGCGGTGGTATTTTCAACGCCTCGGCGATGGTCTGGGTCCTTGCCGCCGTCGGCACGGGAGTCTTGCTCGCTCACGCCGCCATCCTTGCGACGGCGTGGATCGACGCGCAGCAGACCACGGTCGTGGTGGCACGGGCCACGATGGCCGACAAACGTCCCCAACTGTGGCGGCGAATCGGTCTCGATTTCATGCTTATCGCCCTGTCGGCCGCCGTGTTCTGGAACACGTGGAGGACGGGCTATCAGGTCGTGCTGGCCCCGGAAGGCACGCCGTCGTCCTCCGTCGACTACGCGGCCTTTCTCGCGCCGGTGCTGCTGTGGGTGGGTGTCGGTCTGCTGACCGTCAGGCTGTGCCTGGCGGGGCTGCTTCGCGGTCGCGCAGCATTGGCGAGCGGACTGCGACCGATCGCCGGCTCGTTGGCAGGGGTCGTCGCGGCCGCGATCAGCCGGCAACCCAGACGGATGACCCAGGGAATCGCGCTGATCGCACTGGCCTTTGCTTTCGCCACCTCGACGGCTGTCTTCAATACCACGTATCAGGCCCATACCCGCGTCGACGCTGAGCTCACGAATGGCGCTGACGTCACGGTCACGGGCACCCCACAGGCACCCGCTGCGACCAAGCTCCAGGAACTAGCGGCAATCCCCGGCGTGAGCGCTGCGCAACCGCTGCAACACCGGCTGGCCTACGTCGGCACTGATTTGCAGGATCTGTATGGCATCGACGCCGCACATATCGGCGAAGCAACGATGATGTCCAATGCCTATTTCGCGAGCGGAGACGCCAGGAAGACGCTTGACCTGCTTGGCCGCACTGCAGATGGAGTGCTGCTTTCGGCCGAAACCGTCAAGGAGTTTCAGCTGCATGCGGGAGATACGCTCAATCTGCGCCTGCAGAACCAAGCTGATCATCAATATCACAGTGTCCCGTTTCGGTTCGTCGATATCGTTCGTGAGTTCCCGACCGCGCCGCGCGATTCATTCATCGTCGCCAATGCAGGCTACATCGAACAGGTCACGGGCGCAGCCGCGGCGGAGGTGGTCCTGCTGAAGACCGCCGCCCCTCCGGCGGAGATCGCCGCCAAAGCGCGGGCCATCGTTGCGCCGTTGGCGGGAGTGAAGGTCACCGATCTTGCCGAAGCCCAGCGCCTGATCGCATCGAGCCTGACTGCGGTCAACCTTTCCGGGTTGACACGATTGGAGCTGGGTCTTGCCGTACTCATGGTGGCAAGCGCAACGGGCCTCATTCTCGCGCTTGGGCTTGCTGACCGGCGGCGAACGTTTGCCATTCTGTCCGCGCTCGGCGCGAAGCCTCCACAACTTGGCGCCTTTCTGTGGAGCGAGGCGCTGATGCTGTTTCTCGGCGGAACCGTCATCGGCGCACTGACCGGCTTTGCTCTTGCATGGATGCTGGTCAAGCTCCTGACCGGAGCGTTTGATCCGCCGCCCGAATTCTTAAGCGTGCCATGGCTCTATCTCGGCGTCCTTTTGATCGTGGCGTTGGTCTCGGTTGCCATCGCCGTGATGGGTGCACTTCGTGAAACCCGAGTTCCCGCGGTACAACGAATGCGCGAGTTATGAAGAAAAGATGCTACCCGCGCAACTCACTTTCCCGTTCCTGTCAAGATGGCGAGGTGTACTCCGCAAACATCCTGGAGGGCAGCAAATGCAGAAGCTCGGCATCGCAATCACTCGCCGTTGTCTGCACGCTCGCAGCTCAGCGAAGATCGTTCAGCTCGCATCGCGATTCCGAAGCCACGTTACACTCGCGCACCGAGTCGGCGCGTCAGCGCGCGTGGCATGTTGCAGTGATGTTACTCGCGGCCTCGGTCGGAAACACGATCGTGCTCGAAGCAGAGCGTCCTAACGAGGTGGAAGCAATGACCGCGATGTCGCGGCTCATCGATGGTGGATTCAGCGAGCGTCGGTAAGCCGACCTCAACCACTCGGCGTACCTCCTCCAATGTCAACGCTGATGCGCCTGAGTAAAGTTGGCTATTACGCCGACTTCGTTGTCTATCCGGGGCTGCTGCTCCTGACAGGCGCATTCGCGGCGAGAAGCGCCTCGGTCGGGGAGCATATCTACTGGCTCCTGTCCCTTGTGGTGGGATTGGCGGTCTGGCCTCTGCTGGAATACTTGGCGCATCGCTTCATCCTGCACCGCGTGCCGCCCTTTCGCGAATGGCACGCCCTGCATCATGCGACGCCCACCGGGTTGGTCGGCACACCGACCTGGCTGAGTGTGGCGATCGTCGGCGGCGCAGTATTTCTGCCGATGTGGCGAGAAGCCGGCTTGAACCTCGCCAGCGGCCTCACCACGGGAATCATGCTTGGCTATCTGTGGTATGTCGGCGTGCACCATGCGGTTCATCACTGGCGAGCACGCCGCGGCTCATACTTGTTTCGCGCCAAGCTGCGCCATGCATTGCATCATCGTGCCGGAGCACCGTGCAACTTCGGCGTGACCACGGACTGGTGGGATCGCGCCTTCGGCTCAGATCAGAGACTGAATCCCAACAATTAGCCCGATTCGCAGCCAGCCGGATCGCCCGCTCCCGGACCTCCGGCGAACCTTTCGTCCGCTTGTTCGTGACTCCGTCCGCTCAAATAATGGAGTCTCCGGGAATCCCGGGCGGTTCAGGTTCGACTGCTCGACCTGACGCAACATCTCGCTCGGAATCCGAGCTCCCTGTGAGCTGGGTGGCCGCTGTTCGTCGTATTCGATTCTCCAAGGGGCCGTACGCGCCCTGCGTAATGGTTCCCACGAAGCGCGGGATGACCTTCGTCACCTGCAGGTCATGACCTTTGGCGGGTCCACACCGTGACCTTCGGCAGATGGCCTGCGCCGCGACAGCGCCTAGAGTCAACTCCATGGACGAAGGAGCATCGCATCGCTCATCTGCCCTGGTCGTGACTCGCGCGCCGTGCGACGCATGCAGTGGCCGACCGAAAGCGACCACGATCGCGGGCGCGACCAATCGCCCGACTGCCGAACCCAACCACCCAAGGAGCACGAATGAACACGACCAAGACCAAGACCGACCTCGCCGTTGCCGTCTACGACCTGCATACCCAGGCGGAGGCCGGCGTCAAGGCACTGCAACGTGCCGGATTCGACATGAAGAAGATCTCGATCATCGGCCGCGACTATCGCACCGAGCAGCACGTCGTTGGCTTCCTCAATGCCGGCGATCGGGCGAAGATCTTCGGCAAGTACGGTGCGTTCTGGGGCGGACTGATGGGGGTGCTGTTCGGCTCCGCGATGATGTTCGTTCCGGTCGTGGGGCATGTGATCGTGCTGGGCCCCCTCGCTGCAACGCTCTTCGCCGGACTCGAGGGTGCCGTGGTGGTCGGCGGGATCAGTGCCCTCGCCGGCGCCCTGATGTCCCTCGGCATCCCGAAGGACTCGGTGCTCCGCTATGAAACCGCCCTGAAGGCCGACAAGTTCATGCTGGTCGTGCACGGCGACGCGCAGGAGATCGATCGCGCCCGCGAGCTGCTCAAGATGTCCGGCGTCGTCTCGTTCGACCATCACGTGCAGAGCGAATCCGCGGCGCCGGCGCATTCGTGATCGGCAACACGCCCTATCCAAAGGACCCAGCCAATGACCACCCTACCGAAACCCCTGGTCGTCGTCGTGCTCGCCGCGACGACCCAGTTCGCCGGGGCGACCTTCGCCCAGGTGCCGATGGCACCCACGACACTGGCCATGCAGGCACAGCCGGTGGCACCTGCCGCGCCGTCGCTGCCGGCCGCGGCGATTACCCCGCAGCCGACCAAGCCGGCCGACGACTGGATCGTGTACGACGATATGACCTTCACACCCGTGGTGGACGACATCAGTCGCCACCTGGCGGCCGCCCGCAAGGCCTTCGACGCCAGGGACAGGACGACCGCCGTCACGGAGCTGCGCGCTGTCGCCGCTCAGCTGAAGGAACAGGCCACCCGGGCGGGCAGCCACGACCAGTCCCTCGTCCGTGGCGATCACGCGCTGCTCAAGTCCGACAAGGCGCTCCTCGCTGCCGATGCCAAGTACGCCCAGGACAGCGTCAAGCGCATGGACGCGAGTGCGCAAAAGGTCAGCCTGGCGGCCGCGGGCATCGAGAGCGGCACGATCAAGACGCGGGCGGATCTAGACAAGGTGATCGACAAGGCGACGCGCGCCGGCATGGACCGTCGCTGGGTGATCACCGACGTCGCCACCTGGTATCCGGTCACCGAGGAGCCGCAGCGCTATTTCACCGCTGCCGCAGCTGCGTTTGCACGCCGGGACTATCAGGTGTCGGCGGCCGCCGTTCGCAGGGCTGCGAGCTTCGTGCGCCTCGAGGCTGCTCGCGCTACCGGAAGTGCCAGGCGGGAGCTCGATGCAGCGATTGGCGAGCTCGACGGTCTCGCCCATGGCCTCGACAAGGGCACGGTCCGAGAAGTGCACGCGATGACAGGCGTTTTCATGAAGGCCGAGCATGCCATCGCCCTCGAGCATCGATCCAAAGCCGCCGAATCGTGGTCACGCAAGGAGTACGACAAGGCCGGGTTCGAGTTGAAGGCGGCCGCCCACGGGCTGGAAAGCGCGGCGAGCTGGGCGGGCGACAAGGCCAGGGCCGGGGTGACCACCACAGTGGCGGCAAGTCGCGATCTTGGCCAGAAACTCGCGTCGGGCGCCACGTGGACACGCGCGGAGGTTGCGAATGGCTTCGACACCCTGGGCAATGACATCAATGCACTCGGCCAGAAGATCGGCCACACCAGCAAGGCCACGCCGTTCGACGTCGGTGCGTAACGGCTCGACCTGCGATACCGTGGTTTCCCCGATGACAATAAGGAGTGGATCATGACGATGCGTACCGCTTTCACCGCCGCAATGTTCGGCGCCGGCCTGCTCGCGACCCTGCCGCTCACCGTCGCGGCACAGGATTCCATCGTCGTCGAGACCCTCACGGCGACGACCTACCTGAACGGCGGGATCGGCAAGGACGAGGAGGGCATGATGCGCCGTGTCGCCAGCGAATTCCCCTTGCGCATGACGTTCTCGGCGCGCAAGGAGGGCGAGTTTCTCGCCGACGTTCCGCTCGTGATCGCCGATGCGCGCGGCAACCCGGTATTCGAGCTGCCGAACGCCGGACCGATGCTCTACGTCATGCTGCCCGACGGCAAATACCGGGTGAGTGCCCGGTTCAACGGCATGACCGAATCGCAGGACATTACCCTCACAGGCAAGAGCGGCAAGGATCTTAACTTCAACTGGAAGGGCAAGGCGCAATCGTGACAGTATTGGTCCCGTCGCTCGAGCGATGCTTCGTCGTGGACCGATCCTCCCTCCCCGCGGGGAGACGATGACCGGCGGGGGGTGGGTGCAAATCGCGCGCCCGGACGGCGTTAGGCGTCGACTGCGGGAACGCATGCGCGGAGGGCAAGGATGAAGGTGCTGGTCATCGACGTCGGCGGCACGCACGTGAAACTCCTCGCCACGGGACAATCAGGGCCACGGGAGTTCGTCTCCGGGCCGCGCCTCACCGCAGCCGATATGGTCGAAGGGGTGAAAATGCTTGCCCGCGGCTGGGCATTCGACCGTGTGTCGATGGGCTATCCCGGTCCGGTGCTACATGGCCTGCCGGTCGCCGATCCGCACAATCTCGGCAAGCACTGGGTCGCGTTCGACTATGCCAGTGCCTTCGGCTGCCCGGTCAAGATCATCAACGATGCGGCGATGCAGGCGCTGGGCAGCTACCATGGCGGCAAGATGCTGTTCCTCGGGCTGGGCACGGGCCTCGGCTCGACCCTCATCGACGACGACGTCGTCGCACCGATGGAGCTCGGGCATCTGCCCTACCGGAAGGCGACCTACGAAGATTACGTCGGCGAGCGCGGCTTGGAGAGGCACGGCAAGCGCAAGTGGCGCAAGTACGTCGCCGACGTGGTCCGGCGCCTCGCCGCCGCGCTCGAGCCCGACGACATCGTCCTCGGTGGCGGCAATGCCAGGCATCTGCGCGTCCTGCCGTCGGGTTGTCGACTCGGCGACAATGCCGATGCGTTCGTCGGGGGGGTCCGGATGTGGAGTGATGCGCCACATGCGTACAAGGCGCCCACCGCCCGTGCGCCGACGGTGGTGACCAGACTCAAGCGAGGACGTCGATGAATGCTCCCCCGGCACCACTTACCTCCCTGCCGGCATGGCGCGCGCTCGGCGCGCACCACGCGTCGATCAAGGATGTCACGCTCGGCAGCCTGTTTGCCGCCGACCCCGCGCGCGGGACCCGGCTGTGCGCTGAAGCGGCGGGCGTGCGACTCGACTATTCCAAGAATCGCATTTCCGACGACACGCTTCGTCTGCTGGTGGACCTCGCCGTGCAATCGGGATTGCGCGCGCGGATCGACGCGATGTTCCGTGGCGAGCGCATCAACGTCTCCGAGCAGCGCGCGGTGCTGCACGTCGCCCTGCGAGCACCACGCGGCGCGTCGATCGTCGTGGACGGCCACGATGTCGTCCCCGACGTGCACGCCGTGCTCGACGCCATGACCGCATTCGCCCGCCGGGTCCGCAGCGGCGACTGGAAGGGTCACACCGGCCGGCACATTCGCAACGTGGTCAACATCGGCATCGGCGGGTCCGACCTCGGGCCGGTCATGGCCTACGAGGCGCTGAAGTTCTACAGTGACCGGGCGCTGACGTTCCGCTTCGTATCGAACGTCGACGGCACCGATTTCGCTGAGGCCGTCCGCGACCTCGATGCCGCGGAGACGCTGTTCATCGTCTCGTCCAAGACCTTCACCACCCTCGAGACGATGACCAACGCCCACACGGCGCGCGATTGGGCGCTCCAGCACCTGGGCGGCGACGCGAAGGCCGTGGCCAAGCACTTCGTCGCGGTGTCGACCAATGCCGCCGAGGTGGCGGCATTCGGCATCGACCGCGCGAACATGTTCGGATTCTGGGATTGGGTGGGCGGCCGGTATTCGATGGACTCGGCCATCGGCCTGTCGACCATGATCGCCATCGGCCCGGAGCATTTCCAGGCGATGCT
>JBDTWB010000153.1:0-9945 GCA_040006895.1 Casimicrobiaceae bacterium | reverse complement strand
CGGTCACGGCACAAACTCAGGCCGGTCACGACACGAACACGAGCCGGTCACGGCACGAACACGGGCCGGTCCCGACACGCACCGGCCCGCCACGACCCTCACACCCGCCGGCGCGGCGTGGGCGAAAACGTGAATGGGCGCGCATGCGATCCGACCCGATGACGACCTGTGCATTGGCCATCAACCGGCCGCATCGTCGCCCGCAATCGCGGCGAGCTGCTCCGCCTGGTATTCGCGCGCCAGGGTTTCGGTGAGCTCGACCAGGTCGCCTTCGGTAATGGCGTCGATCTTGTAGAGCGTCAGATTGATCCGGTGGTCGGTCACCCGTCCCTGCGGGAAGTTGTAGGTGCGGATGCGCTCGCTGCGATCGCCGCTGCCGACCAGGCTCTTGCGCATCGATGCTTCCTTTTCCTGGCGCTCGCGTCGCTGCTTGTCGACCAGGCGCGAGGCCAGCACCGCCATGGCCTGGGCGCGGTTGCGATGTTGGGAGCGATCGTCCTGGCACTCGACCACGATCCCGGTCGGCAGGTGGGTGATGCGCACCGCCGAGTCGGTCTTGTTGACGTGCTGGCCGCCGGCTCCGGAGGCGCGGAAGGTATCGATGCGGATCTCGGCCGGATTGATGGTGATATCGGCAACCGGGTCGGCCTCGGGAATCACCGCCACGGTGGCGGCGGACGTGTGGATCCGCCCCTGCGCCTCGGTCGCCGGGACGCGCTGCACCCGGTGCCCGCCGGACTCGAACTTGAGCTTGGCGTAGGCGCCTTCGCCGACGATGCGGGCGATGATCTCCTTGTAGCCGCCGAGCTCACTCGCCGATTCGCTGACGATCTCCACCTGCCACTTGTTGCGCTCGGCAAACCGGGTGTACATCCGGAAGAGCAGGCCCGCGAACAGGGCCGACTCGTCTCCGCCCGTCCCCGCCCTGATCTCGAGGAAGACATTGCGGTCGTCGTTGGGATCCTTCGGCAGCAGCATCCGCTCGAGCTCGGCCTCGCAGGTCACGATCCGTGCGGTGGCCGCTGTACGCTCTTCCTCGGCAAAGGCCCGCATCTCGCGATCGCGCGCCATGTCCTCGGCCGCCGCCAAATCCGCCCGGGCCGCCGCGTAGTCCTGGTACCGCGCGACCACCGGCTCGATTTCGGCGCGTTCCCTCGTGAGCGCCCGATACCGGTCCATGTCGCGCGCGACGTCCTCGCCCTGCAGGGTCGCGTCGATCTCGGCGAGACGAGCGGTGATCTGCTCGAGCTTGGTGGTGAGCGAGGGCTTCATGAGAGCGGCCATTATCGCCGATGCCGCATACGCACCGTGACGCGCTTCGCGCTCGACCCGGGGACGGTCGGCAGATCCGTCGGCTTTCTCCTGGGCTGCACCATGGCTCGACGCCGGACGCGGCGCCGCGCCGCTTCTCGGCCGCACACGTTCTGCGCATCCCGGCAAATCGCGGCCAGCGCGCCGAGCTTGGCGGCCTCGTCGCGTAAGGGCCGGACGGCTCAGCTGCCGTCGGGGATCTTGTAGATGCGCTGGAACAGCGCGACCAGCTCGGCGCGCTCGGCGTCGCCCGCCTGGTTGAGCGCCTGGGTCGGCGCGTGCAGGAACTTGTTGGTGAGTCCCTGCGACAGTGCATCGAGGACCTGCTCGGGCGGCGCACCGGCAAGCAGCAGTCGCCGGGCACGCTCGAGCTCCGCGGCACGCAGCGCTTCGTGGTGGCCGCGCAGGGCGGAGATGGTCGGCACGACCGCGCGGCCTTCGAGCCAGCGCAGGAAGCTCTCCGTCTGTGCGGCGATCATCGCTTCGGCCTGCGCCACGGATTCGCGGCGAATGTGCAGGTTGTCCTTGACGATGTTGGCGAGGTCATCGACGCTGTAGAGAAACACGTCGTCGAGCTGGCTCGCCTCGGGCTCGACGTCGCGCGGAACGGCGAGATCGACCACGAAAATCGGACGGTGCCGCCGGGTCTTCACCACCCGCTCGAGCAGGCCCTTGCCGAGGATCGGCAGGGTGCTCGCCGTGCAGGTGACGATGATGTCGAACTCGGCGAGGCGCTCCGGCATCTCGGTGAGGGTGATGGCCTCGGCGCGGAATCGATCGGCAAGCGCCCGGCCGCGCTCGAGCGTGCGGTTGGCGATGGTGATCGACTTCGGCTGGCGTGCTGCGAAGTGGGTCGCGGTGAGCTCGATCATCTCCCCGGCGCCGATCAGCAGCAGGCGCTGTTCCGCGATCGAGGGAAAGATCCGTTCGGCGAGCTTGACCGAGGCCGCGGCCATCGAGATCGAGGCGCTGCCTATATCGGTATGCGTGCGTACGTCCTTGGCGACGGCGAAGGAGCGCTGGAACAGCCGGTTCAGCACCAAGCCGAGCGAACCTGCGGCCTCCGCGTGTCGCACCGCCTGCTTCATCTGCCCGAGGATCTGCGGCTCGCCCAGCACCATGGAGTCGAGACCGCTCGCCACCCGGAAGGCATGGGTCACGGCCCTCTCGCGCGGCAGCGCGTAGACGTAGGGCGCGAGCGACTCCGCGGGCACGCGGTGAAATTCCTCGAGCCAGCGCACCACCGGCTGCGGATCGTCGCCGTGGAAGTACACCTCCGTCCGATTGCACGTGGACAGGATGGCGGCTTCCTTGACCTTGGGCCGGCCGATGAGGTCGCGCAGGGCACTACCCAGACCCTCCGGTGCGAACGCCACCTGCTCCCGTACCTGCACGGGAGCGGTCTGGTGGTTGAGGCCGAGGGCGAAAAGGGGCATGGCAGGGTAGCGTCGCCGAGGGCTCCATTTTAGCCCAGCGGGCGCCTGCCGCCGGGATTAACGCGTTGATTCAGACTGCGCAAGCGATCGGCAGATCGGCAAATGGGGTCAGCTCGAGTTATCCACGATCGACCTGATTAGGGGTCAGATCACCAATCGACCTCATGGCGATTAATGGGGTCAGGTCACATTGATAACTTACACCGACCCCATTACGCGTTACGGAAATTCCGTGGCAGCGAGGCTCATCATCCGGTCGAAAAACGCGCCGACCTGCGCGGCACTGTCGAGCCGGGTCGAGTGGAAAGGCACGTCCTTGAACTCCGGCGGGGACAATCGGTGCTTGACGCAAAGCCGGTCGGCGTACCGCTGCCACTCCGCGTCGTAGCGACCGCGCGAGGCGTGCACAAGGCGCAGATCACCGGCCGCGGCGAGGCGATAACCGGCCCGGGCCGCACGGTGGCTCCAATCGACGTCGTAGCCATGAAAGCCGTCGAAGGTCAGGGCATCGAACGGGACATCGACGAGTGCGCGCCGGCGGGCCACGAGCAGGACACCGTCGAGGACACTCACGTCCCCTGCCACGGGACGCCAGTCCGCCAGATCCACCTGCCAGACCGGGTCGCCGGAGACGTGGTGCACGATCCAGCCGCGCACGTGCGGATAGCCCGCCCAGGTTGGAACCGGCCCGGTCAGCCGAGTCGCGCCGACCGTCCCGAGTACGTCGGCGGTGTCGAGATGGCGCAGCACCCGGGCGGCGAAGTCGTCAGCGAGGATGTCGATGTCGTCGTGCGACAGGATCACCACCTCGGCGGCGCTGGCTGCCACGCCGCGGTTGTAAGCCTCGGCGAGCGAGCGGGCATCGCCCACGACCTGGATTTCGTACGGCACCTCGGCCAGCAGGCGCGCGTAGAGCGCACGCACCCGCGCCTCCTTGGTTTCGTCGATCGAGCACACCACCACGCTGATCGGCACCGGATCGCGCGGCAGGCCGATCGGCGTGGGCGCCGCGAAGGTGCCTGGAACGGACGTCCCAGGGCGAAGATGGACGTCGGCGGATGCGCTCATATGAGTTCCAGCGTCGGCCGTGTCGTCGCGCGCCAGCAGGCCCACCGTGTCGACACAGGCCCGCCCCGCTCGCACCATCAGGGCATCGCGCTGCCAGGCACGGAAGAAGTCGCGGGCGGCGGCGGCCAGGTCACCCTGGCGCCGGTGCGCAACCCCGAGATTGAAGTGCGCGTCGGCGGCACCGGGTTCCAGCGCCACGGCCCGCGCATACGCATCGATCGCCGCGGCGAACCCTTCCACGCGCATCCGACCATGGCCGAGCGCGAGCCATGCGCCGGTCATCTCCGGACGCAGCCCGACGGCCTCCTGCAGGAAGGTGATCGCACTTGCGTGATCGCCGCGACGTGCCGCCGCCACGCCACGCAAGTACAACAGGTCGGCATCGCCTGGCGCATCCCGGAGCGCGTGTGCCAGCACGTCGTCCGCAGCCACGGCGTCGCCGGCCGCCAGCAGCGCCCGCGCGTGCGTGACCACCGCGGCGACGGCGTCGCTCATGCCCTGATGAACTCCTCCTTCCCGCCCAGCCACCGATGGAGGTGCATCGCCGCCGCCTCGGGCTCGCGTGCGAGCAGCTCGTCGGCGGCGTCGCGCGCCACCTCGATCAATGCGGCATCCTTCTCGAGATCGGCAAAGCGCAGCAGCGGCACGCCCGATTGCCGCGCGCCGAGGAACTCACCCGGACCGCGGATCATGAGGTCCTGGCGGGCGATCTCGAAGCCGTCGGTGTTTTCGTAGATCACCTTGAGGCGCGCCTTGGCGGTGTCGCCGAGCGGCTCCTCGAATAGCAGGAAGCACGTGCTTTCCGCAGCGCCGCGACCGACCCGACCGCGCAGCTGATGCAGTTGCGCGAGGCCGAACCGCTCGGCATGCTCGATCGCCATCAGCGTGGCATTGGGCACGTCCACGCCGACCTCGATCACCGTGGTCGCAACCAGCACCTGCACAGTGCCGGCGACGAACGCCGCCATCACCTCCCCCTTCGCATCGGGCTTCATCCGGCCGTGCAATAGCCCCACCCGCACCGGCGCTGCATCGGTGCCTGGCGAGGCGACTTCCGTGAACACGGCGGTGAGCTCGGCGTGCAAAGCCACCGCTGTCTGCAATTCGAGCTTCTCCGATTCCTCGATCAGCGGGCAGACCCAATAGGCCTGGCGGCCTTCCTGCACCGCCTTGCGCACCCGCTCGATCACCTCGCTCCGGCGCTTGTTGTTGACGAGCCGAGTGGCCACCGGCGTGCGGCCCGGCGGCATCTCGTCCAGCACCGACACGTCGAGGTCGGCATAGAAGCTCATCGCCAGGGTGCGGGGAATCGGGGTCGCGCTCATCATGAGCTGGTGCGCTTCACCGGCGGCCTTGCCCCGCAGGCGCAGCCGCTGCGCGACCCCGAAGCGGTGCTGCTCGTCGACGATGGCAAGCCCGAGGCGCGGCATCTCCGCGGCATCCTCGAACAGTGCGTGGGTACCGACCGCCAGCATGGCCGTGCCGCTGGCAATGGCTTCCAGCGCCGCTTTGCGCTGCTTGGCCGGCAACCCACCCGACAACCACGCCACCTGCACGGGCAGTCCGTCGAGCCATTGCAGGAGCTTGCGGTAGTGCTGCTCGGCCAGGATCTCGGTCGGCGCCATGAAGGCGACCTGCTTACCGCTTTCGATCGCCTGCAACGCGGCCAGCGCCGCCACGATCGTCTTGCCGCTGCCCACGTCGCCCTGCAGCAGGCGCTGCATGGGTGTGGCGCGGGCCAGATCGTGCTTGATCTCGCGCCACACCTTTTCCTGCGCCCGGGTGAGCGTGAACGGCAGCCGTGCGCGCAATTCGGCAGTGAGCTTGCCATTGCCGGTGAGCACCGGCGCCCGCCGCGCCGCACGTGCCTTGCGATGCGCCTTGAGCGAAAGCTGCTGGGCGAGGAGCTCGTCGAACTTGAGCCGCGTCCATGCCGGATGGGTGCGCTCGTCGAGCGCGTGCTGGGTGAGACTGTTGATCCGCGGCGGTGGCGTATGCAGGAAACCGACGGCCTCGTCGAACTTCCAGTAGCGGCGTCGATCGATCATCCACGCCGGCAGGGTCTCGGCGACGAGCGCCGGATTGGCGGCGAGAGTTCGCGTGATCACCTTGCGCAACGCGTCCTGGGAAAGGCCCGCGGTCGTGGGGTACACCGGTGTCAGCCGGTCGGGAAGCGGCGCATCCGCCTCGACCACCCGGAATTGCGGATGCACCATCTCCCGTCCAAAGTGGCCATCGCGCACCTCGCCGAAGACCCGCAAATGCTTCCCTGGCGCCAGGGTCTTCTGGTGGCTGGGATAGAAATGAAAGAAGCGCAGCACCAGCTCGGCGTCACCGTCGGCGATCAGGCTCACGAGCTGCCGGCGGGGTCGGTACTGCACGTCGGTCTTCACCACCGTGCCCTCGGCTTGCGCGGTCATCCCTGCGCGAAGCCCGGCGAGCGGCACCACCCGGGTGTGATCCTCGTAGCGCAACGGCAGATGGAGCACGAGGTCCTGCTCGCGGACAATGCCGAGCTTGACCAGCTGGTCGGCGAGGCCACGACCCGGGGCGGGCTTGTCGGTCTTGGCGACTCTCTTCGCATCTTTGGCGACCGTCGCGCGAACCTTCACCGACCCCTCACCGGCCATCCGCGTGCCTCCGGCTGCTCACCGCCGACGTTCAGCGGTTGAAGCCGATGGCGTTCGCGACCGGTGCGAGCTCCAGGATGGCGTCGATCTCGATGCTCGCCGCGCGTGGGAGGGCCGACACCTCATAGGTCGCGCGCGCCGGATAGGGCTCGCTGAAGTACGTCGCCATGATCTCGTTGACCTTGCCGAAATGCGCGAGATCGGTCAGGAGGATGGACAGCTTGACCACGTCGTCGAGCTCACCGTCCGCAGCCTGGGCGACGGCCCGCAGGTTCTTGAACACCTGGTGCGTCTGGGCCTCGATGCCCTCGACCAGGTTGCCGGAAGCGGGGTCGAGGCCGATCTGTCCCGAGAGATAGACAGTGGCGCCCGCGCGCACGGCCTGGGAATACGGACCGATCGCGGCCGGGGCGTGCTTCGAGTGGATTGCCTGCTTGGCCATATTGCCTCCGGTGGGGATGCAAAACTCTAGCATGCGGGGCGCCCGGGCGAGGGGGTATGGCCACTCGTGGGCAATCGATCCTCGTGACGGGATCGTCGCCGAGCACGAAGATCGCCAGGCGAGGGTGCCTTCGCGACTCAGTGTGCGACCTCGAACCCCGCGGCAATCCAGGCGTCGATACCACCGTGCAAGGGGCGCACGCGCTTGAACCCGATCTGGCGCAGCCGGCGCGCCACTGTCACCGCACTGGCCTCGTTGGGGCAGGCGCAGTAGACGATCACCTCCTCGTCGCGCGCGACGTCGCCGAGACCGTCGAGGGACTGGAGGTCGACCACGCGAGCACCGGGAATGCGCCCGGTCGCGTCCTGGCTCAAGGATGTGCGCACGTCGAGAATGGCGCCGACCCGCGACGCATCGATCAGGGCGCGCAGCTCCTCCACCGACACGCGATCCATCCGCAACTGGCGGACAAACACGCGGCGTTGCCACCATTTGATGGCGATGTAGCCGGCAAGCGCGATCAGGAGCATCGACGTACCCCAGCGTCCGAGGGCGTCCAGCACGTCGAGCACATCGTTGAGGGCGTTACGGAACAGGTAGCCAAGACCCACCGCGACGCCCACCCAGAGTGCCGCGCCGAGGGTGTCGAACAGCACGAATTTCCAGTAGCGGATGTGCACCGCGCCCGCGAGTGCCGTCGACACCGAGGCAAACCCCGGGATGAACTTGGCGACCAGCAGCGACGCGGCACCGAAGCGACCGAAGATCGACTCGGTCTGGCGCACGCAGGAGTCCGGCGAGAGGGAAATGCGGCAGAGCAACCGCAGCACGCGCATGCCGATCCGGCGTCCGGCGAAATACCACATTGTGTCGGAGGCCACCGCGGCCAGCACGGCAACCAGGGCGAGCAGGGCAAGGCTTTCGCCGGTCGCTGCCGCGACCGCACCGGCCACCATCATCGTGGGCACCGCCGGAATCGGCAGCCCGCCCTGCTCGAGCAGCACGTTCAGGAACACGAACCCGAGCCCGTAATCGCGGAGGAGGTCGACGAGGTTGGGCATGGGCAAGACAGAGGGACGCTGGAAGGGCAATGGTGATGGACAATGCGGGAACAATGCGGGCACCCGCGTCCGAAATCAACCGGTCCGGTTTACCGGCACCCCCCTGTCGGTTATAATTTCGCCCCTCTGGGG
Source organism: Casimicrobiaceae bacterium (assembly GCA_040006895.1). Lineage (GTDB taxonomy): Bacteria > Pseudomonadota > Gammaproteobacteria > Burkholderiales > Casimicrobiaceae > CAIWHR01. The sequence continues at coordinate 1,865 of JBDTWB010000153.1, read as the reverse complement.
ACGTAGCTCAGCTGGGAGAGCGTCGCGTTCGCAATGCGAAGGTCGGGAGTTCGATCCTCCTCGTCTCCACCAGCCTCCAACGTCCAACGTTCTTGGGTTGGGCGTTTCATCTGCGGGTCCCGCGACACCACGCAGGGTTCGAGGCCATCTGCGTGCGCGCGCGGGTTGCCGGGTCGCCACACGCCAACGCCGATATCATCGGTGCCATCGCGCCCTTCGCTTTCCACCGCGCGCCGCAGCTTCCAGCCCAGCCGGTCGTCGTCCATGCCGAGCCATCATGAGCCGCGTGTCTTTCAGGTGGCAAATTCAGGAGGCCGTGCATCGACCCAGGGGCGTTCGGTCTCGAAAGCGGCCGCCGCGCGAAAGATCTCGTTCTCGTGGTTGATCTTCGCGACCATCTGCAGGCCTACCGGCAGTCCCGCGTCGGTGAACCCAGCGGGAATCGACGCCGCCGGTTGCCCGGTCAGGTTGAACGGGTAGGTGTAGTAGACCCACGACACAATGTTTCGGTCGGGGTGCTGGGGAGGCAGGTTCAGGCCGGTGTCGAACGCTGCGCAGGGCACCGTCGGCGTGAGGAGCAGGTCGAACCCCTCGAAGAAGACGCGCATCTTCTCGCGCAGCTCGTAGCGGCGGAATACGTTGGTGTAGTACTCCTCTGAGGTCTGCCGCAGCGCGTCCTTGAGGACGTCAGCAACCACCGGATCGAGCAGGTCCCGTTGCTCGACGAGCTGCTTCTTCAGGCGCACGCCGACGCCGGCGTAGAACTCCGAGACCCAGAGATCGATCGGGTCCTGCTCCAGAACTCGATCGATTTCTACCACGTCGCAGCCGAGCGCCTCAAAGCTGCGCGCCGCGCGCGCGGCGATTTCGGCCACGTCTGCATCCGGATTGGCGTAGCCGAGCGTGCGGCTCCAGGCGATGCGCATGCCCTTCACCGGCCGGTCGCAGGCCGCGAGGTAATCGGGCACGTCGCCGGCCACCGCGAACGGATCTCGGCGGTCGTGGCCGCTCATTACCGAAAGCAGCAGGGCCGCATCGCGCACGGTCCGGGCGATGGGTCCCACATGGGCCAGTGTCGGTGTGGCCGAGACAGGAAAGACGGGCACGCGCCCGAATTGCGCCTTGATGCCAAACAGGCCGGTGAGCGCGCAAGGGATGCGGATCGAGCCGCCGCCGTCGGTGCCGAGGGCGAGCGCCGTAGTCCCCGATGCGACGCTCGCGACCGCGCCGCAGCTCGACCCCCCGGGCGTCTTGGAGGTGTTCCAGGGGTTCCGCGTGATGCCGGTGAGGGGTGAGTCGCCCACGGCCTTGCAGCCAAACTCGCTGGTGGTCGTTTTGCCGATAAGGCACGCACCCGCTGCTCGAGCGCGCTCGACCGCGGGCGCGTCCACGGTCGCGACGTTGCCCGCGGCCGCGCGCGATCCGAACTCAAGGGGCAGGTCCTTCGCGGCAATCAGATCCTTGACGGAGAGGGGCAGGCCATGCAGCGCGCCGAGTGGCCCGCCGGACATCACCTCGCGCTCGGCGCGTCGCGCCGCCTCGAGCGCGCGCTCGGGCGCGAACGTGGCAAAGCAATTCAGCGCAGGTTCGAGGCGTTCGGAGCGCGAGATCGTGGCCTGCATGAGATCCACCGGCGACACACGGCGCGAGGCGATGGCGTCGCGCAGCTCGAGCGCGGTCTTGAACGCGAAGTCGGTTGTCAATTCAATCTCCGTTCGATGCGGGTCAATCCGCCCATATTGCGCCGCTTGCGCGGTCGCCGGCACATCCACCTGTTCGTCCCTTGCGGGCCCTAGGGTGGTGTCCGGCACCCCCCTCGCCACGACCACGATAGTGAAGTCCGTGGCAGCCAGCCGCGCAATCCG
>JBDTWB010000152.1:0-10101 GCA_040006895.1 Casimicrobiaceae bacterium | reverse complement strand
TGCCCCGGCCCGGCTCGGACGGGACAGGCGGGCGTTCAGCCGTCGGGCCGGCCGGACCGGCCCGCGGGAGCCAAGGTCGGCGCTAGTTCTTGAACACCGTCGCCAGGAACTTCGCGGCGAGCGCCTTGGAGTCCTTGTCGGCCTCGGCGTCGTACTTGAGCGGCAGGCTGAATTTCTTGCCGAGCGCGGTGGCCTCCGGATTGGTGAACGCGTGGAGGGCGCCGGGATAGCTGACGTAGCGGTAATTGACCTTGGCCGATTCCATTTCTTTCTTGAACTGGTCGACGGTCTCGGGCTCGATGAACGGATCGTCGGTGCCGTTCATCACCAGGATCCTGGCCTTTACCTTGCCCGGCGCCGCCTGCGGTCCCGCCGCCCGCAGGCCGGCATGAAACGCGGCCACGCCAGCGAGGTCGATCCCCGCGCGCGCCATGTCGAGCACCACCGAGCCGCCGAAACAGAAGCCGATCGCGGCGATCTTGTCCGGGTTGACCGTCGGGCTCTTGGACAGGGCCTGCCTGGCGGCCATGAAACGCGACTGCATCTCGGCCGGGTTCTTGCGCACCGCGCCCGACAGCGCGCCCGCATCCTTCGGGTTGTCCGCGGTCTTGCCATCACCGTACATGTCGGCCACGAACGCGGTGTAACCCTGGCCGGCGAGGTTGCGCGCCTCCTTGCGCACGTGGGCCGTGATCCCCCACCACTCGGGCACCACGATGACACCAGGCCGCTTGGTCGCGTTGGCGTCGTCGTACACGATGAAGCCTTGCATCGTGGTGTCGCCATCCTTGTACGTCACCGGGGCTTCCTTGATCGCGGCCTGGGCCGCGCCGAGCGACAGTGCCAGACCCGCGCCGATGATCCATCTGTGCATGATCATGTCTCCATGGACTGATTGGGATGCGCAAGGCACCACGTCGCACGATTATGCGCGCCGGCGGTGGCCCGCCCGATCAGGCGTCGCCGGGCACCGGAGCCGCGGCGGCGATCAGGTTCTCGTGCTTGAGCTCCTGCCAGAAAGCGGGGGGAATGGCGGCGGCGCAGTGGGCGATGTTGGCCCTCGCTTCCGTGGCGGCCCGCATGCCCGTGACGACGCTCGCCACCACCGGATGGGCCAGGGGAAACTGCAGGGCAGCCGCGGCGATGGCTACGCCGTGGCGCGCGCACACCGCCTCGATGCGCCGGGTGCGCGCGACGATCTCCGGACTCGCCTCGGTGTAGAAGAAGGTGGCACCGGGCGTCGCGCCGGTCGCGAGGATGCCCGAGTTGAAGGGCGCCGCCATCAGCACGGCAATCTTCCGGCGGGCGCAGTCGGGAAAGAACGATTCGAGCGCGGTGTGATCGAGGAGGGTGTAGCGCCCCGCCAGCATGAAGCAGTCGAAGTCGCCGTCGGCGGCGAACCGCTCCAGGATGGTCCAGTCGTTCACCCCCACGCCGATTGCCTTGATGACGCCGGCGTCGCGCAGCTCGACCAGGGCGCGGTAGGCGCCGGCCATGGCCTCGGCGTAGCGCTGCTCGACGAGATCCCCCTGCCAGCGGCGATTCACGTCGTGGATGAGCGCGATATCGATGGCATTGGTGCCAAGGCGCTGCAGGCTGTGCTCCAGAGAGCGCATGGTGCCGTCGTAGCTGTAGTCGTAGCGCACTTCGAACGGGTACTTGCCCGCGGAGGCGCCCGCTGCGATGCCCGGGCGCAAGGGCTTGAGGAGCCGCCCGACCTTGGTGGACAGCACGAGCTCGCGACGATCGATGCGGCGCAGGCACGCGCCCAGCCGATGCTCGGCAAGCCCGGTGCCATAGAGCGGAGCGGTGTCGAAGTAGCGCAGGCCCGCGCCATGCATGGCCGCGAACGCGTCCTGCACGGATTCGTCGGTCACGGCAGGTGCCAACGCGCCGAATGGAGCGGTACCCACTCCCAGCAGCGACACGTCGAGCGCGCCCGCGGGGCGGCGACGGAGCAGCGAACGACGTGCAGAGGGATCGAAACTCATGCTGTGCTCCGCAGTGGTCGATGAGGGTAGTGGGTGCTGCGGGGGGTCGGTGCGTCGTCGTGCGTGCATCACACGTCGTCCCAGGAAGTGAGGGTGTTGTTCAGGATCTGCGCCTCGAGCGCCAGCTCCTGCTCGGCGATGCGTGCGCACAGGTCGAGGACCTCGCCGATGCGCGCCTGCGGGATGGCGATGACCCCGCTCTCGTCGGCGATCACGAAGTCGCGCGGCGCGATCTGCACCCCGGAGACGACGATGGGCTGGTTGATCCAGCCGAAGGTGAAGTCGTTGCGGCTGCGTCGCGGGCACGTGGCCACCGCCCACACCGGATAGCCGATCGCCCGGATCTCCTCGACATCACGGCACGACCCCCACATGATCGTGCCGCGCACGCCGCGTCGCTGGGCGATGCGCGAGGCGAGGCCGCCCCATGCCGCAGCCCGGTCCGAGCCGCCGAGATCCATTACCACGATGTCGCCGTCCTGCATGGCCTGCAGCACCTCCTCGAGCGGCTTGCCTACGCCGCCGCCGAACCGATAGGCGCTCGGGTCGTTCGATTTGGGTTCCAGCCGCACCGGCAAGGCGAGTCCCGCGACCCGTCCCTGGCCGATGCGTTGGGCGCGCACGCCGGGCAGCACGCCCTGGATGCCCAGCTCGTCCAAGGCATCCGAAACCACGGACGTTGGGTACTGCAGCAGTCGGGAAACGGGGTCGAGGGGCTTGGCCATGGGCACTCCAGGAGGGTTGGTCCGTATCGGCACGGCGGGCGGGACCGTCGGCACCTCCGACCGCTGTCGATCAGATCGAGCCGGCGAGGCGGCTGACGACCTCGCTCCCCTCGCCGACGATCTCGCCGAAGGTGAGCGTGCCCGACGCGATCCCGAGCAGGTGTTCGAGGCCGGCGTCGGCGACGGTGTCGAACGGCGCCTGGCTTCGCAGCACTTCGGTCGCGGGGAAATCCACCTGCTCGCGCAGTCGCGTGCAGGCATCCACGTTGGCGCTGACCTTCATGGTGGGTGCGACCAGGCTGCAATAGCTGTTGCCGGCGCCGGTGGTGAACACCACCAATTGGGCGCCGGCCGCAATCATCGCAGTCATGGACTCCGGCGAAAAATAGGGCGTGTCCATCAGGAACAGCCCGGCGCCTTGCGGCCGCTCAGCCGCGCGCAGCACGCCGCAGATGGGCTGGTTGCCACCTTTGGCGATGGCGCCGAGCGCTTTCTCCTCGATGGTCGTCAGTCCGCCGGCGCGGTTTTGCGGCCCCGGGTTCTGGGCCCGGATGTCCCCGCCCGAGTCGCGCACCAGGCGCTCGCGGTCGATCACGGTGCGCAGGATGCGCTCGGCGACCGCCGCCGCCACCGCGCGCCGGGCCAGCAGATGCTCGGCGCCGGTCCATTCGACCGTCTCGCTGAAGATCGCCTGGCCACCGGCGGCGACGATCATCTCCATGATCCGGCCCACGAGCGGATTGGCGACCAGGCCCGAGGTGGCGTCGGAATGGCCGCATTCGACCGCGATGCACAGCGCGTCGAGATCACAGGGCTCGCGACGCAACGTCGACGCGTCGCGCACGAGTCGGGTCGCCGCGCGCACGCCCCGGTCGACCAGCGCGAGCGCATCCTCGTGCACCCCGGGGAGGGACAGCCCGACCACCGGTTTGCCGCTCGCCGTGATGGACTCGACATAGCGAGCGGTGATGTCATCGCCCGCGGAAACGACCAGGGCTGCCGCAACGTTGGGATGCCGCGCCAGCCCGCTCAGGGTGTCGAAGTGCAACTGATCGTCGGCGCCGACCTGGCCGCGGCCGTACCCGGAGGTGACGCACACGGTGCCCGCGACCAGGCCGGCGATGCGCTGCGCAGCCGGCGAGGTGAGACCGGTCGGGGAAAGCACCAGGACATGGTTGCGCACCCCGACGCGGCCATCGGCGCGACGGAATCCGGCGAAGGTTCGGGACGGGGTCATGAGTGAATTCCATCGCGGTCCGCCTGTGGCCCGAAGCGGCGCGGGGCCACGCCGGCCACTCCGACGTCGAGCACCAGCACCCGGCCCGCGAGAGGCTCGGCGCGCAGGCGCGCCGGATCGAGCCCGCGGGTGGCGGTGGTGACAAAGAGCTCGCGGTAGCCCTCGCCGCCAAAGGCGCACGACGTGGGCTTGCTCACCGGAACGCGCACCACCCGCTCCATGCGTCCCGCCGGATCGAAGCGGACGAGACAGCCACCGTCCCAGAGCGCCGACCAGAGGTGATCCTCGGCGTCGACGGTGGCACCGTCCGGGCTGCCGGGCAGCGCGCCCAGGTCGGCGAAGATCCGTTGGCCGCCGAGCGTGCCCTGCGCGAGATCGTAGTCGAACGCATGGATCAGCCCCCGCCGGGTGTCCGCCAGATACATGGTCCTGCCGTCGAGACTCCACGTCATGCCGTTGGGGGTCAGCAGATCGCCGAGCGCCCGGCGCCAGCGCCGGTCCGTATCGAGAACATAAAGGCTGCCTTCGGCGGTGGCCACTTCGGGATTCATCGAGCCACACCAGAAGCGGCCCTGCGCATCACACTTGCCGTCGTTCAGGCGATTCCCCGGCAGGTCCGGCTCGGGATCGGCGATCGGCGTCAGCTGTCCGGTCGTGCAATCGAAGGTGGCGAACCCGGAACGCAGGCCCACCACCAGGGTGTCGAGACCCGCCAGCGCCACGGCGCCGACATCCTCGTGCATCGGCCAGCTCCGCCCCTCGCCCGAGGCCACGTGAAGCATGTGGATCGCTGGCGTTTCCCGCACGTCGACCCAGTAGAGCCGTCCGCTCGCCGCGTCCCAGACCGGGCTTTCGCCGACGGTCGTGCGCGGAGTGCCGATCACGCGACAGGCCGCCGGTCGCGCTGACTGCGTGCACCACGCCGCTTCGTCCTGGGGGTTGCGCCGCGCGCCGGTCTGCAGGTTGTGGGTGTGGACGTGCGCACCCGTCGCAATGGGCGCGAGGGTACGACCGATGAACTCGCCGTACTTGCGAATGCGCAATCCCGCGGCGAGCGCGCGCACCGCAAACTTGTGACCGGCGGGAATCTCGTCCACGAGGGTTACGTCGCGCCGTACGGAGCCGCTCGCGACCGTGATCACCGTACCTGCCGCCAGCCGCACGAAGGCGGTCGCCACGTCATCCACCGGCGTCAGCAGGCCCGCGCACAGCGGTTCACCGTCGCCGCCCGGTGTCGCGCCGGCCGCGACCGAAGGCGGCGCGCGCCCGGCTTCTGCGGACGCGGGTTCCGGCAGTGGTTCGGCGGAGGTGGGGGGCGTTGGGCAGAGCATGGCGCGGTGGCCGTGGGCCGTTGACAACTTTGATCAAAAATCCGAGTATAGCGTCATCGGGTCGGCAATGTCAGCCCGTGAGCTTAAAGCGGCTTGATGGAAAATATATCAACTTTGTTCTCCGCTCGCGCCACGGTTTCCCTTCGGCGATCAGCCGTGCGGTGCATCGGCCCGGGCACGTCGATGGCCGCCAACCGGGTGCGCGCCGGCTGTGGCGTGATCGAATGAGATGCCAAGGCGGCAGCGGTCGCATGCCTGGTGGACGCGGGTGGACGGGCGCCGGCGAGGCGTGCGCGGCAGCGACGACGGTGGATGTGATCGTGACCATGCCTCCCGGCGTCTGCGGTGGGGTGGAGCTCTCGCCCCCGACCTGACGGAGCGCGCTCGCGCCGATCCTGGCGCGGCCGGCGTCCGGCGACTGCCATGTCCGACATCCAGCAACGACTGCGCAACGACATCGTGTCCGGCGACCTGCCGTTCGGGTCGCGGCTGATCATCGAGGATCTGGCGACGCGCTATGGCGTCAGCCACATGCCGATCCGTGAGGCGCTGCGCATGCTCCACGGGGAAGGGCTGGTGGTGCTCGAGCCCAATCGCGGGGCGCGGGTGCGTCCGATCTATCGCGGTTTCATCGAGGACGTGTTCGACATGCGCTGCGCCATCGAGACCATGCTGGCGCGCCGCGCTGCCCAGCGCCGCACGGCCGGCCAGCTCGTCCAACTGCGCGAGGCCGCGGCCCGGCTCGAAGCCAAGGTGGCCGCAGGCGACCATGCCTCTGTCGCCGAGTCCAATCGCGCGTTCCATGCCGTGATCAACGACGCGGCGGGCAATCCGGGCGCGCTGCGCATCGTCGACAGTCACTGGCATCTGCTGTCGGCCTTGCTCAAGCGCTACGGCTATGGAGAGGAGCGGTTCCAGCGGGTGATCGAGGAGCACCAGCATCTGATCCACGCCATCGAGCGCGGCGATGCCCATTCCGCGGAGTTGCTGATGGGCGCGCACATCGAGAAGGGCAAGAACAACCTGTTGCGCCGGGCGGCCGTGTACCCGGAGCACCGGACCATGGAGACTTCGTGATGCGCGCAGGCGATCCGAGCACGTCTGTCGTCGAAGGCACCATGCCTCCCGCGACAGGAGATACGAAGGTGGCGCCGTCACGCGCCGGGCGCGGCCGGCGATTGGCGCGCTATTGCACGAGCCCCGCCGTGGTCGTGGGCACGCTGTCGCTGCTTGCCGTGGTGGGGCTGTACTGGCTGATGGCTCTGCGCCCGGGCACCAATCCGGCGCTCGTGCCGGCGCCGCCGAAGATCCTCGCAACCTTGATCGAGGAGCTCGCGAACGGTGATCTGCTCACCAATACGGCTGCGAGTCTGCAGCGCGTGGTGATCGGCTACGTGATCGGCGCGACCCTCGCGTTGGTGCTGGGCGCGATGGCCGGCTGGTTCCGATACTGGGGCTATGTCCTCAATCCCCTCATCGACGCTCTACGGCCAATCCCGGCGCTGGCCTACATTCCGCTGGTCATCGTCTGGATCGGGATCGGTGAGCCGTCGCGGATCATTATCATCGTGCTCGCGGTGTTCAAGCCCTGCGTGGTGAACGCGCGGGCCGGGATGAAGGAGGTGGCGCAGATCTACGTCGACGCCGCCAGCACCCTGGGCGCGTCCAAGTGGCGGGTGTTCACCACCGTGGCGATTCCGAGCGCGATCCCGTACTTCATCGCGGGCATGCGAACCGGAGTTTCGACCGGGTTCCTGGCGCTGGTCGCCGCGGAGCTCATCGCGGCGCCCTCCGGACTTGGTTTCATGATCCAGAACGCCGGACAGTATTTCCGTACCGACGTCACCATCGTCGGGATCATGGTCATCGGCCTGCTCGGGGCCCTGCTCGACCAGGCAGCGAGCCGGACCGGCCGTGCGCTCACGGCCTGGAGCGACGTGAGGCGGGAACCATGAGCGCGGCGGCAAGCGCGAGCGCCGCGGCCCACGCGCAAATGGCAACCGGCGACAACGGGGCAACCGGCAACAGCGGACCGGCGCCGCCGAAGCTCGGCGTACGGGCGCTGACCCATCGTTTCATGATCGGCGGCTCGGCAGCGCCGCTCACCGTGCTGCAGGACATCGATCTCGAGATTGCCCACGGTCAATTCGTGTGCATCATCGGTGAATCCGGGTGCGGCAAGTCGACACTGCTGCGGATGATGGCCGGCCTGCTCGCGCCGAGCGAAGGCCAGGTGCTCCATGACGGCAAGCCGATCCGGGGTATCAACCACGCGCTCGGGTTCGTGTTCCAGCAGGACGCCGTCTTCCCCTGGCTAACCGTCGAGAAGAACGTCGAGTACGGTCCCAAGTCGCGTGGCGTGCCGAAGGCCGAGCGCGAGCGCCTGGTCGCGCACTGGTGCGAATCCGTTGGCCTGTCGAGCTTCCGGAAAGCCTATCCGCGCGAACTGTCCGGCGGGATGCGCAAGCGCGTCGACCTGGCTCGCGCCTATGCCAATTCCCCCGACGTCCTGCTCATGGACGAGCCGTTCGCCGCGCTCGACGTGCAGACGAAGGGCGTGATGCAGGAAGCCGTCCTGGAACTCTGGGAGCGCACCAGGAAAACCGTGGTGTTCGTCACCCACGACCTCGACGAGGCCGTGTTCCTGTCGGACCTCGTGGTGGTGCTGGCGAGCCGGCCGGGCCGCCTGCATGCACTGGTGCGCAATCCATTGGCGCGGCCGCGCAACGAGGAGACCCGCGTCAGCGATGCCTTCGCGGCGGCCAAGCGGACCCTGTGGACGGCGTTGCAGGACGCGCGGCAGCAAGGCGGCGTTGTCGCGCGATAGGTCAAGGCCGCGGCTGTTGCCGAAGCGCCCGCGATAACAAGCATGTTCCACCGTATTGCTTCCGGCACCGCGGACCGTGTTGCCCGCGTCGCGACGGCGCTGGTCGCCACCGCGCCCCGGCCATGCGCAACAACTGCACGCCCTTGCTGACGTTTACACCGGGCGCTACCCTTGGAGCTGACACACTCGCCGGCAACGCCCGCAGCGCTGGCGGCAAGGCACATCGAGCAGCAGCCGCGCCGCGGTCGTCCGTGGCACGCTCACCAAGGACCGCCAAGCATGCCACTTCCCGAAACCGTCGCCCGCGAAGAGCTTCACCTGCGGAGGATCGAGCTCCGTGGCTACCGTCGCGGGGACGGCCTCTACGACATCGAAGCCCGGCTCACCGACACCAAGACCTACCCATGGCGACGCGCCGACGGCGGCACGCTGGCGACAGGCTCGCCGCTGCACGACATGTGGCTACGGATCGTCGTCGACGAGGACCTGACGGTGCGCGATGTGGTCGCGTCGACGGACGCCTCGCCCCACTCCGTCTGCGGCGACGCCATCGAAGCCCTTGCGCGACTCAAGGGCCTGCGTATTGCGCCCGGATGGTCGCAGAAGGTGAAGGAGTTGCTCGGAGGCGCACAGGGTTGCACCCACCTGACCGAGCTCCTCGGTCCTCTGGCGACGACCGCCTTCCAGACCTTGTCGACGGTACGCCTGGCGCGGCCGGATCCGCTCGACCGCAATGGCCGGCCGGCGAAGATCGACAGCTGCTACGCGTTCGCCAGCAATCGCGAGGTGGTGGCGCGTCGCTGGCCAGCGTTCTACGACGGTCCGCCGAGCGCCTGAGCATTGGCGCAGGGCGCCGTGCGCCGTGCGCCGCGGCCTTTGATCAGCGGCCGAGCGCGCGGTAAGGAGACCGCAGGGGCGGAGCGCGCGGTAGGAAGAGCGCAGGAGCCGAGCGCGCAGGGGAAGATCGCAGGGACGGAGCGGGCAGGAAGGAGAGCGGGTCGACGCGGTGCACGCGGCGGCCGCGCGCCTCGCAATTCGGGCCTGGGCACCTCGCGGGACGGAAGCCGGGAGGTCCGGGTAGAGGCCCGGACGGGCAACGCCCCGACGGATCGACCGCTGCCGCGATGGGCCGGCGCCGCAGTTATCCCAGGAGTCCGGTTGCCCAGCGTGCGAAAGCGAGCCACGCATCGGTGCCCGACACCACCAGCCGCAGCAGTTGCGAGGCGATCAGTGCCACGCCACCCCATAGCGTGACCGGATGCAGCCTGCCACGGGTGCGAAAGTCCCACACGCCCAGCGCGACCACGAACAGGTCGGTGAGTCCGAAGAAGACCAGCGGCCCCAGGGGCAGTACTCCGGGCCAGCGGGCGATCGCTGCGGTGATGATGCTGATGGTGGCGAGCAGCATCAGGCGTTTGTGCCGCTGGGCATTGCGCCGCCCGAGAATGCCCAAGGCTACGAAGCCGGAAAACATCACGACGTCGAAGATCGGAATTGCCAGGAACTGCAGAGGTGGAACGGGCACACCGGTGAATCCCGTCGCCCGCCGCGCCGCAATGAGGGCGCCGAGAACGCCAAGGACCACCATCGCCGCCGCGAGCGCGACCCCGAAGGGCCCGATCTTGCGATGCAGGTCCGTGCGGCCACCGGCGACGAGCGATGCCTGTACCAGGAACAGCAGGATCCACGCTGTGAACGCCGCGCCGTGCACGTAGAAAATGCCCTCGGACGGCGCGGGCCAGTCCGGGTATAGCGGGCGCAGAAAGAAGCTGCGGGAGAATCCGACGAGGACCACGGCGAGGATCGCCAGCGCCATGCCGGTGAAAAAACGGCGTTCGGAGGTCGCGGCCCCGGATGATCCGATCGGTATGTCCATGAGTGCTTCCTTTGGGGAAGGGGGGATCGCCGGCGGCGGTCCGGGGCAGTCTACCCGTGAGGCCGCGAAAGTGCGATCGTCGTGGCCTTCGGAATCCTTACGCGCAGCCGCTAT
>JBDTWB010000151.1:0-10109 GCA_040006895.1 Casimicrobiaceae bacterium | reverse complement strand
CGATGAAGGAGGCCAAGCGATGAAGGAGGCCAAGCGATGAAGGAGGCCAAGCGATGAGCCTGCTGGTGAAGGGGCGCACCGGGCGCACGATCGTCGAGGTGACGCCGGCATCGGCCGGCTGGCGCCACGTCGGCTTCGCTGCGGTTCGCCTGGAACCGGGCGAAACGTTCGATTACGACATGGCCGGTCGCGAGGCGTGCGTGGTGGTGCTCGAAGGCATCGTCACCGTCGAGGCCGGTGGCGAGACATGGACCGAGATCGGCGAGCGCACGAGCGTGTTCGAGGATCGCTCGCCCTACGCGGTCTATGTTCCCCGTCCCGGGACGCTGCGCATCACCGCCCATACGTCATGCGAGGTCGGCATTGCCACGGCACCGGCAGGCAACCACGCGCCGCCGCGGCTGATCGAACCACGGGCGATGAAGCGCTCGGTGCGTGGCCAGGGCTCGAACCAGCGCTTCATTTGCGACATCCTGCCCGAGACCGCGCATGCGGAGAATCTGCTCGTCGTGGAAGTGCGCACCCCAGCCGGCCATTCCTCGAGCTACCCGCCCCACAAGCACGATCGCGACCAAGTGCCCGAGGAGAGCTCGCTGGAGGAAACCTACTATCACCGGCTCGACCCCCCGCAGGGGTTTGCCTTCCAGCGGGTGTACACGGATGATCGCAGCCTCGACGAGTCGATGGCGGTCGAGAACCACGACGTGGTGATGGTGCCGCGCGGCTACCACCCGGTCGTCGTGCCTCACGGCTACGAGTCCTACTACCTCAATGTGATGGCGGGACCGAAGCGCGTCTGGCACTTTCACAATGATCCCGACCACGAATGGATGTTGAAACCGGCGGCGGCGCGGCACGCACCGCGATGATCCGGAGGAGAGCACGATGATCGACGTAGCGCTGTTCGGTGCCGGACGCATCGGCAAGATCCACGCGGGCAACCTGGTCCGCCAGCCCGGGGTACGGCTGAAATACGTGATCGACGTGCAGGCCGATGCCGCCCGGGCACTCGCGACCGAGCATGGCGCCAGCGTGACCGAGGCGGCGGCGGCGATGAAGGATCCGGCGGTGAAGGCCGTGATCATCGCCTCGTCCACCGATACCCATGCCGATCTCATCCTGCAGGCGAGCGAGGCCGGCAAGGCGATCTTTTGCGAAAAGCCCGTCGATCTCGATCTCGCCCGGGCGCGGACCTGCGCCGAGGCGGTGCGCCGCGCCGGCGTCACCTGCCTCGTTGGCTTCCAGCGCCGCTACGACCCGACCTTCGCGGCGGCGCGGGCGCGCATCGAAGCCGGCGAGATCGGCACGCCGGAGATGCTCGTCGTCACCAGCCGCGACCCGGGTGCGCCGCCAGTGTCGTACATCAAGGTGTCCGGCGGCATCTTCAAGGACATGCTGATCCACGACTTCGACATTTTCCGCTGGATCCTGGCCGACGAGGCGCACACCGTGTATGCGACCGGGAGCTGTCTCACCGACCCCGCCATCGAGGCTGCCGGCGATGTCGACGCCACCGCCGTCACCATCCGCACGCGCGGTGGCCGCCTGGCACAGATCAACACCATCCGGCGCGCGGCCTACGGCTATGACCAGCGCTTCGAGGTGATCGGCAGCAAGGGCATGCTGCAGGCGGGCAACCACCGGCCCACCGAGGTGACCTCGTCGACCGCCGAGCGGGTGAGCACCGATCTGCCCGAGCACTTCTTTCTCGAGCGCTACCGCGTGGCCTACGCCAACGAGATGGCGCATTTCTTCGATGCCCTCGCGCATGGCACTGCGGTGCGTACCACGATCGAGGATGGGGTGAAGGCGCTCGAGCTTGCCGATGCCGCCACGCGTTCGTGGCACGAAGGCCGGATCGTGGAGCTCTGACCATGGCCGACCTGATCGCCAAGTTGCGGGTGGGCATCGCCGGCCTGGGACGGCTGGGTGCGCGCCATGCGCGGATGCTCGCCAGCCGGCTACCCGCGGTCGAGCTCGTCGCCGCGTGCAGCCCCGTCGCCGACGAGCGCGAATGGGCGACGCGCGAGCTCGGAGTCGCGAGTGTGTATGCGGCCTTCGACGCGATGCTCGCGCACCCCGGCCTCGACGCCGTGGTGCTGGTGACCCCCACCACCGAGCATGCGGACCAGATCGTTGCCGCCCTCGCGGCCGGCAAGCATGTCTTCAGCGAGAAGCCCACCTCCCTCGATCTCGAGTCCTGCCGGCAGGTCGAGGCAGCCGCTGCAAAGGCGCCGCACCTCAAGACCATGATCGGCTACGTGCGGCGCTTCGATCCGCACTATCGCGACGCCTTCGACAAGGTCTCGCGCGGTGCCATCGGCGTGCCGTTCCTGGTGCGCTCGCACACCCTCGACAAGAACGATCCTTCCGGCTTCTTCGTACGGTTCGCGCCGACCAGCGGCGGCATCTTCCTGGACATGAGCGTGCACGACATCGACGCTGCGCGCTGGTTTCTGGGCGGACCGAAGCCGGTGCGGGTGTTCGCCACCGGCACGGTCGCGGTCCACGAGGGCCTCAAGGCCTGCGGCGATCTCGATAATGGCATGGCGCTTTGCGAGTTCGAGGGTGGACGCATCGCCTGCTTCCAGGCCTCGCGAACCATGGCGCACGGTCACGAGACCATGACCGAGGTAGTCGGCACCGACGGCCGGCTGACCATCGGCGCCAATCCGCGGCTGACGCGGGTCGAGATCGCCGACAGCCACGGGGTGCGCAACGAATGCACCCCGACCTTCTACGAACGGTTCGAGGACGCGTTCCTGGTCGAGCTCGGCGCCTTCGCGGCTGCGGTGCTGCACGACGCACCCCTGCCGCTTACCCTGGCGGACGCGACCGAGGCGACGCGGATCGGCATCGCCATCCAGGAATCCCTGCGCACCAAGCGGTCGGTCGACCTCTAGCGGCCGTCGCGCTCCCGCCGCGGCGCGGGTAGGGTGCGACGCACGCGGCGGATGGCCAGGAACCGGGCGAACACCACGCACGTGCGAGTCGTTCCGGCGGCAGCCCCACAGACCGCGCCAACGAGAAGGGGAATGCCATGACCAAGAAGGTTTGCGATGTCCTGCCAGTCTGGCGATGGGGCGGCCTGGTTTCGGCGTTCGTCCTCACGCACGACGACCTCGCCCGGTACGGCAGCGCAGTCGAGCGCAAGCGGCGGCTCGAACGGTGGGATCGCGAGGTCGGCTCACAGCCGCGCTAGCCATGTCGCTCGACGCCCGCTTCGAACTGTTGCAGCGCGTCGCCCGTGAAGCGGGTGCCCTGGCACTCGACTACTGGCACCAGCGCGCGCGGCTCACGATCGAGTTCAAGGGGCCGCGGGACTTCGTGAGTCACGCGGATCGCGATGTCGAGGCGTTGATCCGCCGCGCGATCGCCAAGGCCTTCCCGAACGACGGCTTCCTCGGCGAGGAAACGGCGGCCCGGTACGGCGGGGAGGCGAACCTGTGGATCGTCGACCCGATCGACGGCACGCACAACTTCCTGCGCGGCATCGCGTACTGGGGTGTGTCGATCGCCTATGTCGAGAACGGCGTGCGCACCCTCGGCGTGGTGTATGACCCGCCCCATGACGAACTCTTCCGCGCCCGGCGCGGCGGCGGCGCATGGCGCAATACCCGCGGCGTCGACACCCGGATCGTGGCGGCGCACCCTGCCGGCATGGATGCCGCGTTGGTCGCGGTTGGTCACCATGATCGCTACCCCGATGCGCGCTATACCGCGATCCGCAGCGCGCTGATGGGCACCAACTCGGCGTTCCGCAACTTCGGCTCGGCGGCGCTGCAGCTCGTCCACGTCGCGGACGGCAGGCTCGATGCCTTCGTCGAGCTGGCACTGTCGTCGTGGGACGTGATGGCCGGCCTCTTGATCGTCGAGGAAGCCGGCGGCTGCGTCGGGCCGTATCCCGGCCCCGGGGGCATCACCGTCCGGGCGCCGGTGGTGGCCGCCGCAGCGTCGATCAGCGATCGTCTCGCCGCCCTCGTGGGCAGCTGTCTCGAGATCGAGGAGGGGAGTGCACCGGTCGAGGCGATGCTCGCGTCTCCCCCATCGCCGGTTCGTTAGCGCCTGCTCCGGCTGCTGCACGGATGCCTGGCGCAGCGCCGGCCCCTGCTGCCGGTTTCGCAGCGCGCCCCCGGTGATCCAGCGCCACGCGCCGTGCGCCGCACCGGGCCTGACCTGCTTGCTCCGTCCTACTTGGCCTTGGCGAAGTCGCCCGCGAACACCGTGGCGAGCTCGTCAGGCTTCAGGTACTTGCGCGCCACTGCGTTGACCTGCTCCGCCGTGGCGGCCTGGATCGCCGCATCGACTTCCGCGGTACGGCCGAAGTTGCGACCCAGGTAGAGCTGGCTCGTGAGAGCGCCGGCAATGGCGCCGTCCTGGGCGCGCTGCAGGCGGCGCTCCTGCATCAGGCCGCGCCTGGCCTCCTCGACTTCCGCTGCGGTGAAGCCGTCCTTGACGGCAAGTGCGAGCTCCTCCTCGATGCCGTTGCGGACCCGGGCGAGATTCTGCGGCGCGAAGATCGCATAGACCCCGAGGGTACTGTTGGGCTCGAACGAGCTCACCGAGAGGTACTGGCCTGCCGAATAGCTCACGCCTTCCTTCTGCCGCAGCCGATTGAGCAGCCGCGAATTGGAGGAATCCCCGAGCATGAAGCTCATGAGCAGCAACGGCGGATAGTCCGCACTCTGGTCGTTGACCGGCAGGGATAGCCCACCCAGGAGGACGGCGTTGGCCTTGTCCGGCGTCTCGACCTGGATGGCCGCGGGCTTGTTGGGAATGAACGGATTCGGTATCCGGGTGAAAGGTGCCGCCGGCTTCCAGCTGCCGAAGAGCTCGGCCAGCAGGGTGCGCATCGCCGCCGGATCGAAATCGCCGACCAGCGCAATCTCACCCCTCGCCGGGCCATAGAACTGGGCATAGAAGCGCTGCAGGTCGTCGATCTTGACCGCCTTGAGGGCGGCGATCTCCTCGTCGAAGGTCGGCGCATAGCGGGGGTCACCCGGCGGGTACGGATTGTTCTGCCGCTGCAGCGTGCGGGAGGCGATCGCCTGCGGATCGGCACGGGCCTGTTCCAGGGCCGTGAGCCGCGCACGACGGATTTCCTCGAGCTCCGCGGGCGGAAATGCGGGTTCGCGGAGCACCTCCGCCGCGAGCCGCACCGTGTCCGCCAGGTGCTCGCGCACCGTCTGCACACTTGCCGAGGCGCCGGTCTCACTCCCGCCGACGGCGAGCTTGGCGCGCAGCCGATCGAGGAGATCCTCGATCTCCTGGCGACTGTGCTTCTGGGTGCCGCGCATCAGCAGCGCGCCGGTCAACGAGCCCTGCGGCTGGCGCCCCGATACCGATTGCAGGTCGCCGAAGTGCAGGGCGAGTTGCATGCGCACCGTCTCGCCGCGGGTCTTCTTGGGCAGGAAGGCGACCTTCACGCCATTCGGCAGCTCGAAGCGCTCGGTGCGCGCCTCCAGGTTGGCGGGCGACGGATCGAAGGTCTCGCCGGCCGCGACGGGCGGCTCGCCCTTGTAGTTCTTCACCAGTGCGGCGATGTCCACCGTCGGCGGCGGCGGCGCGCGTTCGGGCGTGGCATCGGGAATGTAATAGCCGATGGTGACGTTGGTCGGCTTGAGATAGGCAGTCGCGGCCTGTTGCACGTCCTCGGCGCGCAGCGCCTTCCAGCGATCGCGCTGCAGGAAGAACAGCCGCCAGTCACCGTTGGCGATGGATTCCGACAGCGCCCGCCCGAGTTTTTGCGGGTCGTTGACGGTGTCCTCGAAATCCTTCAGCGCCTTGGTGCGCACCCGGTCGAGCTCGGCTGCGGTGATCGGCGATTTACCGAGATCGGCCAAGGTCGCGGCGATGGTCGCCTCGGCGTCGGGCAACGAGTCTGATTCGGGCACTTGCGCCCAGAAGACGATGGCCCCCGGATCGTAGAGCGCGATGTTCCAGCCTTCGACCGAGCTGGCCTTCTTGGTTTCGACCAGCGCCTTGTAGAGTCGTCCGGACGGGGCGATGGTCATGATCTCCGCGAGCGCCTCGAAGGCGACGGCGTCCCGGTGCGCGCCCGGCACCGTGTGGTAGAGCATGCCGACGACTTTCGAGCCGCCGACCCGTCGCACCGACACCGTGCGCTGGCCATCCTGGACCGGCTCGGTGGTGTAGAGCGGCGGGAGTGTCCGTTGCGGCTTCGGGATCTTGCCGAACTCGCGGGCGACGAGCTCGAGCGCCTTGTCCGGATCGAACTTGCCGGCCACGATCAGCACGGCATTGTCCGGCTGATAGTACATCCGGTAGAACGCCTGCAGGCGCTCGATGTTGACGTTCTCGATGTCGGAGCGCGCGCCGATCGAGAGGTTGCCGTAGTTGTGCCAGTCGAAGGCCACGGCCTGCATGCGGCCCCAGAGCACGAGCCGCGGATTGTTCTCCCAGCGCTCGAACTCGTTGCGCACCACCGTCATCTCCGTGTCGAGGTCCTTGCGGGCAACGAACGAGTTGACCATGCGGTCGGCTTCCATGGCGAGCGCCCACTCGAGGTTCTCCTCGGACGCCGGGAAGGTCTCGAAATAGTTGGTGCGATCGAAGTAGGTCGAGCCATTGAAGGCCATGCCCCGCTTGCCGAGCTCCTGCATCAGATTGCCGTGTCTCGGCGTTCCCTTGAACAGCATGTGCTCGAGCAGGTGCGCCATGCCGGTCTCGCCATAGTTTTCCTGGCGCGACCCGACGCGGTACGTGACGTTGACCGTGGTGGCCGGCTTGGTCGCATCCGGGAACAGCAGCACGGTGAGGCCGTTGGCCAGGGTGTACTCGGTGATGCCTTCCACCGTCGCCCCCTGGGTCACGCCCGCCGGGAGCGCCGAGGGGGCCGCAGCGGCGAGGGCGCGTGGCGAGGCGAGCGGCAGCGCGGCCACGACGAGGGTGAGCAGCAGGAGACGAAGCCAGGACGTGAACAAGACGGGGCGCATGGTCGATCTTTAGTGTGGGCGGGAAGAAGAGGTGCGCAGGGGATCGTGCGGGCGATGATGCAAGCGATCGCGGCGATCTTCGGCGAGCTTGCGTCGATCGCCTCGATCGGGGCATGACCGACGTCGCCGGCCGACGGGCGTGCAGCGCGGGCACGCTTGGGACCGTCGGCGGCGAGATCGGTTCAATTGACGTTAACGTAAACGGAAAGTAATCTCCCGGACACGCGGGTCGGGGCTCTTGCGTGGTTTCGTCCCGCGCGCGCGACCCTTCGCGTCTCCCAAACCTCGGCGAGGCGGGGAGTAAGCTTCACGAAGCCCCGGGTTTCGGTATCCCCGGGGTGCCCGTTTGCGCCGCGATCCTCCCGACGTCAAGGTGTGTGTCATGACCGATCTCTCGATCACCCAGCAGCCGATCGTCTACCGTCCGCAGCACAAGGTTCGCTTCGTCACCGCTGCGAGCCTCTTCGACGGCCACGACGCCTCGATCAACATCATGCGCCGCATCCTCCAGGCATCGGGGTGCGAGGTCATCCATCTCGGGCACAACCGGTCGGTCGAGGAGATCGTCAACTGCGCGCTGCAGGAGGATGCCCACGGCATCGCCATCTCGTCCTACCAGGGCGGTCACGTCGAGTTCTTCGAATATATGCTCGACCTTCTGCGCGAGCGCGGCGGCGGGCACATCAAGGTGTTCGGCGGCGGCGGCGGGGTCATCGTGCCCGCCGAGATCGAAGCCCTTCATGCCTACGGCGTCACCCGCATCTTCTCGCCGGAAGACGGGCAGAAGCTCGGGCTGCAGGGCATGATCAACGAGATGATCGCGATCTGTGATCGCGAGGCCACACCCGCTCCGCCCGACGCATCGGAAGCACTCGAAGCCTTGACTGCCGAGGACCGTTTCGAGCGCACCCGCGCCCTGGCGCGGCTCATTACCGCGATCGAAGCGGGCACGCTGCCGGAGGCGATGCGCACCGAGCTCGTAGGCCGCGCCGAGCGCGCACAGGTGCCGACCCTTGGCATCACCGGCACCGGCGGCGCCGGCAAGAGCTCGCTCTGCGACGAGCTGATCCGGCGCTTCCGGGTCGACCAGGGCGACCGGTTGCGCATTGCCGTGATCTCGATCGACCCTTCGCGACGCAAGACCGGCGGGGCGCTGCTCGGCGACCGCATCCGCATGAACGCGATCGAGCACCCGAACGTGTACATGCGCTCGCTGGCGACGCGTGACGCGGGCAGCGAGGTCACGAAGGGACTGCCCGACGTCATCGCGGCATGCAAGGTCGCCGGTTTCAACCTGGTGATCGTCGAGACCTCGGGGATCGGTCAGGGCGACGCCGCGATTGCCCCGATGGTCGACCTGCCGGTCTATGTCATGACGCCGGAATTCGGGGCCGCATCGCAGCTCGAGAAGATCGACATGCTCGATTTCGCCGAGCTGGTCGCGATCAACAAGTTCGACCGCAAAGGGGCAGCCGACGCGCTGCGCGACGTGCGCAAGCAGTTCCAGCGCAACCACGCGCGTTTTCGCGAGGCACCCGAAGCCATGCCGGTCTTCGGCACCATCGCCTCGCGGTTCAACGACGATGGCGTGACCGCGCTTTACCAGGCCATCGCCCTCCGGCTCGCCGGGAAGGGCCTCGCGCTCGAGCCGGGCCGGCTACCCAAGCCGGAGTCGACCCATTCGACGGGCCAGAACGTGATCGTGCCGCCGGCGCGGGTGCGCTATCTCGCCGAGATCGCGGAAGCGGTGCGCGACTACCACACCTGGGCGGCCGCGCAGAGCCGGATCGCGCGCGAGCGCCAGCAACTCGAGGCGGCGCGGACCCTGCTCGGCGCCGAGGGCGAGGACGCCCAAGGGGGCGGGGCAGGCACGGGAGTGGCAGCGCTCGCTGCGCTCGCGAAGGCGCGCGAGGACAGGCTCGATCCGCGGGCGAAGAAGCTCCTCGACATGTGGCCGCAGACTCGCAAGGCCTACGCCGGCGACGAGTACGTGGTGAAGATCCGCGACCGCGAGGTGCGTACCGCGCTCACGTACACGTCGCTGTCCGGTACCCGGGTGCCCAAGGTGGTATTGCCGCGCTACGAGGACGCCGGCGAGATCCTGCGCTGGCAGCTTGCCGAGAACGTCCCCGGCAGCTTTCCGTACACGGCCGGCGTGTTCGCGTTCAAGCGCGAGAATGAGGATCCGACGCGGATGTTCGCGGGCGAGGGCGATCCCTTCCGGACCAATCGCCGGTTCCACCTGCTTGCCGACGGCATGCCGGCGCAGCGGCTGTCCACCGCGTTCGATTCGGTCTCGCTCTACGGCTTCGATCCCGACCTGCGTCCCGATATCTACGGCAAGGTCGGCAACTCGGGCGTGTCGATCGCGACCCTGGACGACATGAAGGTGCTGTACGGCGGCTTCGACCTGACCGATCCCAAGACCTCGGTGTCGATGACCATCAACGGCCCGGCGCCGACGATCCTGGCGATGTTCATGAACACCGCCATCGACCAGCAGGTCGAAAAGTTCGCCAAGGACAACGGCCGCGAGCCGACCGATGACGAGGCCGCGAAGATCCGCGCCTGGACGCTCTCCGCCGTGCGCGGCACGGTGCAGGCCGACATCCTCAAGGAGGATCAGGGCCAGAACACCTGCATCTTCTCGACCGAGTTCAGCCTCAAGGTGATGGGCGATATCCAGGAGTGGTTTGTCCATCACAACGTCCGCAACTTCTACTCGGTATCGATCTCGGGCTATCACATCGCCGAGGCCGGTGCGAATCCCATCAGCCAGCTCGCGTTCACCCTGGCGAATGGATTCACGTTCGTCGAGGCTTACCTCGCCCGGGGGATGCACATCGACGACTTCGCGCCGAACCTGTCGTTCTTCTTTTCCAACGGCATGGACCCCGAGTACGCGGTCCTGGGCCGGGTGGCAAGGCGGATCTGGGCGGTCGCGATGAAGCATCGCTACGGGGCCAACGAGCGTAGCCAGAAGCTCAAGTACCACTGCCAGACGTCCGGGCGCAGCCTGCACGCGCAGGAGATCGCGTTCAACGACATCCGCACGACTCTGCAGGCGCTGATCGCGACCTACGACAATGCCAACTCGCTGCACACCAACGCCTACGACGAGGCGATCACGACTCCGGGCGAGGAAAGCGTGCG
>JBDTWB010000150.1:0-10143 GCA_040006895.1 Casimicrobiaceae bacterium | reverse complement strand
GGCGCCGATGGGATGGGGTTCCTGGCATTCCGACTACATGCGTACGAGGGACAGGCGCAGGAAGTGCGTCGCGCACGAGATGCACGGGTCGTCGTTGCGAATCACGGCCTCGCCCCGCTGCCGTAGCGCGTCATCGTCGCGATCCAGGCCGAAGGCGGTCAGCGATGCGCGCAGGTCGGCCTCGATCCGGGCCTGGTTCTGGCTCGTCGGCGGGAATGATGCGCGCACTCTGCACCGCAGCGGCATCGGCGTTTCTGCGGCGACCGCATCGACCTGCGCGCCGGTCGCGAAACTCAGTTCGAGGGTGGGGAGCTGGGATCGGGGTGCACGACCACACTCCGGCAGACGCAAACACGCCGTCCAGCGCGACGCGGTGGCAGTGGAGAAGCGGATCGAACGGCGATCCGAAGCCCCGGCCTCGAGAGCGCCAGCGTAGACTGATAGGCGAGCTGCGGGCACTGCTACCCCGTGGCAGCGTGCCGCGTCGGCTACCACCGGCGGCGCTCCCGGCGCGGCAGCGGAAAGCCGTGCGCGCCTGAAACCGCGGAGCGCGCGCAATGGGCACGACGCGATGGACGAATACCGCAACCGCACCTTCGACGAAATCGAGATCGGCGAGCGCGCCAGCGTCACCCGCACGCTGACCGCGACCGAGGTCGAGGCGCTGTCGCTCCTCGCCGGCGACGTGGACACGTCCCATCTCGCCCAGGCCCCGGGCGCGATTGCCGGGGGTGTGACAACGCCAGGCGCGATGGCTGAGCCGGCATCGGCGCCGGGCGCGGCTGCCATCGCGTTCATTGCTGGCGTCCTGCACCGGCGGCTACCCGGTCCAGGCAGCGCGATCGTGGCGACGCAATTCGCCTACGGCGGGCGCTTGACCACCGGCGACACTATCACCGCGACCGTAACCGTTCGCGCCAAGCACGCCGAGGGACGTCGTGTCGACTTCGCCTGCTCGGCGATCACCGCCGACGGCGACACGCTGGTCGAGGGGGTCGCGACCATTGCCGCTCCCGAGCGGCGCATCGCCTACAGCGACCTCGCGACCCCCGCAGTCGTGCTCCGGCGCAACGACGGCTTTGCGCGGCTGCTGCAGCGGTGCGAAGGCCTCCTGCCGGTGCGCTGCGCGGTGGTGCACCCGTGCGACCGCGATTCCCTGCGCGGTGCCGTCGAGGCGGCGAAGCGTGGGCTGATCGTGCCGATTATGGTGGGCCCGGAAGCGAAGATCCGAGCGGCCGCAACCGACGCGGGCATCGATCTCGCGGATTACCGCCTGGAGTTCACGCCGCACAGCCATGCCGCGGCCGCGCGCGCCGTCGCGCTGGCACGCGGCGGCGAGGTCGACGCGCTGATGAAGGGCAGCCTGCACACGGACGAGTTGATGGAAGCGGCGGTGGGTACCGCCTACGGACTGCGCACCGATCGTCGTGCGAGCCACGCGTTCGTGCTGGACATCCCGGCGTATCCGCGGATGCTGATCATCACCGATGCGGCCATCAACATCGCGCCCGACTTGGCCGCCAAGGCCGATATCTGCCGCAATGCAATCAGCCTCGCCCTGGTGCTCGGCGTCGCGAACCCGAAGGTTGCGGTCCTGTCGGCGGTGGAGACGGTGAACCCGAAGATTCCCTCGACCGTGGACGCCGCCGCGTTGTGCAAGATGGCCGACCGGGGCCAGATTGCCGGCGGCATCGTGGACGGGCCCCTGGCATTCGACAATGCGATCTCGCCGGAGGCGGCGGCGGCCAAGGGTATCGTGTCTCCCGTGGCCGGCGTCGCCGACATCCTGGTGGTGCCCGACATCGAGGCGGGCAACATGCTGGCCAAGCAGCTCACCTACCTCGGCGGCGCCGACAGCGCAGGGATCGTGCTCGGCACGAGTGTGCCGATTGTGCTGACGTCGCGAGCCGACAGCGTGCGCAGCCGGCTCGCGTCCACCGCGGTCATGGTGCTCGTCGCACACGCCCGTCGTGCGCAACAGGCCGAGGCGTAGGTGGGCGCCGTATTCCGGGAGATTGCCATCACAGGCACGATACGGATCCTCAACGCGGGGGCGTCGAGCGTCGGCCGCGCGGTCCTCACCTTGGCCGCCTCGGCGTCATCGAGTTATCGCTCTTCAGCGTGGACGGCGGAGCGCCCGTCCCGAACGGTATGACGGCGCTCGGCGGAATGGCGATCTGGATAACTTACTTCGAACGGCGGCATCCGTCGCGGAGCGCCGGTGGCGGTTGAGGCGGCAAGGAGTCCTGCCTCGTCCTGGCATGCCACGCCGGTGGATGCGTGTCTCGCCGAGTTGCGCACGTCGCCTCGAGGTCTGGCGGCGACGGAGGTGGAGACCCGCCGGGCCCGGTACGGCTGGAATCACCTGTCCGCCCCACCGCGTCGCGGGGCCGCGATGCGCTTGTTCGCGCAGTTCAGGAACCTGCTGATCTACGTGCTGCTCGGCGCCGCGGTGATCACCGGCCTGTTGCAGCAGCTCGCGGATACGGCGGTGATCCTGGCCGTGGTGATTGCCAACGCACTGATCGGCTTCATTCAGGAAGGCAAGGCGGAACGCGCGATGGATGCCATTCGCGGCATGCTCGCGCCGCACGCCGCGGTGCTGCGCGACGGCGAGCGCCGCACGGTCGCGGGCGAGGATGTCGTGCCTGGGGACATCGTGCTGCTCGAAGCCGGCGACAAGGTGCCGGCCGATCTGCGCCTGCTCCAGGTGCATGGTCTCTCGATCCAGGAAGCCATCCTGAGCGGGGAATCGGTGCCCGTCGACAAGGGCACCACCCCGGTCGACGCCGAGGCCCCCCTCCCCGACCGCACATCGATGGCGTTCTCCGGCACGCTCGTCACCCGCGGCCAGGGAACCGGCATCGTGGTCGGCACCGGCCGCAGCACGGAAATCGGGCGCATCAGCGGCATGATGGCCGCCGTCGAGATCCAGGCCACGCCGCTCATCCGGCAGATGGATGCGTTCGCGCGCTGGCTCACGCTCCTCATCCTCGCGGTCTCGACGATCCTCTTCGTCTTCGGATACTTCGTCGCCCACCACGATTTCACGACGATGTTCATGATCGTCGTCGGGCTGGCGGTGTCGGCGATTCCCGAAGGTCTGCCGGCGGTGCTCACCATCACGCTCGCCATCGGCGTGCACGCCATGGCCCGTCGCCATGCCATCGTGCGGCGGCTGCCCGCCATCGAGACGCTGGGCTCGGTCTCGGTGATCTGCACCGACAAGACGGGCACCCTCACCCGCAACGAGATGATGGTCGCCGCCGCCGTCACCGCAGCGGGTGGGTACGCGATCGACGGTGAAGGCTACCGGCCCGTCGGCACCGTGGCTCCCGACGACCCGGCCACGGTCGACACCCCGGCCGTGCTCACCGGCATGGCGCGGGTGGCCGTGCTCTGCAACGACGCGACGTTAAGGGAAGTGGACGGCACCTGGCACGTCGAAGGCGACCCGATGGAGGGCGCGTTGCTCGCCTTCGCCGGCAAGACGGGGGTGCGGGTCGCGGCCGAGCGACGGGCATGGACGCGCATCGACGCCATTCCCTTCGACGCCCGGCACCGGTTCATGGCGACACTCGTCCACGACCACGCGGGGCACGGATGCATCCTGGTGAAAGGTGCGCCCGAGCGCCTTCTTGGGATGTGCAGGGCACAACGTATGTCAACGGGGACGGGCGCCCCGGTGGACATGGCATTCTGGAGCGCCGCTGCCGATCGCCTCGCCGCCCGCGGTCAGCGGGTCCTCGCCTTCGCGGAACGAGTGGTTCCGGCATCGCAGACCAGCCTCACCGAAGCCGATGTCGATGGCCGGCTCGACCTCCTCGGCATCGTCGGCCTGGTCGATCCACCGCGCACCGAGGCGATCGCCGCCGTGGCCGAATGCCGGGGAGCCGGCATTCGCGTGAAAATGATCACCGGCGACCACGCCGGCACGGCCCGCGCGATCGCCCGCGAGATCGGACTGGACAATCCGGCGGGAGTCCTGACCGGCGCGGATATCGATCGGCTGGACGATGCGGCGCTCGCCACTGCGGTACTCGAGACCGACGTCTTCGCGCGCACCAGCCCTGAACACAAGCTACGACTCGTCACCGCCCTGCAGGCGCACGGGCTGACCGTGGCCATGACCGGCGACGGCGTCAACGACGCCCCGGCGCTCAAGCGCGCCGACGCCGGCATCGCGATGGGGATGAAGGGCAGCGAAGCCGCGAAGGAAGCGGCGGAGGTCGTGCTGGCGGACGACAACTTCGCCTCCATCGTGGCTGCCGTGCGCGAAGGACGCACGGTCTACGACAACATCCGGAAGGTGATCGGCTGGACGCTGCCGACCAATGCCGGCGAGGCGGCGACGATCATCACGGCCCTGCTGCTCGGGATCACGCTGCCGGTGACGCCGATCCAGATCCTGTGGATCAACCTCGTCACGGCGGTCACCCTTGGCATGGCGCTCGCCTTCGAGCCCACGGAGGCGAGCACCATGCGCCGGCCGCCGCGGCCGCGCAACGAGTCGCTGCTCGCGGGCGGCCTCGCCTGGCAGATCGTGCTCGCGGCCGTGCTCTTCGCGGCAGGCGTATTCGGCGTCTTCGCCTACGCGCTCGACCGTGGCCATTCGCTGGACCTCGCCCGCACTCTCGCCGTCAACACCCTCGTGGTGCTGGAGATCGCGTATCTCTTCGTGACCCGCAACCTGCACGGCACGTCGCTCACCTGGCGCGCCGTGCGCGGCACACCCATAGTCTGGCTCACCGTGGGCGTCGTTACGGCCCTGCAATTCGCGTTCACCTACGCGCCGCCGTTGCAGGCGGTCTTCGCCACCGAGGCCGTCCCGTGGCGCGATGGCGTGGTGGTCCTCGGGGCAGGCATCGCGCTTTTCACCCTCGTCGAGCTCGAGAAGCAGTTGCGGCTTCGCCTGCAGGCCATGCGCGGGCGCTGAGGACAGTCGGGCGCATACCTCTCAAACGCGCCGGGCGGCGCTATTGGCTGGGAGCGTGTGAGCCTCGCGCCTCAGCCGTAGCCCGGCGCGCCGGCCGCGGAGTTATGCTCACCGTCATGAAACCGCGCCCCCGCCGCCCGCGCGTCGCGGCATTGATCGGCCTCGGACCCGTGTCACGGCAATGGCTCGATGCGATCGGAATACGCACCCGCGCCGAGCTCGAAGCCCTGGGACCGGTCGGGGCGTACCGGGCGCTCCGGCAGCACGGCTACCGGGCAACCCTCAATCTCGTCCATGCACTGGAAGCGGCACTGCGCGGCGTCCCCGTGCGGGCGCTACCGGCGGCCGTGCGCAAGGATTTGCGCGAGCGTGCGGCCGAGGCCCTGAAGCCTCGTTGCGCATGGTGCGGCAGCGATCCCGTCTATGTGCGTTACCACGATACCGAATGGGGCGTGCCCGTGCACGATGACCGTGTGCATTTCGAGTTCCTGCTGCTGGAAGGCGCGCAAGCAGGATTGTCGTGGAGCACCATCCTCGCGAAGCGCGCCCGCTATCGGGCCGTGTTCGCCGGCTTCGACCCGCAGGCGGTGGCGCGCTATGGCGCACGCGAGGTCGCACGCCTGCTGCACGATCCCGGCATCGTCCGCAATCGCCTCAAGATCGAAGGCGCGGTGCGCAATGCGCGCGCCTTTCTCGCGGTGCAGGACGCCTTCGGCCGCTACGACACGTACATCTGGCGCTTCGTGGACGGCGTGCCGCTCCAGAACGCACGCGCCACCCGACAGGACGTCCCCGCGACGACACCGACGTCCGACCTGCTGTCCCGCGACCTCCGACAGCGAGGCTTCACCTTCGTGGGGTCCACGATCATGTACGCCGCCATGCAGGCGACGGGACTCGTCAACGACCACGTCATCGGATGCTTTCGCCACCGGGAGCTCAGTCGCGTCCGGTAGCGCGTCGCGCGACCGACGCCCCGATGGTGAAGGACAGCTCTCGCTGATCTGGGTCGCCCGTGAGGGGCGGGACCGTCGTATCGACGGCGCAAGGATTTCTGCCGGTGGACCCGGGCTGGCGATAGCAACATGGTTGCGGTCGCTGGGTGCAAGCGCGCGCCCTCTTCGATCCGGGCGCGAGCGCCGCCGTAACAGCGCTCTGCACGACTCCGACCCCCGCTGCGACCCCACTGCGACGCGGCTCGCGCCGCAGCGACCGGCGGCCCGCAGGGCAGTCCAGGGTACGGCGGCCGCGTCCCTACGGGTCCAGCCTGCGGGGAATGGCGCACAATCGCGGTGGCGGGCCCGGGGTGCAGGGTCCGACAGCAAGGAGCGCGTGATGGCCGGGAGCGAGCAGACCGAAGGCGATGCCAGGGAATTCGAGCGGCTCACGCACGAGCTCGAGGAATCGGAGGTGTTCGCGCAACGCATCTGCCGATACATTGCCGCGATTCGCGACGAGCTCACGGGCGGTAACGTCGGCCGCGCATTGTCGATGTGCAACCAGGCGCTGACCGAGATCGACAGCGCGACCGATGTGGTCGCCCCATCTCCCCGCCTCAAGGAGAACGCGGGGCTGGACGTCGGCGATGTCTCCCAAGGGGACGATCGCGCCTGACCAATCGCGGGGCTGGACGCCGGCGATGTCTCCCAAGGCGACGATCGCGCCTGACCAATTGCCCCTCGAACCCGGAGTATCCGCAGGTCTGCGTAGCTGCGGCCTTGCGTGGACAGCAAGGGGGCCGCAGCGACACCGAAGCGTCTGAGTCGCGCGCCCGGATAGTTGCTCACACGCTTGTCCCGAGCGCGGTTCCGGGTGTATGCCCCGTTATGCCACAGGAAGGATGCTGCTGTAGGACTTCCGGTCGGCTTCGTAGCACCCGCACGAGGCGGCGCGCAAGCCGCGGCGGTCGAGAACGGTGATGTCCCCGCGGCTGTAGCGGATGAGGCTGCGCCGCTGCAGGGCACTCGCGGCCTTGGTGACTCCGACCCGCCGGACGCCGAGGATCACTGCCAGGAATTCGTGGGTGATGTGGAAGTGGTCGGCTCGCGCCCGGTCCTGGGTCATCAACAGCCATCGAGCGAGCCGGGCCTCGACCACGTGGTAGCGCGTGCACAGGGCGGACTGCGCGAGCTGATTCCATTGCACGCAGACGTAGCGGTTGAGCGCCGCTTGCAGCGCCCGGCTTCGTTCCAGTTCGCGGCGAAAAAGCGATGCTTCCATTCGGAGCGCCGGGCCCGGGCCCTGGACGACGGCGCGCATTGGCGAGACGCTTACGCCGAGCACCAGCGGGATGCCCAGCATCCCCTCGCTGCCTACGAGACTGACCTCGAGCGAGTCCACCGCGTCGATCGCGATCATCAGCGAGACGGAGCTGCCGGTCGGGAAGTAGGCGTGCTCGAGCGGCCCGCCCGAGGTATACAGCACCGCAGCAACCTCGAGTGAAACCTCGTCGCACGCACCCAGGAGCCGCAAGCGATCGCCGTCCGGCAGTCCGGCAAGGAGTCGATTGGGTTGGGATATACGCATGTTGGATCGCACGGCATCTCTGTTCGCCAGGTCGGTCGTGCCGGGCTCGCCAGTGGGCGCGCGTCCACCGATCGGCGCATCATGAGCCGCGGGTGCGGGCATGTCTGCGCGCTGCCGCACACACGGCTCAGCCGGCGGCTGTCACCCTGCCGCTGTCGCTCCGTGCTACGCATCCCCATTGGTGCGCGCCGCGCAGAGATCGAAGGCCGGACGACCTTTGTGCGACGCCGCACATACGCGACTCGCAGGACGCGTCATGATGCACTCCAACGCCAGGTATGACCCATTTCAGGCCGGGTCCGGAGCGAAGGGTCGGGGGACGGAGCCCACCGCCGGCGAAAACACCGGCCCGCGCCGCGTTGCTCGCCCACTCCACATGTCGAGAGGTGCCTTCAAGGAACTTCCAGTCGAGACGAAACCCGCCCTCTGGGTTAAGTTGGCGGCGCGATCGCGGTGGCGATCGTCGGCTTTGCATGAGGTGGATGGGTGACGGGCGGCCGGGCGGAGACGGATGCCGCGCAACGCGCCAAGTCCGCGGTAGTCGTCGCACTGGCACCGGTATGCGTGGAGCGATTCCAGAAGACGACGGACGCCGCGGACAATCTCGTGGAACTCAAGAAGGTGGACTCGTGGTCGCAGGGCGCGTTCGTCGAAAAGGGCGGGTGGGCGAGCATGCCCGGGACCAACGCACCCGAGCAGACCACGGCGGTCGCCACGGCGTGAGCCTTGTCGCTCACCGGCGCCTGAGGGCACGATGATGCCGGAGGCGCTGTCCCTGCAGGACCGATGACGCGGGACGCCCCAAAGAAGGACCAAGCCCGCTAGCCTGGGGCACGCTCCAACCGCCCCGAGGCCAGCGGCCATCCGTCGTGGCTCGCCTTTCGCAAGACAAGGCTCCTCGTGGGTTGTCGTTCGATGCGGTCGGCTAGGCCAACGCGTGTCGCGGCAGATCGATGGTGAAGACACACCCCACGCCGGGACGATCGACGACGCTCAGCACGCCGTCGTTCGCTTCGACGGTGCGTCGGCAGATGGACAATCCGAGTCCCAAGCCCGACTTGTCCTGACCGGACCGGAAGAATGGCAAAAAGAGCTTCTCGGCATCGCCGGGGGGCAGCCCTCCACAATGATCCGCTACGTCGATCCGGATGCGGTCGGCGGTTGCGTAGGCCCCGAGGGCCACTTCGGTGTGCGGACTGGTGAACTTGAAGGCGTTCTGCAGCAGGTTCCCGACCGCAGCCAGGAGCATGCCCCGATCGGCGTGTAACGCAAGCGTTGCATCGACACTGGCCACGGTGAGTGCGCATCCAAACGAATGCGCCAGCGGCGACTCCGACATCTCTACATCGGCGATGAAGGTGGAAAGCGCGAACATCTCGTGTCGAGCCGGCAGCGCCGCAGTCATGTGGACATCGGCCAGCGCGCGATCGATCAGCTTGCGCATGGCCAAAAGGCTCCTGTCCAGCGCACTACCGGTGGCACCGGCGAGCCCGACCTTGCCGGCCTTGATGACCGCCAGTGTCAAGGTCGCGGTCTGAAGCTGGTTGCGAAGCTCATGGGCTAGCGTGCCGATCCGCTCGTTGCATGATAGGAGCTGGCTTTCCCCGGCCAACCGTTCGCGCTGGAGACCGAACTCCACCACTGCCTCGGCGATCGCGTTGTCCAGGCAGCGGTTCAGCGTCCGAAACTCTTCGACTCGAATGGGGGCGTGGTATTCGGCCGCAACTTCCGTGATCGCCTGGCACAGATCTCCGTAATCGTGGACGACCTGATCCACGCTGTAGCCGTGCTGCAGGAGCTCGCGCGCATGCCACGTCGCCGTCGTGCCGATATCGAACAATGCCGGGCTTCCGCCGGAAGGGCCGGAAACCTGGAGACTGCGAACCGCCTGCGAGGCGTGCTCGGCCTCGAGCGTGGTGATGAGCTGGCCGAGAAAGACCGGAATGCCATGCTCGGTGGGATGGCCGTTGCCCCGCGCTGGGGAGCGTGCCGACACCTTGATGCTGCAGCGGTCGATCAACAATGCCCGCCGGGCGGAGAGGAAATCGTGCAGCATGTGGCCCCTCTGGGCGCATTTCCCGGGCGGTTTGTTGTTGTCCCGGCCCTGAGGCTCGGAGGCTCGGAGGCTGGTGGGTTCCAGCTCGCTGCACCTGCGGGAAAATCGCGGTGCGCCGAACCCACTCCGAGGGTGCGCCACGCCCGCCGTGGCGTCCGTGCGGTGGCGAACACAGGGTCCGACGCGGTGCGCACGAAGCACCGCCAAGTCCCAACCGCATGGCACGGGTGCGCAGCCGCAGCCAACCTCGGGCGGATGACGCTACCGGATGAAGGCTGTCGGTGCCGGGGCGCTGCGCGGCGGCGCTAAGCGTCGACGCAACGACGGCGGCGGAACCGGATAGGCCGACGCGCACCGATGCTCACGCGTCGCCGGCACGGCGTCGATGCGCGGCGTCACTGCGTGGGGCGAGGGCGCTAGAGCGCAACGTAGGGCAGGAGGCGGTCGAACTCGGTCTTGACGACCTGATAGCACTCGCAGGAGCGGGCCTCGAGGCCGGGGCGATCGATCACAGTGATGCGGCCACGGCGGTAGCGGATCAGCCCGGCGGCCTGCAATTTTCCGGCGGCCTCCGTGACGCCCTCGCGACGCACGCCCAGCATGTTGGCGATGAGCTCCTGGGTCA
>JBDTWB010000149.1:0-10203 GCA_040006895.1 Casimicrobiaceae bacterium | reverse complement strand
AAGGACATCGTCTATCACCACACGCTGTTCTGGCCGGCGATGCTCAGGTTCGCCGGTACGCCGTACAAGGTGCCGGACGCGGTGCACGTGCACGGGTTCATCACGTCTTCCGGCGAAAAGATGTCGAAGTCGCGCGGCACGGGCGTCAGCCCCGGGGTCTACCTCGACCTCGGTCTCGACCCGGAGTGGTTGCGCTACTACCTCGCCGCGAAGCTCAACGGCCGCGTAGAGGACATCGATTTCAACCCCGATGATTTCCTCGCGCGGGTGAACAGCGACCTGGTGGGCAAGTACGTGAACATCGCGAGCCGCGCTGCGCCCTTCCTGACGAGACACTTCGACGGCGTGCTCGCGACGCCGGCCGAGACCGACGACGGGCGCGCGAACCGGCTGACGATCGCGCAGCTCGAAGGAGAAACGGCGCGGGCGAACTACGAGGCGCGCGAATACAGCCGCGTGCTGCGCGACGCGATGCGGATCGCCGACCGGCTCAACGAGGCGTTCGACGCCGCGCAGCCGTGGCTGCTGGCCAAGGATCCCGCGAAGCACGACGCGTTGCAGACGATCGCATCGCAATCGCTGCAGGGCTTCCAGCAACTCACGGTCCTTCTCGCACCCGTGCTGCCGAAGCTCGCCGGCCGTGTTGCGCGCGAGCTCTTCGGCATGGATCGCGACTTCGTGTGGAGCGACGCGTGGAAGGCGCCCGCGCGCGTCCGTCCCTTCAAGCACCTGATGCAGCGCATCGACGCGAAGCAGATCGAGGCGCTGCTGGAGGGGCCGAAGGAGGCGCCGGCGGCATTGACAGCGATCCCCGCGTCGGGCGGTTCGGCCGCTTCTCCCACCTCGAAAAGCACTCCTGAGGTCACGCCGGCGTCCACCACGATATCGATCGAGGACTTCGCGAAGCTCGACCTGCGCATCGCGCGGATCGTCGATGCCGAGAGCATCGAAGGCGCGGACAAGCTCGTGAAGCTGACGCTCGACGTCGGCGAGGCGGCCCCGCGCACTGTGTTCGCGGGCATCAAGTCCGCGTACAAGCCGGAGGATCTCGTCGGGCGCCTCACCCCAGTCGTCGCCAACCTCGCGCCACGCAAGATGAAGTTCGGCGTGTCCGAGGCGATGATCCTCGCGGCCTCCGGCGACGACCCCGGCATCTACCTGCTGGCTCCGGATGCCGGCGCGCAGCCCGGCATGCGCATCAAATGATCCTCGGACCGCGACGCGGTCCGCTTTCCCGTACGGCATGCGCGGCGCCGCGCCGCGCGACCATTCCCGCGCGCGCGCCCTGCCGCGGCCGCAGCGGGCGCGTGGCGTTTGTGGAACACCGCGCAGGCGTCGACGCGCCCGCCAGGTTTTCCCGACACGCGCCGTGAGCGGCGCCGGACTCACGGTGACCCTGGCCGCCGTGCTTGGCTGGCTGGTCATCGGGGTCCTCGGGCTGGTCCGATTCCGCGACCGCGATCGGGCCGGTCGCGTGCTGTTCGCGGCGGGCGCCCTCGTCGCAATCGTGCTCGCCGGCACCGCGCTCGCCACCCTCGGCGCCCCGCCGCAAGCCCGCGTGCTGCCGCTGGGTTTGCCCGACCTTCCCTTCCACCTCCGCTTCGATGCCCTGTCGGCGTTCTTCCTGGCCCTGCTCGGCCTGGCCAGTGCCGCGATCTCGGTCTTCTCAGCAGGCCACTTTCGGGCGAGCACACTCGCGGCGCCCGGTGCACTGTGCTTCCAGTACCACGCCTTCCTCGCGGCGATGGCCCTCGTGCTCGTGGCCGACGATGCCTACGTCTTCATGGTGGCGTGGGAAACCATGGCGCTGGCGTCGTACTTCCTGGTGGCGACGGAGCACCGTGTCGCGGAGATCCGCCGCGCCGCATTCCTTTACCTCGTGATCGCCCATGTCGGCGCGCTGGCGATCCTGCTCTGCTTCGGCGCGCTGCATGGCGGTGACGGCGACTACACGTTCGCCGCCATGCGGACCGCGACCCGCACGGGACCATGGGCCACCGCCGCGTTCCTGCTGGCGCTGCTCGGCTTCGGCGCCAAGGCCGGGCTCCTGCCTCTGCACGTCTGGCTCCCCGAAGCGCATCCCGCGGCGCCGTCCCCGGTGTCGGCGCTACTCAGCGGAGTGATGCTCAAGACCGCCATCTACGGCCTGCTGCGGGTCACCTTCGACCTTCTCGGTGCGCCGGTGTGGTGGTGGGGGACGGTCGCGCTGGGGCTCGGACTCGCCACCGCACTCTACGGCGTGATCTTCGCGTGCGTGCAAACCGACATGAAGCGCCTCCTCGCGTATTCGTCGATCGAGAACATCGGCATCCTGGTGGCGGGCATCGGCCTCGCCATCCTGTTCAAGGCGTACGGCAAGAATCTGCTCGCGGCGCTGGCGATGACGGCCGTGCTGTACCACGCCCTCAACCACGCCTTTTTCAAGAGTTTGCTGTTCCTTGCAACCGGATCGGTGCTGCACGCAACCCATGAGCGCAGCCTCGGCAGGCTAGGCGGCCTGATCCACCGCATGCCATGGGTCGCGTGGCTCGCCCTGGTCGGCGCTCTCGCCGTTGCTGGACTGCCGCCACTCAACGGCTTCGTCTCCGAGTGGTTGCTGCTCCAGGCCTTCCTGTTCACGCCGCAGCTGCCGCAGTCGTTCGCGAACATGCTGGTGCCGGTCGCAGCCGCGGCGCTGGTCCTGACCGCGGCCCTGGGGGGATACGTCATGGTCAAGTTCTACGGTGTCATCTTCCTCGGCCAGCCGCGTGAGCCGGCCCTTGCCAACGCCCGCGACGCCGGCATGCTCGAGCGCGTCGGTCTCTCCTACCTCGCGCTGGGCTGCGTAATCCTCGGCCTTTTCCCCGTGACGATCATCGGCCTCGTCGATCACGTCAACCGCCTGCTGGTCGGGGTGCCGGCGCTGCGCGAGGGTGCCGGCAGCTGGCTGCTACTCGCCCCGGTCGACGCCGACCGTGCGAGCTACAGTCCGATCGTGATGCTGCTGGTGATCGCAACGGTCGTCCTGCTCACGGTGTTGCTGGTGCACCGGATCTGGCACGGCAGGACGCGTCGCGCACCGGCGTGGGATTGTGGCTCCCCGGTCCGGACCGCCCGCATGCAGGACACTGCGGAAGGCTTCGGCCAGCCGATCCGGCAGGTGTTCGAGCCGTTCTTCCGGATGGAGCGACATCTGCCATCGCCGTTCGATCGCGCGCCGCGCTACGCGGTCCACGTCGCCGATCACTTCTGGCACCGGCTCTATCTGCCCGTAGCGCGCGGCGCGGATGCCGTGGCCCGCCTGGTGGCACGCATCCAGCAGGGTCGCATTGCCGTGTACCTCGTCTACAGCTTCGTGACCCTGCTGGCGCTGTTGTTCTTCGTGCGATGAGCCTCGGCGGATTCCTCTCCCAACTCCTGCAGGTCGCGATCGCCCTGGCGCTCGCGCCGCTGCTGGTCGGCTGGGTCGCCCAATGCCGCGCCTGGCTGCAGAACCGCTCGGCGCCGTCGCTCCTGCTGCCGTACCGTACCCTGCACAAGCTGTTCCTGAAGGATGCGGTGATGGCCGAGCACGCCTCGCCGCTCTTCCGGGCAAGTCCCTATGTCGTGTTCGGTGCGCAATGCTGCGCGGCGGCGATCGTGCCATCGCTCGCGACCAACCTGCCGTTCGCGACCGCGGCCGACACCATCGCCCTGGTTGGACTCTTCGCCCTGGCGCGGGTATTCATGGCCCTGGCCGCCATGGACGTAGGCACCGCGTTCGGGTCGCTCGGCGCGCGCCGGGAGATGTTCGTCGGCTTCCTGGCCGAACCCGCGCTGCTGATGGTGCTGTTCACCGCCTCGCTGCTCTCCGGCTCGACCTCGCTGCCCACCATCGTGGATACCCTCGCCGCCCGCGAATTCGCGATCTATCCGAGCCTCGCCCTGGCGGGCGTCGCCTTCACGATGGTCTCGCTCGCCGAAAATGCGCGCATCCCGGTGGACAACCCCGCGACGCATCTCGAGCTCACCATGATCCACGAGGCCATGCTGCTGGAGTATTCGGCGCGGCATCTCGCGCTGATGGAATGGGCCGCGGCCTTGAAGCTGTTCAATTACTCGTGCATCGGCCTCGCGATCTTCGTCCCGTTCGGCATCGCGTCGGGCGGTCACTGGCAGGCGGTGGTCGGGGCGGCGCCGGTGCTCGTCGCCAAGCTAGCGGCCGGGGGCTTCGCCCTGGCCCTGATCGAGACCGTCTCGGCGAAGATGCGCATCTTCCGGGCCCCGGAGTTCCTGGGTACGGCGTTCCTGTTCGCGGTGCTCGCGATGCTGGTCAACCTGCTGCTCGGCTCGTGACGACCCTGCCGCTGTATGCCCAGGTCATCAACCTCCTCGCGGCGGTGCTCCTGCTGCTCGCCTTCGCGATGCTGGCGCAGCGGCGGCTGCCGAGCCTCATCAACCTGTTCGGGCTGCAGGGACTTTCGCTCGCCATCTCGACGGCGGTCGTCGCGTGGGGGACTCATCAGCCCCACCTCTACTGGTCGGCCGGACTCACTCTCGCGCTCAAGGTCGTGGTCCTGCCGATCCTGCTGTATCGGCTGATCCGGCGCCTCGACGTTCGCTGGGAGGTCGAGAGCCTGATCAACATCCCCACCACGATGCTGGTCGGGATCGTGCTGGTGGTGTTCTCGTTCAATCTCGCTGCGCCCATCGCGCAGCTCGCCAGCACCGTTACGCGCGCTACCCTGGGCATCGCAATCGGGTCGGTGATGATCTCGTTCCTGATGATGATCACGCGTAGGAAAGCCATTCCCCAGGTGATCGGCTTCCTGTCGATGGAGAATGGGCTGCTGTTCGCGGCCACCAGCGCAACCTACGGCATGCCCATGGTGGTGGAGCTCGGCATCGCGCTCGACGTGCTGGTCGGGATGCTCATCCTGGGCGTGTTCTTCTTCCAGATCCGGGAGCAGTTCGACAGTCTCGACCTCAAGCATCTCGAGCAGCTGAAGGACGGGGAATGACGGCATGATCGAGGTCGTTGCCGTGCTCCTGCTCCCGGTGCTGGGTGCGCTCGTGCTCGGAACGGTGGGCGCGCGCGACGAGGCTCCGGGCATCAACGTGCTGGTCAGCGGCCTTACGTTCGCAGCAGCAGCGGCGCTGACGATCCGGGTGATCGCCGACGGCCCCCTGCTGGTGCTCGATCGCCAGTTCTTCGTCGATCCCTTCAACGTGTTCCTGGTCGCGCTGACCGCGCTGGTCGGCTTCACGACGTCGATCTTCTCCCGGCCCTATATGCGCATCGAGGCGGCCCGCGGCCGGCTGACGCCGGCGCGGCTGCGGCTCTATCACGGCATGTTCCAGCTTTTCATCTTCACCATGTTGCTGGCGCTGCTCACCAACAACCTCGGGATTTTGTGGGTGGCCATGGAGGCCGCGACCCTGACCACGGTGCTGCTGGTGTCGCTCTACCGCACGGCGGCGAGCCTCGAGGCGGCCTGGAAATATTTCATCCTGTGCGGCGTTGGCATCGCCCAGGCACTGTTCGGGACCATCCTGCTGTATTTCGCCGCCGAGCGGGTGCTCGGTGCCGGCGGCGGCGCGCTGCTCTGGACGGAGCTCAATGCCGTCAAGGGGGAACTCGAGCCGACCGTGCTCTCCCTGGCCTTCGTCTTCCTGCTGGTAGGCTACGGGACCAAGGCGGGGCTCGTGCCGTTGCACAACTGGCTGCCCGATGCCCATGCGGAAGGACCGACCCCGGTATCGGCGGTACTGTCCGGGCTGCTGCTCAACGTCGCGCTCTATGCGGTGGTGCGCAGCAAGGTGCTCGTGGACGGCGCGGTGCATACCGCCTTCGCCCGGGAGCTCATGATGGGCTTCGGGCTCCTGTCGGTGGTTGTCGCCGCGTTGCTGCTCAGCCGGCAAAAGGACCTGAAGCGGCTGTTCGCCTACTCGTCCATCGAGCACATGGGCATCATCACCTTTGCCTTCGGGATGGGTGGGCCGGTCGCCAACTTCGCGGCACTGCTGCACATGACGGTCCACTCGCTCACCAAGTCGGCGATCTTCTTCGCCGTGGGCCACGCGACCCAGAAGGCCGGGACCCAGGCGATCGATGGCATTCGCGGGCTGGTCGTGATCAGTCCGATGATGGGCTGGGGTCTCATGCTCGGCACGCTCGCGATCCTCGGCATACCGCCATTCGGCGTGTTCGCGAGCGAGTTCCTGATCCTGACCACGGCGATGCGGGAACAGCCGTGGGCCACACCATTCCTGCTCGCGGCGCTGACGGTGGCGTTCGCGGCCGTGCTGCTGCGAGTGCAGCCGATGGTGTTCGGCGACACCAACGCGACGCGCCTGCCGCACCGGCCCGCGATGATTCCCGTTTATGTCCATCTGGCGCTGGTGCTGATGCTCGGCCTGTGGATTCCTTCCTACCTCGCCGACTGGTACCGACAGGCGGCGCGGCTCATCGGCTGACGACATGGACCTGTCCGCCCTGGGCCTCACCCCCGCGCTGCTGCCCGCAATGGTGCCCGGGCGGCGGTATGCAGTCGATGCCATGCAGCTCCTCGCCGCCTGCCGCGTGGCCTGGGAACAAGGCGGGCAGCTCGTCGCGCTCTGGGCGAGCGACGATCGTGATCGCGAGCAGGGTCTGACGGTACGCGTCATGTTGCGCGATCGCGACGGGCTCACCCTGCTCGAGCATCGGGCGCTGACGATGGATGCGCAGTATCCCGATCTGGGCTCGATCTTTCCGGCGGCGCAGCGCATGCAGCGTGCCGCCTTCGATCTGGTCGGCGTGCAGTCAGGCAGCGATGACCAGCGCCCATGGCTGCGCCATGCCGGCTGGCCGGCCGACGCCTTTCCGATGCGCCGGGACTTTGCCGAACAGCGATGCCCTCCGGGCGTCGAGGACTACGCCTTCGTGCGCGTGGAGGGCGATGGCGTACACGAGGTTCCCGTCGGTCCGGTCCACGCCGGCATCATCGAGCCCGGCCATTTTCGCTTCCAGGTGGTGGGCGAGAAGGTACTTCGGCTCGAAGCGCGGCTGGGCTACGTGCACAAGGGCATCGAGAAGCGCTTCGAAGGGATGACCCTCGCGGACGGGCACCGCCTCGCAGGCCGGGTCTCCGCCGACAGCACCGCCGCCTACGCGTGGGCCTACGCGCACGCCGTCGAGACCCTGTGCAACGCCGCGGCGCCTGCACGCGCCACGTCGCTGCGGGCGCTCCTGGTCGAGCGCGAACGCATTGCCAATCATCTCGGCGACCTCGGCGCGCTCGGCAACGATGCGGGACTCGCCTTCGGACTCGCCCAGTTTTCCCGGCTGCGCGAGGACCTGGCGCGGCGCAATGCGCACGTGTTCGGCCATCGCCTGCTGATGGATGCCATCGTTCCTGGCGGTGTCGCGACCGATGTCGCCGCCGCCGATGTCGACTCCATGCGCGCCGATGCCGCGCACCTGGCGCGGGAGGTGCGGCGCCTGCGCGCCATCTACGACAACCACGCCGGCCTGCAGGATCGCTTCCGGGCGTGTGGCATCGTCAGCGCCGGTCTCGCGACGAACCTCGGGATCTCCGGTATGGCAGCGCGCGCAAGCGGCTCGGACGCTGACCTGCGCGCCCGGTTTCCCATCGCGCCATACGATGCGCTGGGCGTGAATGTCGCGATCCGGACCGAGGGGGATGTCGCGGCACGTGTCGCACTGCGCTTCGACGAGATCGCCGAGTCGCTGCGGCTCGTGGGCGCCATCCTGGATGCATTGCCCGAGGGAGCGATCCTCGCGCCGGTCCCGAACGCGACGGCCTATCGGGCGGGCTACGGCTGGATCGAAGGCTGGCGCGGCCCCGTGCTGGTGGCGCTCGAAAGCGGCCCCGGCAATACTATCCGCCGCTGCCACGTGCACGATCCTTCGTGGGAGAACTGGCCGGTGCTCGAGCACGCGGTGATCGACAACATCCTTCCCGATTTCCCGCTCATCAACAAGTCGTTCAATCTCTCCTACAGCGGCCACGATCTCTGACCACCGATGGGATTGCGCCAACCCGTTTCGGGGCGCCCATCCCCTCCATCGCCAAACTTTCGCCCATGCTTCGCATCCTCCACCAGATCGCCAGGACCGGCTGCAAGACCGAGCCGGCGCCGGCAACCGCAGCGGCACCTGCAACGGTCGCGCGGCTGCAGCAGGACATCCTGCGCACCCTCGGCCGTGCGCTCGCCATTCGCCACGTCGACGCGGGCTCGTGCAATGGCTGCGAGCTCGAAATCCACGCCCTCAACAATCCCTACTACAACCTCGAGGGCCTGGGCATCCACTTCGTCGCGAGCCCGCGGCATGCGGACCTGCTGCTGGTGACGGGTCCGGTCACGGCCAACATGGCGATCGCGCTGCGGCGCACCTACGACGCAGCGCCCGAGCCGAAGCTCGTGGTGGCCGCGGGCGGCTGCGCCTGCGACGGCGGAATATTCGGCGAGAGCTACGCGAGTCTCGGGCGCGTGGCCAACGTGATCCCGGTGGACGTCGAGATCGAGGGCTGTCCGCCGACCCCGACCGCGTTGCTCGCGGGCATTCTCGGCGCCGTCGGCAGGCTTGCCCGCCGGTAGGCCGCTCCTCCCTGTCGCCCGGGCTCGGCGCGCCATGCAGTGGGCCGCAGGCATGCCCGGTGGCAGTGGGCCAAGGTCAGCCCAGCAGGTCCCCCGACACCTTGCGGCCGCGCGAGCCCCGTGGCGGCGTCGGCTCCGGCTGCCGAACGCGCTTGGGCGCATGCGCGGCGAGCACGGCCTTCAGGTACTTGCCGGTATGGCTCGCGCCGACTTTCACGACTTCCTCGGGTGGCCCTTCGGCGATGATGCGGCCGCCGCCCGCGCCGCCTTCCGGCCCGAGATCGACGATCCAGTCGGCGGTCTTGATGACGTCGAGGTTGTGCTCGATCACGACCACGGTATTGCCATGGTCGCGCAGGCGATGCAGCA
The DNA here is from genome assembly GCA_040006895.1 of Casimicrobiaceae bacterium. GTDB lineage: Bacteria > Pseudomonadota > Gammaproteobacteria > Burkholderiales > Casimicrobiaceae > CAIWHR01. The sequence goes on along the minus strand of JBDTWB010000149.1, from coordinate 1,272 downwards.
CCGTGAGCAGCAGCTCGATGTCGTGGAAATGCAGGCCGGTCGTCGGCTCGTCGAGGATGTAGAGCGTGCGCCCGGTGTCGCGCTTGGAAAGCTCGAGCGCGAGCTTGACCCGCTGCGCCTCGCCACCGGATAGCGTCGTGGCCGATTGGCCCAGGGTGATGTAGCCGAGACCGACGTCGAGCAGGGTCCGGAGCTTGCGTGCGACCGCTGGCACCGGCTCGAAGAAGGCATGCGCCTGCTCCACGGTCATCGCCAGCACCTCGTGGATGTTCCTGCCCTTGTACGCGATCTCGAGCGTCTCGCGGTTGTAGCGCTGCCCGTGGCACACGTCGCAGGACACGTACACGTCCGGCAGGAAGTGCATCTCGACCTTGATGAGGCCGTCCCCCTGGCACGCCTCGCAGCGGCCGCCCTTGACGTTGAACGAGAAGCGCCCCGGTCCATAGCCGCGCTCGCGCGCTTCCTTGACCTGGGCGAAGAGTTCGCGGATCGGGGTGAACAGTCCCGTGTACGTGGCGGGATTCGAGCGCGGCGTGCGACCGATCGGGCTCTGGTCGACGCTGATCACCTTGTCGAAGTACTCGAGGCCGTCGATCTCGTCGAAGGTCGCGGGCTCGGTGGAGCTGCCGTAGAGGTGCCGCGCGACGGCGTGGTAGAGCGTGTCGTTGATGAGGGTCGACTTGCCCGAGCCCGAGACGCCGGTCACGCACACGAACAGCCCGACCGGCAGGCGCAGCGTCGCGCTCTGCAGGTTGTTGCCCATCGCGCCGGTGATCTCGAGCTGGCGTGCCGGATCGGCGCGATGCCGACGCGCCGCCATCGGGATCTGCCGCCGCCCCGCGAGGTACTGCCCCGTCAGCGAGTGCGGCGCGCGCCGGATCTCGTCGGGCGTACCCTGGGCGACCACCTGGCCGCCGTGCTCGCCGGCGCCGGGACCCATGTCGACCACGTAGTCGGCGGCGAGGATCGCGTCCTGGTCGTGCTCGACCACGATCACGCTGTTGCCGAGGTCGCGCAGGTGCTTGAGCGTCTCGATCAGGCGCGCGTTGTCGCGCTGGTGCAGGCCGATCGAGGGCTCGTCGAGCACGTACATCACGCCCGTCAGGCCGGAGCCGATCTGCGAGGCGAGGCGGATGCGCTGCGCTTCGCCGCCCGAAAGCGTCTCGGCGCTGCGGTCGAGGCTCAGGTAGTTGAGGCCGACGTCGTTCAGGAACTTCAGGCGCGAGCAGATCTCGCGGATCACCTTGTCGGCGATCTCGGCCTTCGCGCCGG
>JBDTWB010000148.1:0-10204 GCA_040006895.1 Casimicrobiaceae bacterium | reverse complement strand
CTCGTCCATGGCGCAGAGCGCGAAATCGACCACCCGCAACTCGACCACTGGTCGCAGGCCCGCGAGTGCCATGCCGACCGCCGCCCCCATGATGGTCGCCTCCGAGATGGGCGTGTCGATCACCCGGTCCGTGCCGAAGCGCTGCTGCAGGCCGCGGTACTGCGCGAAGATGCCGCCGCGCCCAAGATCCTCGCCCAGCGCGACGACGGAGGCGTCGGCTTCCATCGCCTCGGCGAGGGCCGTGGCCGCGGCGAGCGAATAGCTCATCACCGCCATTGGCCCGCCCCGGTGTTTTGCACGTCGGTGTACGCCTCGCTCGGCGCCGGCCAAGGTGCAGCCGCGGCGTCGGCCAGTGCCGCGTCGATTTCGGCCTTGGCGGCCGCATCGATGGCGTCGATCGCCGCGGGTTGCACGTGCCGGCCAATGAGCTTGTCGCGCGCGAGGCGCAAGGGATCGGATTCCAGCGCGCGGGCGACTTCGTCCGGATCGCGGTAGGCCCCCGGATCGACCGACACGTGTCCCTTGAACCGGTAGGTCACGGCATGCAGGAAGCGCGGGCCCGCGCCGGCGCGGACCTCCGCGATCAGCCGGGACGCCGTGGCATCCACGATCTCGACATCGTTGCCGTCCACCCGTTCCCCCTCCACCCCCAGACTCCGGGCGCGCGCACTGGCGCCGGGGCCGCCGGTCATGGGACCCGTGGGCGTGGTCGCCGAAATCCGGTTGTCCTCGCACACGAACAGGACGGGGAGGTGGTAGACCACCGCCCAGTTGAGCGCCTCGAGAAAAGGGCCGCGATTCACGGCCCCATCCCCGAAGAAGCAGGCAACGATCTCGGGCCGGCGGCGGGTCTTCAGTGCATGAGCGGCACCCACCGCAATCGGCAATCCGGCGGCCACCACGCCGTTCGCACCGAGCATGCCCACGCCGAAGTCGGCGATATGCATCGACCCGCCCTTCCCCTTGTTCGTGCCGGTCGCACGTCCGAAGAGTTCGGCCATCATGCGCCCGGTGTCCGCGCCCTTGGCCAGCGTATGGCCGTGACCGCGATGGGTCGAGGTGAGCAGATCCGCGCGCTCGAGATTGGCGCATACCCCGACCGCGACGGCTTCCTGCCCAGTCGACAGATGCAGGGGGCCGCGGACGAGAGCCGGTGTCGTCGAGCTGGCGAGACCCCATGCCTGCACGCCGCCCTGGCTGGCGACCTCGGCGGCGTCCTCGAACGCCCGGATGCGCGCCATGGTGCGATACAGGTCGAGCAGGCGGGTTGCAGCGGAGGGACGCGGAGCCGAACCTGCCGCCGACTCATCCGGTTGTAGTTGTTGCATGCTGGGGCGCGAGAGATGAAGCGCGCATGGTAGCGCATCCCACACGCCGGAGGGGCGGGCCGGCCGCCGCCATTCGAGCAAATGCCTGACGATGGAGGCTGCGACGCTGACGAAAAGCGAAGCGCATGTGCTTTGGCTGCGCGTTCTGCCGGGTGGACTGTTTACGGCCTCGATGCGACGGCAGATCTCATCCAGGAGACGGCTTGCGCAGCGTCGGCAATCCCACCCCGGCGGCGTCGAAGCCGCCGTCGACCGCGAGGACTTGTCCGTTCACATAGGACGCGGCCGGACTGCACAGAAAACCCACTGCCGCCGCGATCTCCTCGGTCGTCCCGTACCGCCCCAGGGGGATTGCATCGCGGTAGTCAGCGCGGATCGCCGGGGTGTGCACCTGTTTCGCCATCTCGGTATCCACCGGGCCTGGGGCGATGGCGTTGACGCGGACACCGATGTTGCCGTACTCGACCGCCTGTTGCTTGGTGAGGTGGATCACCGCCGCCTTGCTGGTGCCGTAGGCGACCCGCAGCGTGCTGGCGCGCAGGCCGGAAATCGAAGCGATGTTGACGACGCTCCCGCCGCCGGTCCTGCGCATGTACGGCACGCAAGCCTGGGTGCACAAGAACACACCGTCGAGGTTGGTCGCCATCACGAAGCGCCACTCCTCGAAAGATGTTTGCTCGAGGCGCTTGAAAACCGCGACCCCGGCGTTGTTCACGAGCGCATCGACGCGTCCGAACACCGTGGCCACCTGCGCCATGGCGGATTCCACCTGGTCCGGCCGGGACACGTCGCAGTGCACTGCAAGTACCCGGTACGGGTCGGCCAGGGCCGCTTCGGTGCGAAGGAGGGTATCGCGGTCGATGTCGAGCAACGCGACCCGATGGCCATTGCCCAGGAACCACTGACAGATGGCGACGCCGATACCGCGCGCGCCGCCCGTGACGACTGCCACTGGGGCGGCCGATTCCACTGCTGCCATGGGCTACTCCTCGGGCGACTGAAGGGATCGACGCAAATGGAATCAAGGCTGCCGGCGTGCGCGCCCGATCGTGCCGCCTGCACGCTGGCAGGTCAAGACGTCCGGGTTGTCGAAGTGCGGCCTGCGCCGGGCGGCTTCGAGGCGGCGCCCAGGTTCTCGCGGCCGCGGGGGACGGTCGGGGAGCAGTCGGCTTGCAGTTCCGCAGCAGGCCGTTCGACGACCCGTCGCCACCCCACCAATGACAGTGGCGCGCTCCGCGACCCTGGCGTCGCGGGTCAGGGCAGCACCTGGACCTTGTCGACAATCGAGAGGGTGTACGCCTTCCCGTAGTCCACGTTCGGCTTGGCAAGTCCGGCCTCGCGCAGGAACGCGATCGTGTCCCGCCAGCGCTCGGCGGTCATGGTCAACAATCCGCGACGCGACGCGACGTCGCCGGTGACGATCGCGTACGCTTTCATCTGCCGAAGGCTGTAGGCGAGGAGTTCGTCGGACATCTGTGGGTTGTCACGCTTGATCAGTGCGTTGCCCGGTGCGGGATTGGCGAGATAGCTCTTCCAGCCTTCCGCAGATGCGCGCACGAAACGGGTCAGCGCGTCGGCGCGCGTGGCGAGCGTTTCGCGCCGCACCGCGAGCGCCTCCGAATAGGGTGGATAGCCGCGGTCAGCGAGCAGGAACACGACGGGCTTGATGCCGCCTTGCTCCACGGAGAACGGCTCGGAGGTCGCGAACCCCTGTTGGGCAAGATTCGGGTCGACCAGGAAAGGCTGCACGCTGAATGCGTAAGGGCGCTTCTGATCGTCGGAGAAGCCATAGCGCTGCTTGAGCCACGGCCAGAACGTCGTGTTGGCCGCAGCGGCTATCGCGATCGGCTTGCCCTTGAGCGATTCGATCGAAGCCACGCCGGGGTGCGCGATGAGCACGGTCGGGTTCTTCTGGAACGTCGCCGCGATCGCTGTGACGGGCACGTCCTGCTCGATCGCGGAGAGCATCTGCAAGGCGTCGCCCATCGCGATGTCGAGTTGCCCGGCCGCCAGCAGCTGCATGCCGTTGACTTGCGGACCACCCATCCGGATCGTGACGTCCAGGCCGTGCCGACGGTAGATGCCTTCCGCGATCGCCTGGTAGAAGCCACCGTGCTCGGCCTGCGCAAACCAATCGGTGGCGAATACCAGCCGGTCGAGCGGCTGCTGCGCATATCCCGAACCCGCCGGGAGGAGGAGAAGAAGGGCGAGCAACAGTCGGCCGCAACGGATCATCGGGGAAGCTCCGGCAAGGACAAGACGAAAGCAATGGCCATTATGCGCAGGTTGGCTACCTTGGTTGGCGCCACGCGCGGTGTCCGTACACCACGGTCGCGCAAATTGTCGCAGAGAGCCGACCACGGATCTCCCGGACCTCAAGGTGCACGACTCGACCTGGCACCTGCCAGGGTAGCGAGCGCCTCGCGCAACCTTGCCAGGCCTACCGGTTGCGCGGGCTGGTCGGCGAGGTTCACGCGCTCCATGGGATCGCGGCGAAAGTCGTACAGCTCCTCGCGGCCGTCGCCGTTGCGGATGAGGCGCAGATCGCCGAGCAGGACCGATGCCATCGAGCCCTTGCTGACCGGGGTGTTCGCGGGCAGGGTCGACGCATACGAAAGCTCCATCAACAGGGGGTTGGCGGCGGCGTTGTCGCGGGGCGACGTGCCGTCCCAATAGCTGGACAGCGAGGCGCCCGGCAAGGCCGCGGGCAGGCCGGCGAGGTCGAGGAGCGTAGCCGGCAAATCCCTCAAGGACACCGGCGTTGCGATGCTCGCGCCAGTAGGAACGCGCGGTGGAAAACGCAACAGCAGCGGCACCTCGAGCGCGCCGCGATAGAGGCTGTTGCCGTGATAGTAGACTCCGTGCTCACCGAATTCCTCGCCGTGATCCGAGGTCACGACGACGATCGTGTCGTCCCAGAGTCGGCGCGCGGCGAGCGCCGCGAAGAGCGCGCCCAGGCGATCGTCGAGGAAGGCCAGTGATTCGTCGTACTTGTCGATGGCGGCCTGGCGGACCTCGGGTTGCAGCCGGATGCCCGCGTCGTCTTCGCGCAGGTTGGCGACGAGTTCCTCCGCATCCGGGGACGAGAACTGTCGGTCGAAGGGGGCGGGCGGCTGGTACGGGGCGTGCGCGTCCATGTAGTTCAGGAACGCGAAGAAGGGGACACCGGTGTCCCGGCCATCCAGCCACGCCAGGAACGACGCATTCACGTCATCGGCAGACTTGCGCAGCAGCTTGCGCCGGACGGAGCGGCTCCAGGCGAGGTAACTCCCGAGCGACGAGCTCATGGCGACGTGCGCAGCCGTGACCGGGTAGTCCTCGTAGTGCGAGAACCCCCGCGCCAGGCCGGTCTCCCGGCTGCAATAGCGCGTGTTGGCGACGAATCCCGCGGTGGCGTAGCCATTGCGCCTGAACGTCTCCGCCAGCGTGGGGTGTGCGGTGCCGAGCGGCGCGAGCCAGTCGGCATCGAGCTCGTTCGTGAACCGTCCCGTGAACATGCTTGCATGCGACGGCAGGGTCCAAGGGGCGGTGGAGAGGGCGTGTTCGAAGCGTGCGCCGTCGCCCAGCCAGCGCTGCAGTTGCGGCGTCGTGGCACGGCCATAGCCGTAAGCGGCGAGATGGGATGCGCGGACCGTGTCCAGCACGATCAGCAGCACGCCGGGTCGACGGGGTGATGCTGCGCCCGCAGCGGCGCGCTCGCCGGATCCCGGGGATTTCATGGCCTGGGTCGTGGCTGCGGTGAGCAGCAGCGCCGCCAGCAGCGCCCAGAACGATCCGTGGACAAAGCGGCGGAAGCCTGGCATGCGCGTACCCAGGAAGCGTGCGACGGCCGTGCCGATTCCCAGCGCCAGGATGGCGCCGGCAGGCGGATAAAGGGGGTGGTACATCAGCAAGATGGTGAAGACGGCGAGTGCGCAAAGCACCAGCACCGGGGGAGGCGCGAGGCGGCCTGGAAGAACCGCACGCGCCGCGATCAGCCCGAGGCCGACGACCGCGAAGATGAGCATGTCAGCGAGGGGCGCCATCCAGGCGACGTCGACGCTGACGAAGATGAGGCGGTGCAGGACGTACTTTCGCACGCCCAGCAGCGTCACTTCACAGGCGCCTGCGACGAGACCGAACCACATCGCAAGCTGCAGCACTTGCAGCGGCGAACCGATCCCACTTCCCGACGTACTGCCCGGCTGCACATGCGAGCTCACAGTGTCACCGGCAGGTCGAGGACGGGCCAGCATCGATCGCGCCCTCCGGGAATCGGCTGCGGCCCCGGTTCGGCGGGGTGGTTCGGACCGGGACCGGACCGGCCGGGTGGGTGCATCGGCCCGCCATACGCGAGCGCGCGGCGCGCAGGTCGCGCGGGATCCCGGAAGGGGACCGGGTCATGCGTTCTTCCTGTTTCGCTCAAAACTCATCTCATACACCTGGGTACGTCGTCGGAGTCGCAATCCCTCGGCCGGATTTGCGTGCGCAGGATTTTAGCGCTAGCCTCGAATCTCCTCTCTCTCGATAGGTCCATGCCATGGCGCTCTGGAAAGATAACGCAGCTCCGCGACAGTCGCCCCCTTCCGTCCCCGACGTGCGGGAGGCCGCGCGCTTCGACCCGCCGGCCAAGCCTGAACTCGCCCCCGCCCCCGCCCCCGCCCCCGAAACCACCGTCCACCGCAACGCGGCGCCGGTCGCCGAGAGTGGCGGCTCGCGCCGGGAACCGGCCCCTGCGCCCGCCCCCGGTCCCGCCGGCACGCGTAAGGAATCCCTGATCGCCTCGGACATCACCATCGAAGGCAAGATCGAAGGTGGCGGCAGCGTGCGCATCGCGGGCAAGTTCAAGGGCGACGTGAGCGTGCAGGGTGACCTCACGATCGAAGCCGGCGCCAAGCTCACGGGCGCCGTGCGCGCGGACAAGGTTACGATCGCGGGCGAGCTCGAAGGCAGTGTCGAGGAGGCTTCGCGGATCGATCTGCTGGCGACCGGGGTGGTGATCGGCGACTTGAAGTCTGGGGCACTGACCGTTGCATCGGGTGCCCGCATGCGCGGCCAGGCCGACTTCGGCGGCGACGAGGGTCGCACGGCGAGACCGGGCAGGCCGGGCAACGACCGCGGTTCGGCGGGGAGCGGTGGCGGCGGATGAGCGCCGTTCGCCCGGGGAATCCCGGGGCGACCCGCCAGTGCCCACACTGCAAGGAGATCATTCTCGAAAGCGCGGCGCTGTGTCCTGCGTGCCGCCACTACCTGCGCTTCGATGCCGGCCTGGAGGTGCCGCAGGCTCCGGCGATCACGCCGCTGTCGATCGAAGGCAGCATCCGCCATCCTGCCGAAGGCGAGCCCTGGGAGTACACCGTGATTGTCTCGATCTTCAATGATCGCGGTGAGGAGATTGCGCGGAAGCTTGTGGGGGTCGGGGCGATGAACCCGAACGAGCAACGCACCTTCAACCTTTCGGTGGAAGCGGTGCCAGCCAAGGCCAAGGGTACCGGCAAGGGTTCGACCCGGCATTGACGCGGGGGGCGCGGCTCGCCCGGTACAGTCGACGCTGGCCGCGTACCTGCACGTGTCGTGCGGGCGCTCGATCCCGCCATGGCACCGTGGGGCACGGAATCCGCCGGCCACCGGTGACCGCAGCTCATCCGATAGCGCTGACAGCGCGCGCCGGATCCTGCTCTGCCCTCGGGAAGACCCGATACATGGCGTATGCCTGACGAAAAGCTTACGGCATTCAGAGTGTACGACGTTGACAACGCTCCACTTCAAGGCTTGAATGCGTGGCGGCCGTGACCCGGCACGAAACGAAGGGGATATCGCTGATGCGCATTCGCCGTTTGCAAACGTTCGTCCTCGCATGCACGTTGGCCTTCATCGCAGGACCGGGCCATACGTTCACCGAACGCTGGGTGAGTTCCAGTCCCTCGAGCTCGCGAGCAGCGGTATTTGCGAGTACGGACGCCAACACGCTGTTCGTAGGGTCGTACGGGGGATTGATCTACAAGTCCACGGACGGTGGGCTCCGCTTCTTCCGTTCCTCGAACGGCTTGCCCGCCCAGGGGATCAATCAGCTTGCCCGCAATCTGGCCGTCAGTCCGACGCTTTTCGTCGCTACCGACGGGTCGGGCGTGTTCAAGTCCACGGACCTCGGCACCACCTGGGTCGATGCCAGCGGCACCGGCGGAGGCACGCTCTCGTGCTGGTTCATCAACGACATTGCCACGACGGAATCAGATCCCAACAGGCTGTACGCGGTTTCGTCCTGCACCGCGCCCAGCGGGCTGTTTCGCAGCACGGATGGGGGCGCCAACTGGTCGGCGGCGCTCACCGGCGCAGGTGTAGGCCAGATGCCTGTGGGAACCGATCTCGACGTGGTCTCCGTCGACCCGAGCAATGCCGACGTCGTGTACGCAATCGGCGCGACTACGGGCATCTGGAAGTCCGTCGATGGCGGTCTGACCTGGGCGCAGATCAACAACGGTCTGAGCGGCGGCGCGTTCGGCTCGCTCTTGAGGACAACGCGTGTACGGATCAATAGCACCACGCCCAGCGTCCTCTATGTCTCGGTGCGCGGCAGCGGGCCGTTCCTCTCGACCAACGGGGGGAGCACCTGGACTTCCCAGAATGCTGGCCTGCCAAGTGATGAAGCCCTCAATCTCGGCATCGATCGCGTCAATCCCGACATCGTCTACGTCACGTACGCCAACGCTGGAGTGTTCAAGGGTGTCCGCTCCGGTTCGACGATCAGCTGGAGTGCCTTGGCTGCAGCGCCGCCAGGGACCACGTTCGTCTCCACCCCGGCGGCAGATCCGACCGTGCAGTACGTCGGAACGTTTGCTGGCTTTTTCAAGAGCACCGACGGCGGCGCGAGCTATACAGAACTGAAGATCGGGTTGCCTCCGTCCGAGGTCAACGTCGTCAAGTCGGACCCGTTGAACGCGTCGATCGTCTACGCGACATCCTTCGAGTCGCTCTACAAGAGCACCGATGGAGGCATCAATTGGACCCGCAAGCCGATCCCGAACGTGACTCTTCGTTCCAGCCTCGAGAGCCAGCTGGCGCTCGATCCGGTAACGCCGGGTACCCTGTACCTGGCGACGTTCGGCAACGGTATCTTCAAGAGCACCAACGGCGGGGATACCTTCACAGCGGTGAATAGCGGCTTGCCGGCGAACCTCATCGTAGCCGATGCGGTCGTGGCGATCGCACCCACCACGCCGGCGACGTTGTATGCCGGTTTCTTCGATGGGTTTTCGACGCGCGCGGGTTTTTTCAAGACGACCAATGGCGGCGCACTATGGGTGGATCTCACTGCGAACCTGCCCGTCTCGCCCGCCCCGCACAATGCGAACTCGCGGAGGGTCCGCAGTATCTACGTCGATCCGACCAACGCGAACGTGGTCTGGGTGCTGACTGCCAACGGTCCTTACAAGACCGTGGACGGCGGCGTCAGTTTCACCCTTCCCGGTCCGGCGTACGCTTCGGCGCGGAGCCTGGCTTTCGACCCGGGTAATGGCCTAGCCGTTTGGCTTGGACGCAACAACAACGATGCTTTCGGCAATCCGAACCCCACGACGTCGGGTGTGTTCGCAAGCACGGATGGGGGGGTGAACTACACGCAGAAGCTCGGATCGTTCAACATCCAGCGCATTGCGCTGACCCGCAATGGAGGCAATGTCACGATTTACGGATCGGCGTTCGCCGACGACATCCTGAACCTGGAGCGATCGAACGATGGAGGTGCGACGTGGTTCAATGATTCCGTCGGCTTGGTGAGCGACGTCGTCCGCTCCTTCGATGTCGATGCCGCGCAGACGGCCCTGCGATTCTTGGGTGGTCAAGGCATCGGCGTCGCGCGCAAGAGCATCCTGCCCTACGGGCCCGACTACAACCGCAACGGTCGCGCCGACGTGTTCTGGCGCAATGCGAACGACGGGAGCAACGTCCAATGGTTCATGGACGGTCCCAACCTCGCGGGGTTCGCGTTCCAGGACACCGTCCCGCAGGGCGCCGGCTGGAGCATCGTCGCCCAAGCTGACTTCGATGGCGACGGCAAGACCGATTTGCTGTGGCGAAACAGCGTCACTGGCCAGAACCTGATCTGGTTCATGGATGGGGGCGTGCGCCTATCGGCTCAAAGTCCTCCATCGGTCGGTGCGGGGCAGGGATGGATCGTTGCCGGCGTCGGCGACTTTGATTGCGATGGCAAGGCCGACATCTTTTGGCGCAATACGTCCAGTGGCCTCAATACCATCTGGTTCATGAATGGCGCTACCCGGAGCTCGTTCACCTTCGTCCCGACCGTTCCGACCAGCTACACCGTCGTGGGGGTCGCAGATATCAATGGCGATTGCAAGGCGGATGTGTTCTGGCGCGAAGCCGCGAGCGGGACGAATGCCTCATGGTTGATGGATGGGGCCACGGTGAGCCTCTTGACGTTTTATGTCACGGTCCCGCCCGCTGCAGGGTGGACTCCCGTCGGTCTGGCGGACTTCAACGGCGATGGCAAGGCCGACTTGCTCTGGCGCAATGCCAACGGCACCAACCTGATTTGGTTCCTGAACGGTGCGACGTTGGTGGGTTCAGCCTCGCCGCCGTTCCTGGCGCCCGGCCAGGGCTGGGAAATTTCCAGCATTGGCGATTTCGACGGCGATGGCATCGCCGATCTCTTCTGGCGTAACTCAACGGACGGGTTGAACACGATTTGGTTCATGAACGGTGCGACGCGACGCTTCAGCGCTTTCCAGCCCACCGTTCTGCCATCATCGGGTTGGGAGATCCAGAAGTATTGATGGCGTGAGATCGCGACCTTGTTACCGGATCGCATGAGGGCGATGCATCCATCGGTTGCCAGCCTCGACATCGTGTCGGCCGTCCGGCGGCGCCTCAGGCGGCTC
>JBDTWB010000147.1:0-10229 GCA_040006895.1 Casimicrobiaceae bacterium | reverse complement strand
CCGCCACTCCTTCCCACGTTCAAAGCGATACCCGGGAAGGAAGTAGTAGACGTTGAGATCCTCTGTTCCAAACAGCCTCGGTAGCAGTCGCCCTGAGTGGTTTGGCAGTACAAAACGTCCGTCGCGGTCCGTTCGCGTGAGATCGAGCTTCGCGCACGCGGATACAGCATGAACCGGCATAAACGTGGTCACCTGCCAGGCCCCTATCACGTAGACCCCCTGGAGTGGCTTGCCGGTGCTCCCATCAATCACCTGGCCCTCCAAAGCGGCAGTGGCAGTCGCGACCAACATCAATACGGCCGTCCCGAGCGAAGCCAGCAGGCGCCTGGCAGCGTTACATTCCATCGATCCTCCAAATGCCATCGTCGTCGCGAATCATCAGGACGCGGTATCCGTAAGTGCCATCCGCCTTGGGACGCACCACCAACAGGTCGGCGAAGTCCTCTCCCAGCGTGATCTCCGAGACAGCGCCGAGCTGCTGCACCGAGCTTGACAGGGTGGGACCGAGCCGCGTGAAGATCGCACGATAGGTATCCCTCATCGTAGGCGTGATGACAATCATCGCGCGCTCGATGTCGCCTGAGGCGAGGTTGCGCAGCATCGTGCTGTAGACGCTGCTGACTCTTGCCGCCAGTGCTCGCGGGTCGTAGACGAGCACCTTCCGTCGGGTGGTGTAGATGACCTTGTTCGAGGCATCGTATGCCGTCACGCGCAGCACGTACACCCCCGTGGTCCCGTAACTCAGCGCGATCGAAACCTTGCCATCGACCATGCTTCTGATGCTTTGCTCGGCTCTGCCGTTGTCGTCGACGTCGATATCGATTCGGCTGAACGGTACCTTGCTGCGGTTGGTAATGGTGAGCACCGTGTCCAGCGGCGCCGTTCCTTCGACCCGGTCGAGCTCCACGTTGAACGGTCCTGGTCCAGTGCTATTCACGACCAGCGTGCGATTGACGAGGGTGCCGTCGTCGAGCCGCAATTGCAACGTCATGGCATTGGCGCCTGTCGTTAGCGGCACTTCGTTGACAAAGAAGCGACCCTGGTCATCAACGGTCGCCCGCCTACCGTTCACCGAGATGGCGCTATTGGCGGGCGCCTGCGCCGTGCCGGTGACCGTGACGGTATCGTCGGCTACGGTAGAAGCGTCGATCCCCGCGTCCAGGGCTATGGCCGGCGTAGACACTACGCTGATGGTCATTGGTGGCGACGTGGCCACCAACCCCGTGGAGTCCGTCACACGCGCCGTCAGGGTGTACGTACCGGTGGCGACCATCGGCCAGTCGTAGCCGAAAGGAGGATTGGTGAGCCGCGCCAGGAGCTGCCCGCCTGCGAGCAGTTCGACACTGGCAATCGAATGTCCCGTTTCCGTCGCAAGCGCCTTGATCCCGATGGTCCCCGGTGCCAGGTACACCTGCCCGGCCGTGGGCTCGAAGATCCGCACTGCCAGGTCGCGAACCTCGATATCCACGGCTGAGGACGAAGCGGTCGTGCCATCCGTCGCGACGACGCGGGCCACGAGCGCATGCACGCCAGCCGCTGCACCACCCCAGGAGAGGGACGCGGTGGCAGTGCTCGGGCCGCCGAAGGGGACCTTGCCGATCATCTGGCCATCCGCATAGAACTCGATCTGCGCGAGCGTCCTCCCCGGCACGGTACCGGTCGCTTTGAGGAGGATCGCCTGACCTTGTGCGAACGCGGCTTGCGCGCTGGGAGCCACGATTCCCACCGACGCCGTGGCATCGGGTACCACCTGTACCGCCCTGGCTGCCGACACCGCGGTGGCACCCCGGCTGTCGGTAGCACGCGCCGTGATCGTGAGGGAACCTGCAGGGGCTGTGGTCCAGGCGAGAGAATAGGGTGGCGCGGTGACGGCGCCCAGCACCGTGCTGCCGCTGAGGAACTCGACCTTGACGACCGAGCCATCGGGGTCGGAGGCCGTCGCGGCCAGGGGTATCGACTGACCGGTGACGAATACGCTCCCCAGGGGCGGGGAGCTCAAGGCGACCGTAGGTTTGCGATTGGCGACGACCGCGATCGAAACCGGCGAGGACGTCGCGGAAGCGCCGAGACTGTCGGTCGCCTTCGCCGTAAGCGTGTGGACGCCGACCGCTGCCCCACCCCAGGCGAACGTGTAGGGTGTACTCGTGCGCGTCCCGATGCGCGTGGCGCCGTCGAAGAACTCCACCTTGTTGATGGCCCCTCCGGTGCGTGTCGCGGTCGCCGCGAGATCGATCGGATCCGGTGAGATGAAGACACTTCCCGCTGCCGGAGCTGCGAGGTTGACGCTCGGTAGTGCGGGTGCGGCGGAAGTGATCGACGCTGGCGCAGATACGGCGCTGCGATTGTCGGCATCGTACGCCTTCGCACTGAGCGACAGGGTTCCCACCGGGGGCGCGGCCCAGGTATACCGAAATGGCGCACTGGCTGCGCTGCCGATGAGCGTCGAGTCGTTGAAGAACTCGACTCGTTGGATCGTGCCGTCGAGGCCGAGTGCACTGGCTTCCAGCATCAGGGGCGCACCAGCGGTCGCAGCAGTGCCCGGAGCGGGCGCAGTCAGCACGACCGCTGGCGCCCTCGGAGCGAAAAGCACCTGGACGCGTGCATTTGCCGAGCTTGCCACATTGCCCAGATCGTCGAAGGCGCGCGCAGTGATGGCGTATTCCCCGGGCGGCGGACTGACCCAGGTCCCGACGAAGGGCGCGGAAAAGGCGGTCGCGACCACGGCCTCCCCCGCGACGAATTCGACGCGCTGTACGGTGCCTTGCGCGCTGGCGGCCGATGCCGCGAGTTGAACCGTGGTACCCGGCCCAACCGTCGTCCCACTGGCCGGCGCCTTCAGGGAGACGATGGGTGCTTCGCGGGATGCGATCACATGGAGCACGATCGATGCGGAAGTCGCGACCGCGCCGAGGGAATCGAAGGCGCGCGCGGTGATGACGTGCGGGCCGAGCGGGGCGTTGATCCACACGAGGGCGTAACCCGCGTCTGCGGCGTTCGCCGATGTCACGGTCCCGAGCAGAACGTCGCCATCGAAAAACTCGACGCGGACGATGCTCGCGGGCGACGGATAGATTGGGTAGCCGGCAATCGCATACAGCACCGGCGAAGCCGGCGCAACGAAGCTCACCGTGCGCGCCGGCGTGACCAGTGTGACCTGCGGAGGACTTGCAGCGACGGCGAGGACCGCCCAGCATCCGGCGATCAGGCCCCATAGCCCGCGGCTCATGGCATCGCCCCGCCGGAAGGCGCAATCGCGAAGACGCGTTCAGCGATGCTGCCGCTACCGAAGGGGCCTTCGCCCTGGAACGTCGCACGGATGCGATGAACACCCGCAGAGAGCGCAGTGGTCAGTTCGGCCACGCCGTTCGTCACCGGCCCGCTACCAAGGACGACACCATCCTCTCCGAACGTCACCATTCCGGCAAATCGTGGGTCGGCTGTCGTCGCGCGCAACTTGAACGACTGCCCGGCTTTCGGCGCCGCGACATCGGTGTCGAGTACCAGCGGCATCGTCGGGGCATTGACCTTGGCCACGAATGGATGCGGATCGTAGCCCGCGACATGGGCTGTGCCATAGGCATCGACCGCAATGCCCACGGCGATACCGCGGCCCAACGCGGTCGCATAGTCGAGACGGCTCAAGTCCCGCGTCATCTTCATCACGAAGGCGCCGTACAGCTCCGCCCCGCCGATGTTGCGGATCACCGGGAGTGTGCGGTTGGGAAAGGTCGTACCCGCTACGTAGACAGCGCCACTCGGATCCACCGCGACCTTCACCGGCAAGGGGTCGGATCCGCGCCAATCCACGAGACTTCCGCCCGCCGCACCGATTCCGGCAACGGCTGTCCATGCCCTGCCGTCGGCAGACAGGATCGCGACGAAGCCGGTTTCGCGATCCTCTCGCGGAACCCCGCTATCGAAAACCACCGTCGGCTGGAACGAACCGGTGGTGCCACGAAACGGCTGGGTCGCAGTCTTCCCGCCAACCACGATGGATCCGTCCCTTGCCAGGGCCACGCTCGTGGCCCGATCTGCGTCGCTCCCACCCAGGCGCGCGACGAAGACCACGGCGGTGCCGAGCGCGTTGAGCTTGACCACCACGGCATCGCGATTGCGCGTGTCCGTGGTATCGGGTGAGCCCGCGGTGGCGGGCAGGTCTCCCGCCGTCGCCTGACCGGCGATGACCGCATTGCCGGCCGCATCGACCGCGATGGCATAGGGAGTCGTGTCCGCGTCCCAGGTCGACTGACCGGGAGACGCGGGCGAGGCAGGACGGGTACCGCTCACGCCGAGGTAGGTGGCGTACATCGTCGCGCCGCCAGTGGCAAGCTTGATGGCGAACGGTCCACCGTTGCCCGCGGTTGCGACGGACACGGCGGCATTGCTCGTGGTTGTCAGTCCAGCGGCAGCGACGCCTGCCAGGTAGAGATTGCCGGCAGGATCGACCGCAAGTGCACGCACCGAGGTGATCGCTTGGTCAAGTGGTCCGGCGACCAGCTCGGGGCCGCCCGCAACGGGGATCCGATAGACATATTTGCCATCCGCGACGGCGTACGCTCCGGGACGCAGCGGCAGGTCCGTCGCATGACCGTAGGCCGCGATGTACGCATTGCCAGCACTGTCGACGGCCATTGCTTCGACTTGATCCGCTCCGACGTAGCCGCTCCGCGCTGAGTCGACCAACCGGGGGCTGCGACCTCCCACAACCGCGGAGGCGAGGGATCGACCCGCAGCATCGAGTTTGGTGAGAAACGTCAGGTCGAGCCCCGCGTTCGTCGTGGTGGACGACGACAGCCCCGGAAAGTCCGACGACACGACCGCTCCAGTCACGTACGCTGCACCGTCCGGCGCAAGGGCGATGTCGAAGACGCGGTCGGCCGACGCGCCCCTGAACACGGTGAGGTATTCGACATATGGCGCCGCCGCGGTGGCTCCAGCGGCTAGGACGGCTGGCTGGACATCGAAGGCCCGCGTCACCGGTATCGCGGCCGCGAATCGGCCATCGCCGCCTTGGCTGGCGACGATCGTGCACGTTCCGGTGGCGACCAGGATGGCGCGCGCACCACTGATCGTGCATACCGCGGGTGTCAGCGACGCAAAGGCGACCGTCGAGCCGGAATTGGCATATGCACTCAGCACGATCGGCGATTCACCGAGGCCGCGTGGTCCGGGCGACGCGAAGACGACGGTCTGCAACGCTGGCTGGACCACCACTCCCTGGTCGACATCGGCGGCCGCGAGAAAATGCCCACTACCCGCTTGCGTCGCCCGCAAGAGGCAATTGCCGACGGCCAACGGAAAGAGCCGGGATCCATCGATGGTGCAGATTGTCGGAGTAAGGGACCGCAAGGTCACCGCCAACCCGGAGGTCGAGGTCGCCGTGACCGTCACCGCGTCCGAGCCGAGCCGCGGCACGTCGACGGGAACGAAGGTAATCGTTTGCCCGAGCTTCGATACGACGAACGTACGCTCCAACGCTTCAGCCGGCTGGTACTGGGCACTGCCCGCTTGCGAGGCACGCAGTACGCACGTACCGGCGGAGACCATGCTGACGAGATTCGCCATCACCGCGCACACCCCGGGCGAGAGCGATGCAACTACGACGTCGAGCCCCGACGACGCTGTGGCTGCAACAAGAAAAGGCGTGCTATCGACGTACTTGTCCGAAAGCTGCGGAAAGGCAAGGGTCTGATTTGCCCTGGCGATTGCAATCGCGAAAGATTGCATCGCGTCCGGCGGTGTGCCATTGCTCGCCGTGACGATGCTCGCGAACGTTCCCGCCACCAGAGGGGTTCCGGAAACCGCGCCGCTAGTCGTGTCCAGACGAAGCCCGGACGGTAAGGCGCTGGCGAGCACCGCGAACGTCGGGGGCGGGTTGCCGGTTGCGGCGACCAGGAAGCTGTACGGACTGTTCACCACGCCGGGCGGAAAAGGCCCGCTGGTAAACGACGGCGGCGTCGTCGCCAGCACGCCGACATTGGTAAGCGCAAAGGTCGCGGACAATGCCGCTGTGGCAGCCACCACGGTGAATGAACCGGTCGTTGCGTTGGCCGTGAAGGCCGGCGCCCGCGCTAGACCATCCACACCGGAGAACGCCGTGACCGCGCGATTCGCTGCGAACGATCCGGAAGCGCCGGTCGAAGGTGCCGTGAAGGTCACCGGCACGTTGGCCGCCGGGCGCTGCCCGGCGTCCTGGACGAGCACGGCAAACGGCGTGGCATAGGTCGTGTTGACCGCCGCTTTCTGCGGCGTGCCCGCGGCCGTGCTCAGGGTCGCAGCGACTGCATTCGGGCTCGCGCCGAGCAGGACTGAGAGTGCGTCGGAACCCGCTGCCGCCACCACCAGATCCGGCTTGCCGTCGCCGTTGAAGTCACCCATGGCCAGTGCCGACGGATACGTCAGTACGGCGTGCGGCACCGCGACACCGAACGTCCCGTCGCCATTTCCAGCCAGGAGGCTCAGGCTATCGTCGAACTGGTTGATCACCGCGATGTCCGGCTTGCCGTCGCCCGTGAAGTCGCCGATGCGCAGCTCGCCCGGGGCACTGCCCGTGGTGTACGTCACCGCGTCCACGAACGTGCCGCCTCCCGAGTTGAGCAGCACGGACACCGAGTTCGACCATGCGTTGCTCACCACGAGGTCGGGACGTCCGTCGCCGTTGACGTCTCCTGCGGCGACGCCGTGCGGCGACCAGCCGACCGGATACGGGCCACGGACCGAGAAGGAACCATTGCCGACGGCGAGCAGCACCGAGACGCTGTGGTCGTCGGCATTGGCAACGATCAGGTCCAGCTTTCCATCGCCATCGACATCGGCAGTAGCCAGGGCCATGGGATTGCGGCCAACGGGGATGGAGCCGCCCATCTGGAACCCCCCGTTGCCAGTGCCGAACAGCAGGAATATCCGCTGTCCCGCGACGCCTGCGCTCGAGCCATTGGCGACTGCGAGGTCGACCTTGCCGTCGCCATTGAAGTCTCCGGCGACGATTCCGAACAAGGCGGCTCCGACCGGTACTGCTGGGCCATGCGAGAACGTGCCGTCCCCATTGCCGAGCAGCACGGTGACGTTCTGGCTGAGGAGGTTGGAGACGGCGATGTCCGGCTTGCCGTCCCCGTTGAGGTCCGCGACTGCAAGGGCCATCGGACCGACGCCCGCAGCGACCGTCGCGGGCGCTGCGAATGTGCCGTCGCCTCTTCCCAGGAGAATCGATACCGTGCCTTCCGACCAGTTGACCGCGGCAAGGTCGAGGCGTCCGTCGCGGTCGAAGTCAGCGATGACGACCCCGTCGGGATACATTCCGACGCCGTAGTTCGCGGCGACGGCCAGCGCCGGACCGGAGATTGCGGGCCGCACGAAGACCGTGCGGTCCAGCAGCGGGGCCGGAGCATAGGAGGCATTTCCGGGTTGACTGGCGCGCAGGGTGCAAGCCCCGGCAGTTACACCCTGAACCCGATTGTTGCTAACGGCGCAGGTCTCCGGGGTAAGGGAGGAGAAGGCGACAGGAAGACCGGACGACGCGCTTCCCCAGAGCGGCACGGGGGCTGCGCCGACAAACTGGTCCGCGATCGGGGCGACCGTCATCGACTGGGGCGTCGCAGCGGACGCGCCGGTGTGGATCAGGGCAAAGCCGAGCACCGCGGCGGCAACCGTCCGGAACGTCCTGGGCAATGCCGTGCGCCAACCTGCGCGCGCCGTTGCCTGGACCGGGTTGGTCGGCCCCGCGACTCGGGATTCCGTGACCGGCACCTGCGCGATCATGTCGAACACGTCCGCGAAGCGGAGGGTGTCGCGGCGTTCCGATTGCGCCCACAAGAAGCGCATCGCAGACGGCTTCGCGGGCGTGTACCCGCTTTCCATCCTTCCGGAAGAGAACTGGTCTCGACGATCTGGATAGGATTGCATCTGCGACAACGTACGCTGCCCGTCGATGGCGTCCAACCTGCCATTCCTGCTAGCCCAGGCTGGAACTGGTGGGTTCGCTACGTTGGGTAGTTGACCTGCATCGCGCGCGCTTGGATATCGGCCAAAGGACCGAGCGGCGGCCCGGCACGTCCGGTGCCCGGACCGTTCCGTTGCCTGCCGCGCACGAGGCGCGAGCACACGCCGGGATGCCACGCCATGCAACCTCGCGCCGGCCAACGCACCCGTTGCACCTGTCCTCTCTGATGACCGCTGTGGCACAGGCGTGCCGGGTACGTGCTGATTGCGTGTGATCGAGCGCGCGTGCAGCACCCGCGCAGCGAGGCGCGCTTTGCGCTATCGTTGCGCTCGAACATCCGGGTCAGTACCGGGAGGGAGCGCCGCATGGTTCGTGTCACCCTTGGGATCTTCATCGCCGCCGTCTGCATGTCCATGGCGTATGTCGCGCTCAGCGCTGCATCGCTACCGGACCCGGTCGCCACGCATTTCGGCGTGGATGGTCGAGCGAACGGGTGGATGTCACGCCAGCGCTACCTCACCGTTTGGCTCGCTGCCACCTGCGTCTTTCCATGCCTTGTCACGGGCAGCATCGTTCTGATCACCAGACACGCCCCACGGCTCGTGAACATTCCGCATCGTGACGACTGGTTCGCGCCGGCGAGGCGCAAGACCACGATCGACTGGCTCACCCGTGCCGGTTTGTGGCTGGGCACGATCGCGGCGAGCTTTCTCGCCGGACTGCATGGCGTGCTCCTCATGGCCAATCGCGCCCAGCCACCCCGGCTGCCCGGCTTCGCGTTTCTCGGCCTGACCGGAGTCTTCGTGACGGTCCTGCTCGTATGGACCGCGGCGTATTACGGCCGCTTCCGGCGCCTACCCCGGAAATCCTAAGCGCTGTCCCGCAAGGGCGTCGCGACGTGGCGCACCGGAGCGCGGGCGACCCGCCGCACGGCAACGACCAGCTCCACGGCCCCGTCGTGGCCGGCCCCGGCGCCGTTGCGACCGTGCAACGCCACGGCCGGCTCGAAGCCGTGGCGCCATCGCACCCGAAGTACCTCGTGTGATAACGTCATTCGTAACGACAGATACCGTGAGGCCAAACTGTCGTCTTCGCGCAATCTCGGGGTGGAAAATGGGGTTTTCAGTACGAGCGCTCACGCTGGTCCTCGCGGTCGCGCTGCCCGCATGTGCGACATTGGAGCGAGCCGACGCACTTCCGGGACAGGCCGGACCCGGACCATGCCGCGCGGCCGTCTGTGCCATCCTGGTGACGGTGCAAGACTGTGTCGTGGCGATCGACGACCCCGCCAAGCTCGTGCCTCGCCAGACTCGCCGGCCGACGCTGCGCTTCCGGCTCGACGATGCCTCGCAGTATCGCTACGCATTCGCCGCCGATGGCATCGTTTTCGAAAACGATCCGGGCGGACAGCTACGTATCCTCGGCCGGACGTTCCTGGCCAACCAATTCGACGTCATCGACATCAACGATGCGCCAGGGAACTTTGCGTATCGATTGAAGGTGGCCAAACGGTTCGGAGCTGCCTGCCCGCCGAGGCGGGCCGTGGTGACCAACGAATAGTGCGGATTGCCCGTGTGGATCGGCCATCCACGTCCGCGTGAACGATCGGAGATTGCCATGCACGCTCGAGTAGTCCTTTCAATCCTCCTTGCATCCGTTCTGCTGGTTGGCTGCCAAGGTCTGTCGCCGCGAGGCGAGCCGCTGACCGCAGCGGACGTCCCGGCGGATCAGACTCTGCGCTGCAGGAGTGGCGATGATGCGTTGCACTGCCAGGTCTTGGTGCTGGTGCCGTGGTGCTCGCCTTTCGGTTGCCGCCCCGACGTCGACTTTCCAAAGGTCGAGGTCAGCGGTGGGGCGAACAGGATCACCTGGGTCCTGGCCTCTCCTAGCAGGCGCTGGCTGAATCCGGGGATCGTATTCGACGTGCCAGGATTCGTGTGCGATCCGCCGGCCGGCAGGATCGTCGTGTGCGGCAACGACGGCCGGCGGCGGGACGTAGGTGCCAAATACCGGGTGCGCATCGACGGCCTGAAGGAGCTGGATCCCTGGGTCGTCAACAACTGAGCGTGGCGTGCCGGCAATCCGTGAGCGTCCCTGCGACGTCGGTACTCAGAGGCCCTTTTACCTTCTCCGTGCGGCTCGGGTCGCGTCGGGTCCGGTTCGACCGCGCTTCGCCGGACGCGTACAACGCAATGCGCGAATGCGCGTCTATTGATGCAATCAGGCTTGCGCTTCGCCGGACGCGTCCGCCCCAATACGCGTCTATTGACGCAACCAGGCTTGCGCTTCG
>JBDTWB010000146.1:0-10236 GCA_040006895.1 Casimicrobiaceae bacterium | reverse complement strand
CGGCCACACCCCCAGCGGCCACACCCCCAGCGGCCACACCCCCAG
Organism: Casimicrobiaceae bacterium; assembly: GCA_040006895.1. Taxonomy (GTDB): domain Bacteria; phylum Pseudomonadota; class Gammaproteobacteria; order Burkholderiales; family Casimicrobiaceae; genus CAIWHR01. The sequence goes on along the minus strand of JBDTWB010000146.1, from coordinate 10,191 downwards.
CGGCCACACCGGCAGCGGCCGCAACGGCAACGGTATCACCCGCGGATGCGAGTGCGACCGTTGCCACGCCCGGCAACCCGCAGCCACCGCGCGCGCCGGGAGGGGATGCTGCGGCAACGGCATTGCCTGGACAGGCGCTGCCGGCCGCGCCGACCGCCGACGCGCTCCTGCAGGCACTCCTCGCCGGTGCCGGCGTGGCCCGCCTGCGCATTCCGGACGGCCTCACGCCCGATTTCATGCGAGCGTTGGGTGCGATGCTGCGGGAGTCAGTGCGCGGCCTGCTCGATCTTCTCCATGCGCGGGCGCTGACCAAGCACGAGGTCCGTGCCGACGCAACGGTGATCGTCGCCCAGGACAACAATCCGCTCAAATTTTCGCCGACGCTGGAGGCCGCGATGGCGCACCTCCTGGTGCCGCGCGGCACCGGCTTCATGCCGCCGCTGCGCGCGGTTGCGGACGCGCACGACAGCCTGCGCTCTCATCAGCTGGCGTTCATGGCCGGGATGCAGGCTGGCCTCGCCTCGATCCTGAAGCGCCTCGACCCGCATGCCATCGAGTCCCGATCGGGTGAGCCTTCGCTCTTGGGTGCATTCGTGCCGGCCACCCGGAAGGCGAGTCTGTGGGACCAATACGCCAACGTGTACGCCGGCGTGGTGCGCGACGCCGATGCCGATTTCCAGGCGATCTTCGGCCGCGAGTTCCTGCGTGCCTATCAGCACGAAGTGAACGAGCGGCGGGTGCGCGAATCCGCGCGGCTGCCGAGCTGACCATGCGTCTGGAGATCTCTGCCCTGTCGAAACCGGGTGGTCGCGCACCGAACGAAGATGCGTTCGGTTGCTGGTCGTCCGAAGCCGCGAGCTTTTGCCTGCTTTGCGATGGCGCCGGGGGGCACGGTGGCGGCGAGATCGCGTCGAAGTTGGCGGTGCGCGTGGCGCTGGGCCGGTTCCAGGCCGCACCGGAATGCAGCGGCGCGGCCATCGATGCCGCGCTGCGGGCCGCGCAGGAGGCGATCGTTGCGGCCCAGCACGCCGGCGACGGCACCGAGAACATGCGGGCAACGGCGGCGGTGCTCGCCATCGACACCGGCCGTGGCGAGGCGCGTTGGGGCCATCTGGGCGATACGCGACTCTACGGCATTCGCAATGGCGCCGTGCTGGTGCGCACCAAGGACCACAGCGTGGTGCAACGCATGGTCGACGCCGGCTACATCCGCGACGAGGACCTGCGCAGCGCCCCGGATCGTAGCCAGCTGTTTGCGGCGCTGGGGCAGGCCGAGAACTTCGCGCCGGCCATCGCAACGGAGGGCTGGACGCTGCAGGACGGCGACGTCTTCCTGTTGTGCACCGACGGATTCTGGGGACATCTGCCTGACGACCTGATGCTGCAAACGCTCGCGGGCAGCGACTCGACCCAAGCCTGGCTCGAGGCCATGGAGCGCGAGGTCGTGGCGCGCGGCGGCCCGGATCAGGACAATTATTCGGCGTTGACGGTCTGGTGCGGCAAGGGTGGCCACGGTACGTCGTCAAACACGCCTGCGCCGCACTGACGTGACAGGCAGCCCTGGATGCGAGCATCATTGCAGGTTGTGTCGGCGCGCTGCGCTGCCGGGGAGAAGGGCATGAACAGTCAGGGGCGGTCGTCGCGCGCAGGCCGGGCGATCGGTATGTTGGCGGGCTTTGCGATCATGGTCGCCGGTTGCGCGACGCCGCCGGCGACTCCAGGTGCCCTCCCGAGCGCGGCACCGGGCACGGCCAAGGCTCCCGCCTCCGCCGCCCCGGCTCCCAGCCCGGTGGCCGCGCCCCGGCCCGCGCCGGCGCCCGAAATGAGCCCCGCGCAGGCCAAGGCCCAGGCGCAGAAGCACGTGATCGACGCCGTCGAACAGCTGCAAAACGGTGACGAGCCCGCGGCCCGGCAGAGCGTCGAGCACGCCCTCGCGCTCGACCCCGCGAGCGACCTTGCCCGGAACCTGCGCGATCAGATCGAGGCCGACGCCCAGAAAGAGCTCGGCAGCGTGTTCTTCCGCTATACCGTGCAACGCGACGACTCGCTTTCCAAGCTTGCCCAGCAATACCTGGGGGATCGGTACAAGTTCTACATCCTCGCGAAGTACAACGACATCGCCAATCCGGGCCGGCTCGCAGCCGGGCAGGTCATCAAGATTCCGGGCAAGGCGCCGATCGCCCCGCCGGCGGTCGCGGCGCGCCCGGCGCGCCCGGACCCCGCGCCCGAGCCGACGGTGCGGACGCCGGAGCCTGAGCCACCGGCCACGCACGCGGATGCGAAGGGGCTCGTGGCACGCAGCCAGCAACTGCAGAAGGACGGCGACCTCGAGGGTGCCTATGCTGCCGCGAACGACGCGACGCGACGCGATCCCGGCAACCGCGATGCCGCCACCCAGCGCGAAGCGGTGAGGCTGGCCCTCGTCAGGCGCTACGAGCGCGAAGCCGCTGCGGCCTTCCAGCGACAGAACCTGGACGTGGCGATCGCACGCTGGACGAGCGTGCTCGAGCTCGATCCCGGCAACCAGAAGGCGCGCCTGGAACGTGAGCGCGCCAACGATCTCAAGAAGCGGATCACCGAAAAATTCAGCAAATAGCGCTTGGCTATCTGGGGGAACTGCGATCGAGCGCGCGCAGCTTGGTCTGCGCAACCCGCAGCTGCGCCAACTTGGTCGCGGCGCGGGTGTTGCCCGGGTCGTAGCGCAGACTGGCCTCCAGCGCGGTGATCGCCGCGCCGAGGTCGGTCCGTTCGGTCCGCGTCGCGCGGTCGTAGTACTCGCCCGACAGCTTCTTGCGCAAGGCCTGAACGCGTGATGCCCAGCCTGCCGCAGGCTCGCCGCGCAGGACGATGGCCGCGTCGTACATCGCGAGCGCCTGCTCGCCGGCACCTTGGGCCTCGAGCTCCTGACCGCGGATGAACACCACCGCCGCACCGCGCTGTCGGCCCACGCGGTCCCGCGGATTCTGCTCGACCCAGGCCTTGAGCTCGCGCAAGCCGCCGGCGGTGTCGCCGGCCGTGAACATCTCGAGACCCTGCTCGAGGTCGTAGGCAGCGGTGCTATCGGCGGCTGTTGCGCGGCCGCCGCGCAGGGCGCCACCTCGGGTGTCCTCGACGCGAGGCCGCGTCGCGCGATCATCCTGGATGCGGGCGAGCTTGCGTTTGTCGAGGTCGCGCAAGGCGCGCGCCGCGTCGGCGTTGCGGGGGTCGACCGCAAGCACCCGCAGGAACGCGATGACGGCACGATCGCTGTCACCCTTCTGCAGAGCGCTCTTGCCGACGTCGAGCTCCGACCGTACCTCCTGGCGAATGGCGGTCTGGGTTTTGGCAAGCTCCTGCCGATAGGCGGGCTCGTCCGGGTCAAGGAGCGTCAGCACCTGCCACGCGATGGCGGCATTGGCGAGATCACCGTTGGCGCGATGCTGCTGCGCCCGGGTGCGCCAGGCGTCGACGGTGCCGGCCACGGAGGCTGCGGACCCGGAACGCGGCGCGATGACGGTTCGCGCATCGGCGGGCGTTGCAGCGCCTTCGATGGGCGACGAAGTGGACAGGGGCTGCGCTGGCGGGACCGGTACCCCGGCGCATCCGGCGAGCATCGTCGCGACCACGAAAACGAAGCCGGCACGTCCCTTCACGGCCTAGCGACCCGGGAGGGCTGCGAACGTGGCGAGCTTGGCCTTGAACGCGTCGAGATCCTGATCGCCGAAGATCATCGTCCGCCGAAGCATGTACGGGTAGGCAAAGAAGGCGTTGCCGCCCGGTGTGACGGTCACGCCGGTGTGGACGTTGGCCCGGACGAGCTCGCCGACGACGACGTCATTGACGTCGCCATAGGGGTACGCAAACACGTTGCTCGGAAGATCGAGCCGCTCCTTGATGACCGCCACCGGCGCATCGACTTCGCGGCGTACCCTGTCGCGATACCGAACTTCGCTTTCGTCGGGTAGCCGCTGGGTGAGATTGGCATGGGATTTCGAATGCGGCTGGATTTCCACCAGGCCCGAGCCGAGCATTTCCTTCATCTGGCCCCAGGTGAGCGCGTCGGAGGCACCCACGAAATCGCTGTACAGGAACACCGTTGCCGGAAAACCGAACTTCTTCAGCACCGGAAAGGCGATCTCGTACGTCGAGCGGTAGCCATCATCGATGGTGATCGCGACCGTGCGCGCCGGCAGTGCCTGGTGCGCATCCAGGAAGGCGCGGACTCGCTCCAGCGGCACCACGTGATAGCCGTTCCTCGCGAGATAATCCATCTGCGCCTCGAACGCGCCCTTGCCGACCGTCAGCTTGCTGGTTTTGGGACCGAAGCGGTGGTAGCAGAGGATGGGAATGGTCTGGAAACCATTGACGTGCACCCCGATGGGATTGGCAACGCGCAGGGGCACGACGACCGTCTGGCCACGCTGGACGCGCTCGACACCATTGAACTCGGCGATGCGCCACGCCTGCTGCGCCGAGCCCAGGTAGCGCTTGGCGAGAGCGGCGAGATCCTCGCCTTCGCCGACCCGAACGATGACAAAATCGTCGTCCCGGGCGATCAGCGGGCCGGGCTCGACCCGTACCGGTTCGGACGCCGGCGCCCGTGCGACCGGGGCGGCCGGCGAGGATGCCGGCGGCGGTGGCGGCGTTGCACATCCTGCGGCGGCCAGCAGCGCCAGCAGCGCCAGCAGCGCCGGCAGCGCTCCGGATAGCCCCGACGACAAATGCGGCAATGCTCTCACGTTGGGCTCAAGGCGCCGCGGCCGGAGCGTCGGGTGGCTTGGCGCCTTGTGGATCATGACGCGCCTCGAGCGCTGCGGCAGTGGCGTCGAAGGTCGTGAAGAGATCGCCGAATTCATCGTTGCGGGTTTCGGCGATGCGATAGTCGTAGCGTCCGGTCCCAAGCTCGACCAGCGAGGCCTTCATGACCCGGACGACGCCCGACAACCGGCGGGCCATGAGGTACGCTCCCAGCGCCACCGCCGCGGTAGTGACCACCGTAAGTACCGCGAGCAGCACCAGCATCAGGTTGGCGACGCGGGTCAGCGGCGCCTCGATGAGGCTTAGGTGCACCACGCCGATGTTCTTGTTCTGGAAAAGGATCGGTGCGGCGAAGTCGAGCACGTCGGGACCAGTCGTACGCTGCAGCCGATTCACCTGGACGCTGGGGTCGGCCGAACGCAACGGGCTCGCGCCCTGCAGGGTGAACTTGGCACCGATTTGGGCGGGGTCCCTGCTGCCCCGGATCACCCCGTCGTGGTCGATCACGAGCAGGCTGTCGAAGTCCTGGCCGCTCGCCGTCTCCTGAACGAAGACCTCGATGGCCGCCCAGTCCTCCGAGAGCAAAGGCACCGCATTTTGCGAGGCCATGAACTTGGCGAGCGAGCCGCCATAATCCTTCACCTGATCCATCATCGCGCCGTATTGCTGCTTGTACAGCACCAACGCGGTCACGGTCATGGTGATGGCGACCAGCGCCGCCATGGTGATCGCCCAGCGCGCGCCGAGCGACATCATCCGTCCGCGACCATCCTTGGTCTTGTCTTCCTCGGCGAGCTCCGCAGCGATTCCCTCGAGGGCCTTGGCGAACTCCTCGCCCGACTGGAACCGCTTCTCGGGCTGCTTGCGCAGCGCGCGCTCGATCACTCGACGCAGGCTGTGCGGCAGGTCCGGGCGGACCTTGTCGATCGGCGCGGGCTCCGCCTTGGTGATCTTGTAGGCGACGCTGATGAGCGTATCGCCCTCGAACGGCAGGGTTCCGGTCAGGAGCTGGTAGAGCACGACCCCTGCGGAGAAGAGATCGGAGCGCGCGTCGACCTTCTGGCCGAGCACCTGCTCCGGCGACATGTAGTGCGGCGTGCCGAGCACATTGCCGATCTGGGTCTGCTGCGTGGCGTCGCTGTCGTCGATGCGACAGATTCCGAAATCGGCGACCTTGACGGTGTGGCGGTCGCTCGAGAGCATGATGTTGCCGGGCTTGACGTCGCGATGGACGATGCCCTTGCGGTGGGCATAGCCGAGGGCGCGGGTCAGCTCGATGCCGATCTGCAGGATTTCCCCGGTGCCTAGCGTTTTGCGCTCGCGCAGGTAGTCGGCCAGGGTGGGCCCGTCGACGAGCTCCATCGCGATGTACGGATGGTTGTGGTCCTCGCCAACGTCGAACACCGTCACGATGTTCGGATGCGACAGGACCCCCGCGCCCTTCGCTTCCCGCAGGAAGCGGGCGTGATACTCGTTGTCCTCGCGCAGCTGGGATTTCAGCAGCTTGACCGCGATGGTGCGATTGATCTCGGGATCGTAGGCCTTGTACACCGTGGCCATCGCCCCTTCACCGACGAGCTCGCGGATCTGGTAACGCCCCAATCGCTCGACTACGTTATTCCCTTGTGGCGGTGCCATTGCCGCGTCTGCGCCCCGACGGTGGGTGAGGGGGCGGAGTATGCCAGAAAGGTCCTGGCATCGTCGGCCGGCATGGACGCGCGCCCCGGCTGGCCGATGGGCGGGCCGCAATGCGACGCCAAAGGCACGGGTCCCGCCCCGGTTTGTTCGCCAATCGCGCCGGGGCATGGTGCAGGCCACCTGGGCCTTGCCAGGTCCGTTGCGGCACGCGGCCTCGTGCTTTCGATGTGCCGCCGCTAAGCTTCGGCACGCCGACGCGGCACCGATCGCCTAAGCTAGTGCTCTTTTCGCCTCCGCGCGGACCCACCATGCCTTTGCTCCTGCAAGCCGCGATCTTCCTCGGTACGGCCGTGATCCTCGTGCCGATCTTCCGCCGCCTCAAGCTCGGTGCGGTACTCGGCTATCTCGCCGCCGGTGCGGTCATCGGTCCATGGGGGTTCCGGTTGGTGAGCGAGGTCGAGACGACGTTGCACTTCGCCGAGCTGGGCGTGGTGCTGCTGCTGTTCCTGGTGGGCCTGGAGCTCGAGCCCGCACGGCTGTGGGCGCTCCGGCGCCGGGTATTCGGCTATGGCGGCGCGCAGGTCATGGTGACCGGTAGCCTGCTGACCGTCATAGCCTTCAAGCTCGGCCTGACCTGGCAGGCGGGAGTGCTGGTTGGTTTCGGACTGGCCATGTCGTCGACGGCGCTGGTCCTGTCGTCACTGGGCGAGCGCAACGAGCTCGATACCGTCCACGGCCGCACGGCCTTCGCGGTGCTGCTGTTCCAGGATCTCGCAGTCATACCGTTGCTCACGTTGATGCCGCTGCTCTCGGGTGAGCAGACCAGCGGTGGATGGGTGGCCGCTGTCAAGGGGATCGCCGCGGTGGCGGTGGTCGTGGTCGCGAGCCGGCTGCTGGTGCGCCCGGCACTCAAGCTAGTGGCGCGCTACGGGGGCCAGGAAGTATTCACCGCCGCCGCGCTGTTCATTGTGATCGGCGCATCGCTGACCATGCAGGCGATTGGCCTGTCGATGTCCCTCGGGGCCTTCCTCGCCGGCGTACTGCTGGCCGATTCGGAATTCCGGCACGAGCTTCAGGCCCACGTCGAACCTTTCAAGGGCCTGCTGCTCGGTCTCTTTTTCATGGCGGTCGGCATGAGCGCCAACCTCACCCTGCTCGCGAGCGCGCCGCTGGTCGTCGCCGGTCTCGCCCTGGGCCTCATGATCGTCAAGGGAGCACTGCTCGCGGTCATCCTGCGCGTCGCCGGGGTCGGGGGTGAAACCAGCCAGCGGGTCGCCGTGCTTCTGGCGCAGGGCGGCGAGTTCGCGTTCGTGCTGTTTGCGGCGGCGTCGGGCTATGCGCTCTTTCCCGACGAGACGGGGCAGCTCCTGGTGCTCGTGGTTACGGTGTCGATGCTGCTCGCGCCGCTCACGTTCCTGTTGCATGAGCACCTGCTCGAACGCTGGCTGGAACGCCGTCGCGAGCCGGAGTTCGACACCATCGACGCGGCCGCCAACCCGGTGATCATCGCCGGCTACGGGCGGTTCGGCCAGATCGTGTCGCGGGTTCTGAGCATGAGCGGCATTCCGTTCACGGTTCTGGAATCGAGCTATCAGCAGGTCGATTTCGTGCGCAAGTTCGGTTCAAAGGTGTATTACGGCGACGCCTCGCGGCTTGACCTCCTGACGGCGGCCAAGGCGAGCCAGGCCAAACTGTTCGTCCTGGCCATCGACGATGTCGAGAGTTCGATGCGCGCCGCCCATGTCGTGCGCGAGCACTTTCCGAACCTGCCGATCATTGCCCGCGCCCGCAACCGCGTGCACTATTTCGCGCTCCGCGACCTGGGGATCAAGCTGATCGAGCGGGAGACGTTCCCGGCGAGCCTGGTGATCGCCCGTGCGGCCCTGATCCAGGCGGGCGTCGACCGCGAGAGCGCCGACCAGGCGATCGCGTTTTTCGAGCAACACGACCGCAAGCAGCTCGAAGTGCAGTACGCGGTGCACCACGACGAGGAAAAGTACATTCAGACGACCATGGAAGCATCGGCCCAGCTCAAGGACCTGTTCGAGGTCGACGCGGCGCAGCGACGCCGGCAGCCCAAGAATCGCGGCCCGGTCCCCGCGCCATCCGCGGGCTGAGGCCACGCCCCCATGCAACGGGTTCCACGATGAGCATCCCTCGCGCCGCGTCGGTGCGCCGGCCTCGGCGTCCCGATGATGTCGCCACCCGGCTCGGCCTTGCCGATGTAACCCTTGCCCGGGCCACGGGCGCGCCGCGCATCGACGGCAATGCCGTCCGGGTATTGCGCGACGCCGCGGAGAACTTTCCGGCCTGGCTGGACGCGATCCGTGCCGCCGAGCACACGGTTTTCGTCGAGCAGTACATCTTTGCCGACGATGCCGTCGGGCGCGAATTCACGTCGGCCCTCGTGCAGAAGGCGCGGGCCGGGGTCCGGGTACGGGTGCTCTACGACTGGCTGGGGACACCGCGGTCGGGTCGTCTCTGGGAGGCGCTGCGCAAGGCTGGGGCGCGCGTCGCGTGCTTCAATCCATTTCGTTTCGATGCGCCGCTCGAATGGCTTTCGCGCGACCATCGCAAGCAGATCATCGTCGACGGCCGGGTCGCGTTCGTCTCGGGCCTGTGCATCTCCGCGCGCTGGCAGGGTGACCCGAGTCGCCGGCTGGATCCCTGGCGTGACACCGGCGTGGAGATCACCGGCCCCGCACTGGATGCGCTGCAGGATGCTTTTGTGCAGGCGTGGCGTGCGGCCACCGGTGAGACCATTCCGGCCGACGAGATCGTCCCGCTCGACCAGCTCGCCGAGACCGGCGACGCGGGCCTTCGGGTCGTTGCCGGTGTACCCAACGCCGCCGGCGTATTTCGCCTTGACCAGGTGATCGCCTCCGCGGCGCGCGAGTATCTATGGCTTACCGACGCGTACTTCGTCGGTGTGTCGGCGTACATCCAGGCGCTGTGCGCCGCTGCCCAGGACGGTGTGGACGTGCGCCTGCTGGTGCCCGGTGCGAGTGACATTCCCGCGCTGCAGCCGCTGTCGCGCGCCGGCTACCGGCCGCTCCTCGCTGGTGGCGTGCGGGTGTTCGAATGGAACGGCTCGATGCTGCATGCGAAGTCGGCAGTCGCCGACGGGCTATGGGCGCGCGTAGGCTCGACCAACCTCAATTTTGCGAGCTGGACGCACAACTGGGAGCTGGATGTCGCCATCGAGGACCCGAAGCTCGCCGAGCAGCTCGCCGACCTTTATGAGGAAGACCTCGCCAACGCCACCGAGATCGTGCTGACACGGGGCAACCGGGTGGGCATGGCGGGCGAGGGCGCCCGTCGCGGGCCCGGTCGGCCGCGGCGCTCGCGGGCCGGCAGTGCTGCGCGGGCTGCCGCAGGCGCGATGAGTGTCGGCAGCGCCCTTGGTGCCGCGCTCACCAATCGCCGGCTGCTGGGGCCCGCGGAAGCGGGACTGCTGGTCCACCTGGCGATCGCAGCCATGGCTGTCGCGGTCGTGGCGCTGATATGGCCGCTGGTGCTGGCCGTGCCCATCGCACTGGCGGCAGGCTGGCTGGGCTTGGCGACGTTGTGGAAGGCGTGGAAGCTGCGGCGCATGGCGACTGCTGCGCCGGACGAGATCACCGGGGTGGTGACGCCGATCCGTGGGGTCGGGCGGGAGGTGCCCCCGCCCAGCCGCCCGGGAAGTGGCGAGCCGGGGGCCTAGCTGCTATAATTCCAAGCTTCGCGCCCGTAGCTCAGTTGGATTAGAGTACCTGGCTACGAACCAGGGGGTCGTGGGTTCAAATCCTGCCGGGCGCACCAAATTCTCGTTCGCTT
>JBDTWB010000145.1:0-10428 GCA_040006895.1 Casimicrobiaceae bacterium | reverse complement strand
GATCGACGGCGGCATGCGCATCGCGCCGTGATCGCGCCCCGCACGCGTGCGACTATATGACGGGGAGGCTGGCGATGATCGACGGCGCATGCGCATCGCGCCGTGATCGCGCCGCGCGACTACGCGTGGCAGCGTGCGCGACCGGTTCGGGAGGTGCTCACGGACCGACTCCAGGAACACCTCGGCAGGCGCATAGCAATCGCCGGTCGTGACTCAGCATCACGCGGACTCCTTGTCGCTCAACCCGGGCCGTCCGCCTCGGCACGGGTCAGCGCCTCCCGCCAGCCGAGCCCCGCGAGCGTGCCGGCGCGCGGGCGGTATTCGCAGCCGATCCAGCCCGCGTAGCCGAGCTCGTCGATCAGCCGAAACATGTAGCGGCAATCGATCTCGCCGACGTCCGGCTCGTGGCGTCCCGGCACCGAGGCCACCTGGATATGGCCAATGTCCGGCAGCCAGCGCTGCAGCTTCTCGGTCAGCGCGCCCTCGACCCGCTGGGTGTGATAAAGGTCCATCTGTGCCTTGAGGTTCGGCGCCGCGACCTCGCTGCGGATCGCGTGCACCTCCGCCTGCCGGCTGTAGAAATAGTTCGGTACGTCGCCGGGGTTGAGCGCCTCCAGCAGGAGCGTGACGTCGCGCGCCTGCGCCTCGCGGCACGCCCAGCGCAGGTTGTCGACCAGCACGGCGCGATGCTCTTCGTGCCGCTGCGCGTGCATCGCCTGATCGTCCGCAGGCGGCACCACGCCGGCCATGACGTGCACACTCGGACACTCCAGCGCGCTCGCATACTCGAGTGCCGTGGCGATGCTGGCGCGAAACTCGTCGCGCCGTTCCGGCAGCGCCGCCAGGCCGCGATCGCCCGCGGCGAAGTCGCCTGGCGGGGCATTCATGAGCACGACGCGCAGGTCGTGGGCCCGGACCGCCGTCACGATGTCCGCGACCGGATGCGCGTACCCGAACATGAACTCGACCGCGCTAAAGCCGGCGTCGGCGGACGCTGCGAAGCGCTCGAGGAACGGCACCTCGGTGAACAGCATCGAAACGTTGGCAGCGAAGCGCGGCATGGGGACCTCGACAAAGGGAATGCGTAATGGGGTCAGATTACATTAGCGATCCCGCCCCGGTGCGGCCCAAAGCCGCGGTCCCGTGTAATGGGGTCAGATTACTTTACGGATCGCCTGCACCATTTCACCTTCGCCTGATGCGGCCGGTAACGGTTCGGATTGCTCTGCGGACAATCTGAACCCTCAAGGTTTTTCTGTCATCGGTTGAGTATCCGGCTCCACGTATCCGGCTCCATGACTCACGCTGGGTCCCATCGCCGGGTCCGCTGTGTCCGCCTGCAGGTCACGGTAAAGTAATCTGACCCCATTACACGCCATGGACCTCCCCTTCGACGACCCGCCCTCGCCCGTGGCTGACGCTGACGATGCGCTCGGCTATCGCACCCGGCTCGCCGGCGAGGCCGTGATCCTGCTCGCCGAGCGGGCCCTGTTCTGGCCGCTGCCGCGGACGCTGTTCGTCGCCGACGTGCATCTGGGCAAGGCGGCGACTTTCCGCGCCGGCGGCATCCCCATCCCGCGCGGCGCGACGGCTGCCGACCTCGCCCGGCTGACCTATCTGGTGGCCCGCACCGGCGCACGGCGGCTGGTGGTGCTTGGCGATTTCCTGCACGCCGCCGCCGGGCGCGTCACCGCGCTCGACGCGGCGTTCGTCACCTGGCGGGCGCAGCACGCCTCGCTCGCAATCACGCTGGTGCGCGGCAACCACGACACCCACGCCGGCGATCCCCCGACCGCCTGGGGGATCGAGGTCGTCGCCGAGCCGCATCCGGCCGCCCCGTTCCTGCTGTGCCACACCCCAGCGCAGCCACCCACCGGCTACGCCCTCTGCGGCCACGTGCACCCCGGGGTGAGGCTCGGCTCCCTGGACGGCTTCGACCGGGCCCGCCTGCCCTGCTTCGTCCTGGGAGGCAAGCGCGCCCTGCTGCCGGCATTCGGGCGACTCACCGGGCTCTTCCTCGTCACGCCCCAGGCCGACGAGCGGATCGTGGCCATCGCCGGCAGCCGGCTATTTCCCCTGCCGCCGCGCCATTTGTAGCCGACGAAGCCGACCGCGGCGTGGCGGGTCGCAGGCCCGAACCGGGAGACGACGGAGGGCGTTGGTGGAGCGCCTGCCAGGACGGCAGGGGTTTGGTGGAATGCCGGCCACGACGCCGGGGCTTTGGTGGAACACCTCATGGGCGGCGGGGGCTTTTGCTGGAACGCCTGTCATGACGACGCAGGGCAATGGTGGAACGCCCGGGAGCACCTCGGGGGGCTTTGTGGAGCGCAGCGCACCGTGGGCCGCGACTCGCCTTGGGTGCGGGTCTTACCCCGCGCGAGAGCCGCACCGCATGCCCGTCGACGCGACCATGCGCGGCGCGAGGCCGAACCAACGCGATGGCACTGTCTCCAACCTCAGGATGTCTATGCACGCGCGCCGTTGCGATGCAACAAATCGCTGTAAATCCGTCCCTCCGCGGCTCCCTCACATTGAACCGCCTGAAAGTTAGGCTGATCGCGGCCGGCCATGCTGCGGTGCGTGACGCCTGCGGGTAGAAACAAGCCCTGGCGACTGTCGCAAATCTGCAACGTACGGCCGGAAATTTTTCACCATGGCGGGTGCGGTGGATAAGCCGGTGGGCAAGCGGTGGAGCAACTCGGCATAATTCCCGATTATGTACTCAACCTATTGATAAAACGTATTTTTTTAAAGGATAATGTTGTTGACTAAATAGTCCTTGCTATCCATGCATCCGGCCACTATTCTTTGTGGGCGCGACACGTTCGAACACAAGATCTAGTAGATTTCGAGGTGTGGAGGCGGCGCCGCGGGCGCCGTCGGACGGGAGGGTCCGAAACGCCGCCCCGAGGGCCCCGCAGACGGCCGAAGGCGGCGACCTGGCGCCAAACCAGAGACCTGGGCGATGCGACGGCGCGGGGCCAACCACCCCGCCACCGCATCGGCCGGAAACAGCACGATTTCACCAGGAGAGCATCCCTATGCAGCTTGTCAGCGCGTCCTCGGCCACCACCCCGCAGCCGCCCCGCGAATTCCTCGCCGGCGAAGCCGGAAGCGCCACCGCGCCCAGCGCCGACCCGCGCTTTGCACAGTACAAGGTCATCCGCCGCAACGGCGCCGTAGTCGGCTTCGAGCCGGCCAAGATCTCGATCGCCATGACCAAGGCGTTCCTGGCGGTGAACGGTGGCCAGGGCGCGGGGTCGGCCCGCGTGCGCGATGAGGTCGCCAAGTTGACCGACCTGGTAGTGGCGGCCCTCATGAAGCGCAAGCCCGAGGGCGGTGCCATCCACATCGAGGAGATCCAGGATCAGGTCGAGCTCGCCCTGATGCGCGGCGGCGAGCACGAGGTCGCCCGTGCCTACGTGCTCTACCGGGAAAAGCGCTCGCAGGAGCGGGCGCACGAGCGCGCCGCCAGGTCGGCACCCGCCGAAAGCACCATCATGGTGGTCGACGATGGCGTGCAGAAGCCCCTCGACCTCGACCGCATGACCGCGCTGATCGCCGATTCCTGCGCCGGTCTCGCCGACGTCGAGCCCAATCGGATCTTCAAGGCGACTCTCAAGGACCTCTACAACGGCGTGCCGATGGACGAGGTGCGCAAGTGCGTGGTGCTCGCCGCCCGCACCCTGATCGAGAAGGACCCGGCCTACAGCTTCGTGACCGCGCGACTCCTGCTCGACAGCATCCGCTTCGAGGCCCTCGGCGAGGAAGCGACCCAGGCCGAGATGGCGACCGAGTACGCGGAATACTTCCCGCGCTTCATCAAGCACGGCATCAAGATCGGGCTGCTCAACGAAGCCCTGGCGCAATACGACCTTGGCAAGCTCGGCAAGGCGCTGGCCGCCGACCGCGACCTGCAGTTCGGCTACCTCGGCCTGCAGACCCTCTACGACCGCTACTTCCTGATCGACCAGCTCGAGGGCAATGGCCGGCGCTTCGAGCTGCCGCAGTGCTTTTTCATGCGCGTCGCCATGGGCCTCGCGCTGAACGAGGTGAACCGGGAAGCGCGGGCCATCGAGTTCTACAATGTGCTGTCGACCTTCGACTTCATGTCGAGCACGCCGACGCTCTTCAACTCGGGTACCCATCGCTCGCAGCTGTCGTCGTGCTACCTCACGACCGTTTCCGATGACCTCGACGGCATCTACGAGGCGATCAAGGAAAACGCGCTGTTGTCCAAGTTCGCCGGCGGACTCGGCAACGACTGGACCAACGTGCGTGCCATGGGCTCGCACATCAAGGGTACCAACGGCAAGAGCCAGGGCGTGGTGCCGTTTCTCAAGGTGGTGAACGACACCGCCGTGGCGGTCAACCAGGGCGGCAAGCGCAAGGGCGCGGTGTGCACCTACCTCGAAACCTGGCACCTCGACATCGAGGAGTTCCTGGAGCTGCGCAAGAACACCGGCGACGATCGCCGCCGCACCCACGACATGAACACCGCGAACTGGATTCCGGACCTGTTCATGAAGCGGGTGATGGAAGCCGGCAACTGGACCCTGTTCTCGCCGGCCGACGTGCCCGACCTGCACGATCGCTGGGGCCGTGACTTCGAGACGGCGTACGTGCGCTACGAAGAGAAGGCCGCCCGGGGCGAGCTCAAGCTGCACAAGACCATCCCCGCGCTGCAGCTGTGGCGCAAGATGCTGTCGATGCTGTTCGAGACGGGGCATCCCTGGATCACCTTCAAGGATGCGTGCAACGTCCGCTCGCCGCAGCAGCACGTCGGCGTGGTGCACAGCTCCAACCTCTGCACCGAGATCACCTTGAACACCAGCGAGACCGAGATCGCGGTGTGCAACCTGGGCTCGGTCAACCTGCTCGCGCACATGAAGATCGTCGGCCAGGGTGCTGACCTGCGCTACGAGCTCGACCACGCCAAGCTGCAGACGACCATCCGCACCGCGATGCGCATGCTCGACAACGTCATCGACATCAACTACTACGCGGTCAGCAAGGCGCGCAATTCCAACCTCAAGCATCGTCCGGTGGGCCTCGGCATCATGGGCTTCCAGGACTGCCTGCACCTGCTGCACCTGCCCTACGCGTCCGACGGTGCGCTCGCCTTCGCCGACACGTCGATGGAAGCGGTGTGCTACTACGCCTACCTCGCCTCCACCGAGCTCGCCGAGGAGCGCGGCAAGTATCCGTCGTACCGCGGCAGCCTGTGGGATCGCGGCATCCTGCCCCAGGACTCGCTGAAGCTGCTGCGCGAGGCGCGCGGCGGCTACGTCGAGGTCGACGAGTCGTCGGCGATGAACTGGGACGGCCTGCGCGCGCGCATCCACGAGCATGGCATGCGCAACTCCAACTGCGTCGCGATCGCCCCGACGGCGACCATCTCCAACATCATCGGCGTCGGCGCCTCGATCGAGCCCGAGTACCAGAACATCTACGTCAAGTCGAACCTGTCGGGCGAGTTCACGGTGGTGAACGAGCACCTCGTGGCCGAACTGAAGAAGCTCAACCTCTGGGACGAGGTGATGGTCGCCGACCTCAAGTACTTCGACGGCTCGCTCGCCAAGATCGACCGCATTCCGGCGGCGTTGCGCAAGCTCTACGCCACCGCGTTCGAAGTCGACGCGAGCTGGGTGGTCGAAGCGGGGGCGCGCCGGCAGAAGTGGATCGACCAGGCGCAGAGCCTCAACATCTACATGGCCGGGGCCTCGGGCAAGAAGCTCGACGAGACCTACAAACTCGCATGGGTGCGCGGCTTGAAGACCACCTACTACCTGCGGACCCTGGCGGCGACCTCGGCGGAGAAGTCGACGGGCCAGGGCGGCGAGCTCAATGCGGTGTCCTCATCCGGCGGCGCGCTGAGCGAGCCGGAGCCGAAGGCCTGTCTCATCACCGACCCGACGTGCGAGGCGTGCCAGTAGTCCTGGCACCTTTCCGGGCGATGACACCGCGCAGGCACGGCAGCAGAGGCGTCGGGGACACGCAAGTGACCCCGCGACGGCCGTCGGCGCGGGGTACGGCGCAGGCATGAACAGCATCAACTACGGCGGCCTGGTGTTCACCAATCCGGTACCCATCGCCTATGCCCTGCCCCCCAAGGATCCCGGCATCTACGCGATCCAGGTGCGCAGCCTGAGCTACGGCCCCATGCCCTACCAGCCCATCGCCTTCGGCGTCTCGGACAATCTCGCCGCCGTAGTCGTGGAGACCGTGCCGGCGTTCGAGCACTGGCAGGCCCATCGCCTCGCCGGATCCGGGCTGTTCGTGTCGTATTGCATGCTCCGCTACCAGTCGGAGTCGTACCGCGATTCCATGGCGGCCGAGCTGGCCGCCCAGTACCTGCCGTCGGGCGGCGCCCTGATCCGCCCGGCGGAGCCGGCACAGCACGTCCAGCGGGACGTCGAATGAGGATAAATGGGCTGCTTCTGGCGCTCGCAGGTGACGTAGCCCTGACGGGCGGCTGGCGCGTTATGTCAGGAATAGCCGGCCTCGCCGGCTGGATGGATGAATCGACAGCCACGAGGGGATCAACACCCGCCACGTTCCTGCCGTTATTACAGGCAGTCTTGGCGACAGACGTGGTGCAGGAACGGTGGCAAGGCAAGACCGCGACCGGGCGAAAAGCCCGGGGCGGATGGCGAGAGGGACGCGCGCAAGCTGGTCGCGACGCGTCCCGCGCCCGCGAGGCAACGGATAGGACCGCACCGCGAAACCCGGACAGGAGGGTGAAACGATGAACGCCAAGACCGACGGTTGGGAGCACTACACCGACGATACGGGCCGGCGCCACTGGCGCTGGCCGGCATCGGACGTGAGAGACGTACGCCTGAAGGCAGAGGGGCAGTACCGCAACGTGCCCGTGCCCGAGCCTTCGCGCGCCCGCGAGATCCCGAAGCGGGACCGTGGCGAATAGCAGCATTGCCAGGAGACCGTGCGGTGACCCCGGAACAGCGGTGGTCGTCGCCGGCGACCGGCGCGCCGAGGAAGGCGGGCAACCGCCGGCGCGCCGGCCGCCTGTTCATCAACGCCCAACGGAGGTCGGAAGTGGCCAGATACGAAAGTTCGCCTCGGCATGTCATCGAGGCCCGGTATCTCGGTGATTACAAGGTTTGGCTGGAATTCAACGACGGCCGCAAAGGCGTGGTCGATCTCGCCGACGAGCTCTACGGCGAGCACTTCGAGCAGTTGCGCGACCGCGACCGCTTTGCGGATTTTTACCTGGACTATGGCCTGGCCACCATCGCCTGGCATCAGGGCGTGGATTTCGCGCCCGACTACCTGTACGAGAAGCTGCACGCCATGCATTGAAACCCACCGCCGGCCCCGCCCCGCCCGTCAAGAGGCGACGCGCACCCCTCACGCCTTCGGGCGTGGGGCGTGCAGCAACCGGAGGGACCCATCGGTGCAAACGCTGCAAACGCCACAGGCTAGTGGCGCAGCGGCCTGGAAATAGGAGTAGGACTCCGCAACCGGCTGTCAGGATTCAGTCGTTCGGGGGGCACGATTCAGGCAGTACGTCGTTCGCACCGTGGACGCCGCACGCATCACCTCACCCTCGTGGGAGGTACGATGGTTTCGGTCTGGTGGCTGGTCTTGGCGGTCCTGATGGGCGCGTATGCCGGTGCGCTCCTGGTGGGCCTGATGGCGATCAATGCGGGCAACGACGACCGGGAGGAGGAGGCGATCGTGGCCGATGCGGACGACGAGGATGTGCGACTGGTGGCGTGATAGGGCGATTCTCGAGGGTTAAACATTCGCGAAGAAAACCGTGCACCCGCCACGTGGATGCTGGTCCCCTTCCCCTTTTGACACCAATCGACACGCTCGACCGCAACGACGATTTCACGGCGCGACTTCCACGAAACCACCGCCACGCCACGACCGACCCGAAACACCTCCGCGATCGATAAATGTCCGGAAAAGCAGTCACTTGCACCATTGAAATGGCACCTGCCGCACCTCATATAAGCCGTTCCAGGAGATCTTTCCCATGCTGACGTTCGAAGACGACTTCGTCACCCCGGCCACGAGCCCCAAGGTGCAGCCGTCCAGGTCCGAGCCGGGCCGCGCCGCCACAGGCGGCATCCTGTCCTCCGCCTCCTCCCGTCCTGCCCCGGCCGTCGCCGCCGACGCCGAACGCCAGGCCGAGAGCAACGGCTTTCGCCGGGTGCGCATCGAGGACAAGCGGGTCATCAACGCCAACGCCGACGTCAACCAGCTCGTCCCCTTCAAGTACAAGTGGGCGTGGGACAAGTACCTCGCCGGCTGCGCGAACCACTGGATGCCGCAGGAAGTGAACATGCAGCGCGACATCGAGCTGTGGAAGAACCCCAACGGCCTCACCGACGACGAGCGCCTGATCGTCAAGCGCAACCTCGGCTTCTTCGTCACCGCCGACTCGCTCGCCGCCAACAACATCGTGCTCGGGACCTACCGCCACATCTCGGCGCCGGAGTGCCGGCAGTACCTGCTGCGCCAGGCGTTCGAGGAGGCGATCCACACCCACGCCTACCAGTACATCGTCGAAAGCCTGGGTCTCGACCAGTCGGAGATCTTCAACGCCTATCACGAGGTCAAGTCGATTCGCGACAAGGACGAGTTCCTGATCCCGTTCATCGACACCCTCACCAATCCGTTGTTCAAGACCGGTACGCCCGAGACCGACCAGCAGCTCCTGAAGAGCCTGATCGTGTTCGCCTGCATCATGGAAGGTCTGTTTTTCTACGTCGGCTTCGTGCAGATCCTGGCGATGGGCCGGCAGAACAAGATGACCGGCGCGTCGGAGCAGTACCAGTACATCCTGCGCGACGAGTCGATGCACTGCAATTTCGGCATCGACCTGATCAACACCATCAAGCTCGAGAATCCGCACCTGTGGACCAGCGAGTTCAAGGACGAGATCCGCGGCCTCATCAAGAAGGGCGTGGACCTCGAATACGCCTATGCCGAGGACACCATGCCGCGCGGCGTGCTGGGCCTCAACGCGACCATGTTCAAGGAATACCTGCGGTTCATCGCCAACCGGCGCTGCCAGCAGATCGGCGTCGACGCGCTGTTCGACAAGGCCGACAACCCGTTCCCGTGGATGGCGGAGATGATCGACCTGAAGAAGGAGAAAAACTTCTTCGAGACCCGCGTCACCGAGTACCAGACCGGCGGCGCGCTCAACTGGGACTAGGCGGAATCAGGCGGGTTTGCCCGCTGACGTGACGGCCTTGCTGCCAGCCTCGGTCGTCCCGGGCGGCGCCAGCGCATCGAGGGGGCTCGCCACGCCCCGGCCGCCGCGCCGGAGCACGTGGGTGTAGATCATGGTGGTGCGAACGTCGCGATGACCGAGGAGTTCCTGCACGGTGCGAATGTCGTAGCCCGCCTCGAGGAGCTGCGTCGCGAACGAGTGGCGCAAGGTGTGCGGCGTCGCCGCCTTGACGAGCCCGGCGTCGCGCACCGCCTGCTTCATCGCCCGCTGGAATGCCTGGTCGGAGAGGTGGTGACGGCGGACGACGCCGCTGCGCGGGTCCTCCGAGTGCCCGTCGGCCGGGAAGACGTACTGCCACCCCCACTCCCGCGCCGCGCCTGGATACTTGCGCGCCAGCGCGAACGGCAGGCCGACCTCCCCGCGGCCCGCTGCAAGGTCGGCGGCATGCCCGCGCCGGACCCGGGCGAGGTGGATGCCGAGTGGCTGGGCAAGCCGCCCCGGCAGCATGGTGACGCGGTCCTTCTGCCCCTTGCCGTCGCGCACCAGGATCTCGTGCCGCGCAAAGTCCACGTCCTTCACCCGCAGGCGCAGCGCCTCCATGATGCGCATCCCCGTGCCGTAGAGCAACGCACCGACCAGCGCGTGCACGCCGCGCAGGCGCACGAGCACGCATCCCACCTCCTCCGCCGTGAGCACCACGGGCAGCCGCTGCGGCGCCTTCGCCTGCTCCACCTCGTCGAGCCACGGCAGCTCGACGCCCAGCACCTCCCGGTAGAGGAACAGCAACGCGGCCTTCGCCTGGTTCTGGGTCGAAGCGGCCACCCCGCCCTTCACCGCCAGATGCGTCAGGAAGGCCTCGACCTCCGCCGCCCCCATAGCAGCCGGATGTGTTCGGCCATGGAAGATCACGTAGCGCCGCACCCAGTCGCTGTACGCCTGCTCCGTGCGCAGGCTGTAGTGCTTGACCCGTATCCGGTCGCGGACGCGGGCGAGCAGCGACCGATCCCTTTCTTCCATCCCGTTAGGCTCCCGCTTCGCAGCGCAACGCACGGATTTTGCGGAATTCGCGCGGGCGCGCCTATGCAACGGATGGATGATGGATCCCTTCTTTTCCGTCAGCCAGGTGCCTCCGAGTGGGACGCACTTAGGCTATACAATTTTTGTTAGAACGCCGGGTCACGTGACTCAGACTGCTGGCGAACTCGCCACCGCATACG
>JBDTWB010000144.1:0-10438 GCA_040006895.1 Casimicrobiaceae bacterium | reverse complement strand
GCGTGGTCTCGACAAACCCGGACTCGTTCAGGGTGTCGGTATGGATCGCGACCTGTACGTCCTCGGCGTCGGCGACCCGCAGGGCGGCGTCGATCGCGGCCGGCGTGGTGCCCCAGTCCTCGTGCAGCTTCAATCCGATCGCACCGGCCGCCACCTGCTCGGTGAGCGGTGGCGTGAGACTCGCGTTGCCCTTGCCGAGAAAGCCAAGGTTCATCGGGAACGCGTCCGCGGCCTCGAGCATGCGGTGGATGTGCCACGGCCCCGGCGTGCAGGTCGTCGCGAACGTGCCAGTCGCCGGCCCGGTGCCACCGCCCAGCATGGTGGTGACTCCCGAGGCGAGCGCCTCGTCGATCTGCTGCGGGCAGATGAAATGGATGTGGGCGTCGATGCCGCCCGCCGTGACCAGCATGCCCTCGCCGGCGATGATCTCGGTGCCGGGCCCGATGATGATATCGACGCCCGGCTGGACGTCGGGATTGCCGGCCTTGCCGAGCCGCGCGATGCGGCCATCCTTGAGGCCGATGTCGCACTTGACGATGCCCCACCAGTCGATCACGACGGCATTGGTGATCACGGTGTCCGCGCATTCCGCCGACATGCGCTGGCTCTGACCCATCCCGTCGCGGATCACCTTGCCACCACCGAACTTCACCTCCTCGCCATACACGGTATGGTCGCGCTCGATCTCGATCACGAGCTCGGTGTCAGCGAGCCTGACCCGATCGCCTACCGTCGGGCCGTACATCTCGGCATAGGCGCGCCGGCTGATCTTCATGGGTTGGCGTCCTGGGGCGAATCGAGCGGGCCCATTACGGCAGCCGTGAAGCCGTACACCACGCGCGCGCCGGCATACGGAACCAAGGACACGGTGCGCGTCTGGCCCGGCTCGAAGCGGACCGCGGTGCCGGCGGCGATCGCCAGGCGGCAGCCGCGTGCGGCGGCACGATCGAACGCAAGCGCGGCATTCGTCTCCGCGAAGTGATAGTGCGAACCGACCTGGATCGGACGATCGCCCGTGTTGGCCACGGTCAGGATGAAGGTCACCCGCGCCGGATCGAGGGTGATGTCGTCGGCCGACGCGGGCAGGATTTCGCCGGGAATCACGCCGAACGTCCTGGCACCGGAACAAGGGTCATGCGCCGCCTCACTGGATCGGTTGGTGCACGGTGACAAGCTTGGTGCCGTCGGGGAATGTCGCTTCGACCTGGATCTCGGGAATCATCTCCGCAATCCCGTCCATCACCTGGCTGCGCGACAGCCACTGCGTACCGGCGCCCATGAGCTCGGCCACGGTGCGGCCGTCGCGCGCCCCTTCGAGGATTGCGGCCGAGAGATAGGCAACCGCCTCGGGATAGTTGAGCTTCACGCCGCGCGCGAGCCGACGCTCGGCTACAAGCGCCGCGGTGAACAGTAACAGCTTGTCGCGCTCGCGCGGGGTGAGTTCCATGCCGTTACCTCCTCTACCGGTTACGACGCCACGATCGCCGCCCCGCGCTCACGTTGCCCACAACCTCGGCAGCACTGCCGGGCGGGTGAGGACGAGTGGCCGAAGCGCGATCCAAACGCGCCGCAGCCAGTCGACCGCCGTCGTCGCCGAATCGCTACGACAGCGGGCGAGCAACGCGCCGGGCACGTGGGTCACGGCTGCATCGCCGATTGCAAGATCCGAACCAACGTCGCGGGCGGCGCTGATCCATTTGCCCGGGATCGCTGGAGCCGCGACGAGCAGCATGCCGAACGCGTGGCGCCCGCCGAGGCCGATGTTCGCCCACCGGACCGCGTCCTGCGCATCGAGCACGTTCCGTTCGGCCCAGACGAGTGCGCCGTCCCGCACCAATTCGAAGCGCTGACGCACATGGCCGGCGGCAAAGGTTTCGCCGGACGCGACGCGACCGAGACAGACCACGTCGGACGCGATCGCCACCGCGCTGCCGGCGAGCTCGAGGCGCGTCTGCATGCGCGCACGGGCGCGGTCGAACACGATGGCTTCGTGGGGCAGCCATTCCAGCGCGCCCCCGTCGCCCACCCGCGCCACCATCGACTGCCGCGCGTCGAGTCCGGCGCTGCGATACCACCGCGTCGCGCCGGGCGTGATGAGCTGGGCATGCGCCGCCGGGCCGACGTCGATCGCGACGTCGAGCGTATCGCCGCCGGCGATGCCGCTCGGGGGATGGAGAATCACCACCTGGCAGACCGCGGCGCCTTCCGGATGCAAGGCCTTTTGGACCCGCAGCGGGCCACGATGCAGGCAGCTGCCGAGCCGGGTGCCGACGCCGTCGCGCACGAAGTGGAGGTCGAGGCTGCCATGCCAATGAGTCGCCTCGTCCTCCGCCTCGGGTGCGGCAGGTCTCATGGCCGATCGGGCCCGCGCAGGGCGACGACACGGGCGTAGAGCACGTCGCGCGGCAGGCCGGTGGCGGCCGCGGCGATGCGCGCCGCCTGGGCGGGAGACAACTCCACGGCGAGCGCCGCGAGCCAACGCTCGATCGCGCCATCGAGCGCCATCGGCGGCGCGACGAGCGGCCCGTCGACGATCAGCACGAACTCGCCGCGGCTGCGGTTCGGGTCGGCGGCCATCCACGTCGCGGCATCCTGCACGGGCATGCGGGCAATGGTCTCGAAGCGCTTGGTGAGCTCGCGGGCGATCACCAGAGTGCGCTCGGGCGCGAACAGCGCGGCCAGGTCGGCGACCGTGTCCTGCACGCGGTGCGGCGCCTCGTAGAGCACCACGGCGCATGGCAGCATGGCCAGGGATCGCAGCAGGGTCTGGCGTGCCTTGGCCGCGGATGGCAAGAAGCCGGCGAACAGGAAGCGCTCCGCGGCAAGGCCGGCAGCGGACACCGCGGCAATGCCGGCGCTGGGTCCTGGCAATGGCACGACCGCCCGCCCGGCGTCGTGCGCCATCCGCACCAGTCGCGCACCGGGGTCGCTCACCCCGGGGGTGCCGGCATCGGAGATCAGCGCGACACTGCGTCCGGCCGCGAGCTGCGCAAGCAACTCCGCGCCGCGCTGCGCCTCGTTGTGCGCATGCAGGGCTACCAGCGTGGTCTCGATCCGGTAGTGGCGCAGCAGCACCGCCGAGATCCGGGTGTCCTCCGCGGCGATCACGTCCGCGGTGCGCAGGATGTCGAGGGCGCGCAAGGTGAGGTCGCGCAAGTTACCGACCGGCGTCGCCACCACATATAATGAGCCGCCTTGCGCCCGGAACACCGGAGCGCCGGCGCCTTCCCCGGCGCTCATATCCAAAGCGGCGTTGTCCATGTCCAAAGCTTTCCCTTCACCGCCGATGCCACGATGGCTCCCCTGACGTCGCGCGCCGCTCCCGGTAGCGCGTGGCACGCTGCGGCCGCGCTGGTGCTCGCGGCAACCCTCGCGGCGTGCGGACCGGAGGCCACGGTACGGCCATCACCGCCCCCCGGCCCGGCGCGGGTGTACGCACCGGCGACGGCCGATCTGCCGATACGCCCGCCGCCCGTGCTGCTGCCCGCGCCGCCTGCCGAAAGCGCCTCGGCGGTTACCACGCTGCCGTTGGCGCCGACGGCGCCGCCCATCGGCCAGCCTGCCCCCGGGCTTGCGGCCGATGCCGCGCAGAACGATCCCGGCGCGGCCGCGCCGCCGGCACTGATGGCGCCCCTGCCGTTCGGCGCACCGCTGCCGCTGGGCGAACTGCCCCAGTTTCCCGAGACGCGCCGGCTACCTACGCGGATCGCATTGGTCCTGCCGCTCCAGTCACCGACGTTCGGTCCGGCTGCCGAGGCGGTCGCCGCGGGCTTCAGCGCCGCAGCGAAGCTCGCCAAGGCACCGGTGACCATCATCCCACACGGCGACGGCGGCGTGCTCCCGGCGATGGACAAGGCGTGGCGCGAAGGCGCAACCGTGATCGTCGGACCGCTGTTGCGCGACGATCTGAAGGCGGTCGCGTCGGCCGGCATCGCGCTGCCCTGGACGATTGCGCTCAACCAGCTCGACGACGCCGTTGCGCTGCCCACGCCGCTCTACAGCTTCGCGCTGTCCGTGGAAGGCGAAGCGCGGCAGATCGCGCGGACCATGCAGGCCGACGGAGTGCGCGATGTGGGCATCGTCGCCGCCGAATCGCCCCTGCAGCAACGCTTCGCGGCGAGCTTCACGGACGAGTGGCTGGCCCAGGGCGGAGGTCGGCCGTCGACGTTCCGACTGGTGCGCGACCCCGAATCCCTCGCAGTGCTGCGCACCGAGCTCGGCCGCAACCGCGTGGATGCCGTCCTGCTCGCCGGAGGCGGCAGCGACGCCGCGCTGGTGAAGCCTTACCTGCCACAGGTCAAGGTCTACGCGAGCAGCCAGGTTCACGATCGCCAGCCGACGGCGATGCTGCGCGACCTCGACGGCATCCGGTTCGTCGAGGTCCCGCTCGTCGGCACCCCGGACGCACCGGAGCTCGCCGGCGTACCGCGTCAGGAATTCGCCAACCCGACGCTCGAGCGTCTCTATGCCCTCGGCTACGACGCCTTGCACGTCGCGCTCGCGTTCGAGCGCGGCCCGCCCCAGCGTCTCGAGCTGCAAGGCGCGACCGGCCAGCTCGTGCTCGCGCCCGGCCACCACATCGTCCGCGCCGGCCGGCTCATGCGCTTCGAGGCGGGACAGGTGGTGCCGGACGACCGTCCCTGACGTGGCCGCCTCCGGTGCTGCCGCCACGGGCGCCGCCGCCGAAGCGCTCGCCGCGCGTTATCTCGGTGCCCGCGGGCTCGCCGTGGTCGCGCGCAACTGGAAGACGCGCCGCGGCGAGATCGACCTCATCGTTCGCGACGGCGCCACGCTGGTGTTCGTCGAGGTGCGGTTGCGCCGCAGCGCGCAGTTCGGCGGCGCGGCCGCGAGCATCACCGCCCGCAAGCGCGCCCGGCTGATCGCCGCTGCCGAGCACTACCTTGCCGCATTGCCCGTGGCGCCGCCGTGCCGCTTCGATGCCATTCTCCTCGACGACCTGGGCAGCGGACGGATCGAGTGGTTGCGGGACGTCATTTCGACGTAGGTGGCCGGGCCACCCAGCCCCTTCTTGCTACAATCCCCCGCGTACGTCACGAACCTTCGATGGATCTAGCCCCCCGCATTCGCCAGCACTTCGCCGACAGCGCGCAACTGAAACGCGACGCCGCCGACGTGCTCACCCCGCTGATCGTCCGCGGCGCGGATGCGTTCACCACGTGCCTGCTCGCCGACGGCAAGATCCTGGCCTGCGGAAACGGCGGCTCGGCCTCCGACGCCCAACACTTCGCGGCCGAGCTCGTCGGCCGGTTCGAGCGCGAGCGGCCGGAGCTACCGGCGATATCGCTCGCGACGGATACCTCGCTCCTGACCGCCGTCGCCAACGACTACGCCTTCGAGCAGGTATTCGCCAAGCAGGTGCGCGCCCTAGGCGCCCGCGGCGACGTCCTGCTCGCCATCTCGACCTCCGGTAATTCCGCCAACGTGGTGGCCGCGGTCGAGGCCGCACACGACCGCGACATGCGCATCGTCGCCTTGACCGGCCGCGACGGCGGCCGGATCGGGGCAATGCTGCGCGCCGGCGACGTCAACATCTGCGTGCCGCACGAGCGCACGGCCCGCATCCAGGAAGTGCACCTGCTTGCGATCCATTGCCTGTGCGACGCGATCGACATCACCCTCCTGGGAGACGAAACATGAAGTTCCGCGCCATCGTACTGCCGCTCGCCCTCGCCGCCACCGCGGCCACGACCGGCCCGCTTATTTCCGGGTGCGTGCCGGTTCTCGCCGTCGCCGCCATCGGTGGCGGCGCGCTGGTCGCGGCGGACCGGCGCTCGGCCGGCGCGCAGATCGACGACGAAACGATCGAGCTCAAGATCGCCAATGCCGTGCGGGCCAATCACGGCACGAACGTCCACCTCAACGTGACGAGCTACAGCGGCACGGTGCTGCTTACCGGCGAGGTCCCCGACGAGCGCGCCAGGGAAAGCGTCGCCAACATCGCCCGCGGCACCGACCGCGTCAAGAGTGTCCAGAACGAGCTCGTCGTCGCCCAGACGACCTCGCTCGGCGATCGCTCCAACGACACGTTGATCACTTCCAAGGTGAAGGCGCGGTTCGTGGAGGCGAACGAGTTCGCGCCTTACCAGGTGAAGGTCGTGACCGAGCGCGGGGTGGTGTACCTCATGGGAATCGTCAATCGCACCGAAGCCGATGCTGCCGCCCGGCTGGCTGCGCAGACCTCGGGCGTGCGCCGCGTGGTGCGCGTGTTCGAGTACGTCTAGTCCAGAGCTTCCGTACGTCCAGTCCCGAGCCCCGCACCGAGTGCTGACCCGTGACAGGATCGATCCCCGCGGCCGCGGCGCGTCCCGTGCAGTGCGCGGGCGCATCCGGCACGCGCGTTGTTCGGCCATGACCAACGCCGGCACGCCTTCGTCTCCTTGCCGCTTCGAGGCGAAGATCACCGCGGCCGACGAGGCGCTGGTGCGCATCGCGGCACTGCCCCGCCCCCTGGTGTTCACCAACGGCGTCTTCGACCTGCTGCACCGGGGGCACGTCACATATCTCGATGCGGCCCGCCAGCTGGGTGCGGCGCTGGTCGTGGCGGTCAATACCGACGCGTCGGCTCGTCGCCTTGGCAAGGGGGACGACCGGCCCCTCAACAGTCTCGACGACCGCATGGCCGTGCTCGCGGCACTCGCGGCGGTCGACCTCGTGGTGGCGTTCGACGAGGACACGCCGCACGCGCTCATCCTGGCGGTCATGCCGGACGTGCTGGTGAAAGGTGGCGACTACGACCGGGATACCACGGTCGGCGCCACGGAAGTCGTCGCCGCCGGCGGCCGATTCGTCGCCATTCCGTTCGCCCATCAGCGCTCCACTACCAGCCTCGTGCGGCGCATCCGCGGGTGAGGGGTCGCGGCTCGGCAGCGTGCCCGGGCTGCTAAAATCGTGGCCTCAGCCGCGACCGTGCCTGCCGGCGCGACCCTCAGGAGCCTTCATGCAACAGCCAGACCGCGAGATCGACGCCAGGGGCCTCAACTGCCCCCTGCCCATCCTGCGTACTAAGAAAGCGCTGAACGACATGGCATCCGGCCAGATCATCGGCGTGCTCGCCACCGACCCGGCCTCGGTCCGTGATTTCCAGGCGTTCGCCCGACAGACCGGCAACGAGTTGATCGAGCACGGCGAGCGCGATGGCGCGTTCTTTTTCTTGATGAAGCGCAAGTGACCCTCCGCCAGGAAGCCGCCATGCCCGACACCGCCATGTCCCCCGCAGCACCTTCCGCAGGCGAGGTCATCGAGCTCGACAGCGAGCGCTTCGGCCAGATCATTCCCGACCATCGGTTCGCGATCATCGATTTCTGGGCGCCCTGGTGTGCCCCGTGCCGCGCCTTCGCGCCGGTGTTCACCGAAGCCGCCAAGCGCCATCCCGACGTGTTGTTCGCCAAGGTCAATACCGAGGACGAGCAGGCACTCGCCGGGCATTTCAACATCCGTTCGATTCCGACGCTGATGATCTTCCGCGACAACGTCGTGATCTTCTCCCAGGCCGGGGCCCTGTCGGCCGGTTCGCTCGAGCAGGTGCTCACCGCCGCGCGCGAGCTCGACATGGACGCGGTACGGCGCGAGATCGAGGCGGGCGAGAGCGAGGGCGGGGCGCCCGGCGCGACCGGCCAGGCGGACGGCTAGCGACGCGCGCAGTGTCCTGCCTGGCCATGGCTCGAGCGCGCTGCTCGATGGCGGCAGGCACCTCACCAGGGGGCAGTGCCGGTAACGCCATGGCCGAATCGGGCAGGTTACCCGTGCTCGCGCTCGCGGCGCCTGCGGGGTCGTGCGCATCGAGGCGTTGGGGCCGCGTAGTGCTGCCTGCGCTCGCCCTGGGACTCGCGGTCGTCGCCGACCTGCCGGCGACCGAGCGCACGGTTGCGGTCCTGTTGGCGGCAATGCCGACAGCACCTTCGGCCTACATCCTCGCGATGCAGATGAACGGCGTCGGCGCTCCGGTCGCGTTGCTGATCTCGATCGGCACCGTAACCGTGGCCGGCACCCTGCCGCTCTGGATTGGGGTGCTGCAGGCTGCCGGCGGGCTGGCGAGCTAGTTGCGGTAGCGGCCGATGAAGTCCGCGACGATGCCTTTGTGGCTGCGCTCTATAAGAGCCTCGATGCGGCGATCGTCCGGATCGAGTTGCTTGGCGCGGCGCAGCGCGGTGAGCGCCTGCTGGTGATAACCCTGGCCCTGCAGGGCCTCCCCTTTGCAGCGCAGCGCATCGACGTTGCGCAGGTCGAGGTCGGCCCACGCACTG
The DNA here is from genome assembly GCA_040006895.1 of Casimicrobiaceae bacterium. GTDB lineage: Bacteria > Pseudomonadota > Gammaproteobacteria > Burkholderiales > Casimicrobiaceae > CAIWHR01. The sequence goes on along the minus strand of JBDTWB010000144.1, from coordinate 2,174 downwards.
CACAACTCGGCGGCGCGCCGCCAGTTGCCCGCGCGCAACATGCGCGGCCCTTCGATCTTGAGGGCCTCGATCCGGGAGCGCCGCGCTTCGAGTTCGCTGTCCAATGCGGCATCGACCGGTCCGCCGGCAGGCGGCGGGGCTGCCCGGCGGCTGGTCCTGGCCGCGTTCTCGCCGCCCGTATTCTCGCCGCTCGCGATGCGCCCGGCAGTCATGCCGCTGCGCAGGCTCTCGATCAGGCGGTCGCCGCCGGCCCTTCCCTGCTCCAACAGGTCCGGCGTCGATGGCATGCTGGCCATGACGAGCCGCTGCGCGCGAGCGAGGGAATCGCCCATGGGCTGATGCCAGGCGACACCGTAGAGCCATAGCATCGCCACCAGACCGCCCAGCCCGGTGGCCGTATTGAGCAGTCCCGGCGGTCCATGGGTGACGAGGCAGTCGTATGCCGCGTCCCATGCCGTCTCGCGATGCTGGGTAAGCGCTTCGTACGACAGCGCCACCATGATGGGCGCCACCAGCGGCACGCCACCTCCCATGCCCTGCCACCACACCCGCCAGGCGCGACGCAGCGCCCGCCGCAGCTGCGACTGGGGATCGCGCCGCGCGTAGGCATCGGAGATCGAGAATTGCACGTAGCAACCGAACAGCCACTTGCCGGGCGTGCTCTGCAATGACGCGAGCAGCAGTGCCTCGATGGGCACCCAGGTCAGGGTGATCAGGATCGGGGCGATCAGCGGATGCGCCAGCCAATAGGTGATCTCGTCCGGGATCGCATCCACGCCGCGCAACTCCGACAGCAGCAAGGCGAGCACCAGTCCCCACGTGGCGTAGTCGAACACCCGAGCGGCCAGGCGACGCCACGGCCGCGGCTCGCTCGTGCGTCCCGCCTTGGCACGCTCGAGCTCGGCCATGCGCAGCTGAAAGATCCAGCTCGCATCCTCCTGGGGCTGATCCGCGCCCAGGAAGATGCTCCGTTCGCGACGCCAGTTGAGGATGGCGAGATCGGTGTGTGGCAGTTGCGCCCGCGGCAGCAGACCGCGCCGGCGCCGTTTCCACGCGAGTCCGTGCACGACGCCATACACCGCGGCCAGCGCCAGCAGGGTGAGAGTGATCCAGACCAGCACCTGTTTCGCGACCGCCACGGCATCCGCGGGCGTCACGTACACGATCGCGGCGCCGATCAGGCCCGCGAAGAGCACGCATACCACCAGGGTGACAAGCGTGGAGCGACCGAACGCGGCGACGCGCTCGGTGAGACCAGGGTGATGGGGAATGCGCGCCTCGGGGACCGGCACTTCGGCGTCCAATGCGGTCTCGAGCGATTCGTCCATCGCCACGACAGGCGTCGCCGGACCGATGTCGGTGTGCTCGAATCCCGCATCCCCGACCGCATTGCTCACCACGTGGGCGATGCGCTGCTCCGTCGAGCCGTCGGACAACGCGAGCTGGCGGTCGTACTCGGCACGTCGCTCGCGATCCGACAGGATTCGGCTCGCGTGATTGATGAAGCGCAGCGCTTCCTCGACATTGCCCTGGCCGTCGCGGGTCTTGCCGTAATACTTGCGGATCTGGGCGCGCAGGGCTGCCCGAACCTTCTCGTCCGACGCGGTCTGCGGAATGCCCAGCGCTTCGTACAGGGAGGCTCTCATGAGGCCAACGACGGTCTATGCAAGACGCCGGAGCATGTTCGACGAAAAGTCATGGTCCGGCAAGCAGCAAGAACCACACCGATCCCGAGGCGCGATGCGGTGTTGCGAAATCAGTCACATCCGCGCAGCGACAAAAAAGGGCAGCCACGCGGGCTGCCCTTTTTCGGCGGAAATGGACGGTTTGAACCGCCGTGCGTGCCCGTGTGATGACCTAATCGCCGCTTTGTTCCGGCGCGGGGGTGGCAGCGCTGGCCTTGGCCGCAGCCGCCTTGTCGCGCGACACCAGCTTCTCGCGAATCCGCGCCGACTTGCCCGAGCGATCGCGCAGGTAATAAAGCTTGGCCCGGCGGACGTCGCCTTTGCGCTTCACCTCGATGCTGGCGATGGCCGGCGAATAGGTCTGGAAAGTCCGCTCCACGCCCTCGCCACTGGAAATCTTGCGTACCACGAACGACGAGTTGAGGCCGCGGTTACGCTTGGCGATGACCACGCCCTCGTACGCCTGCACCCGCTTGCGCTCCCCCTCGA
>JBDTWB010000143.1:0-10612 GCA_040006895.1 Casimicrobiaceae bacterium | reverse complement strand
CCCCTTCATCGGACCCCTTCATCGGACCCCTTCATCGGACCCGCACGACTGCGCGTTCGGGCTATTCGATCGTCGCGCCCGACGCCTTGATCACCGGGATCCAGCGTTCGTTCTCGGCGCGAACGAACTCGCCGAACTCCGCCGGCCCGCGAACGGCCACCGGCGTGCCCGCCTCGGCGAATTTCTGCTGCACATCCGCCTTGCCGAGTGTCTTGGCCAGCGCGTCGGCGAGCTTGGCGACGATCTCCCTCGGCATCCCCGGGGGACCGACCAAGCCCTGCCAGCCGGCGGTCTCGAGGGGCCGGTAGCCCTGCTCCCGCATGGTCGCCACGTCGGGCAGTACCGCGCTGCGCTCGGGGCTGGTCACGGCGATCGCCTTGAGCTTGCCTGCCTTGACCTGCGGGGTGAGCACGTTGCCGACGTCGATCAGGAGGTGCGTCTGGCCGGCCATGAGGTCGGTCAGCGCCGGGGCCGAGCCCTTGTACGGCACGTGGGTCATGTGAAGCCCGGCCACCTGGTTCACCAGTTCGCCGTTGAGGTGGGTGATGGAGCCATTGCCGCCGGACGCATAGTTGACCTTGCCGTCATTGGCCTTGGCCCACTCGATGAAGCTCTTCATGTCCCGCGCCGGGTGATTCGCCGGCACGACCGCGACGAAGTAGGTCGACACGACCTGGCCGATCGGCGTGAAGTCGCGCACCGGATCGTACGGACGCTTGGTCATCATGTTCGGCGCGAGCGCGAAGGGGCCGATGTTGGCGATGATGAGGGTGTAGCCGTCGGGTGCGGCACGCGCCACCTCGCCGGCGGCGATCACCCCGGCGGCGCCGGCGCGGTTCTCGACCACCACCTGCTGGCCGAGGAACTCCGACAGGTGGGGAGCAAGTACGCGCGCGGTGAAATCGATGCCACCGCCCGGCGGGAAACCGACGATCAGCCGGATGGGCTTGCTGGGATACGACTGGGCGAGCGCCCCGAAACTCGTTACCGACGCCACAAGGGCCATTGCGGCTGCCGCCAACCATTGCTGCATGCAGCTCTCCTCGTTCCGGGGCCGCTTGGGCCTTCGGAAGGTTCTAAGTCAGTTCGATCGGTGTTGCAGCTTGCGGTACGCCTGCAGGTGGCGAAGTGCCTCCTGGCGCAGGCCGCGCTGCTCGCAAAGCAGCGCCAGATTGTAGTGGGCGTCGGCCAGTTCGGGTGCCTGCACGACGGCGGCGCGATAGGTCGCCACGGCGTCGTCGTAGCGCCCGCCATCCTCCAGCAGCACCGCCAGGTTGAAAAGCAGCGCGCCGTCGATGCCGCAATGCGCCAGGCCGTCGCGGTACACCTGCTCGGCTGCCGCCGCCTGCCCGTCGTTGGCCAGGCACACCCCGAGGTTGATGTAGGCATCGAGGTGCCGGGGATCGTCGCGCAACGCGTTGCGGTACGCCTCGCAGGCAGCCCTGGTATCCGCGCGTTCCAGTTCGAGGGCGCGCGCGAACCAGTCGGTCGCGGGTTCTGCCCGCCGCGGCGGGGACGCGTCGAAAAACGAAATGCCGCTGCTCGCAGGTGTAACGCCGAACCGGAGCACGTACTGGCCGTCGTCCGGCTGCCATTGGGCGCTGCCTTCGGTCACGACCACGGTATCGCCGACGGCCTCGACCCGCAAGCCATTGAGGGGTACCGCGTCCGGCAGCCGCGCACGCAGCCGTCGCAGCGAGCGCACGATCCGCGCCGGCGGCACATGCGCGTCGGTGAGCGCCTGGGCGCTGCGCAGCACCACGAGGTCGGGAAAGCTGAAGCGGTATTCGCCGCGTCGCCCGCGCGCGGGCGCGACGATGCCGGCGCGAATGAAGCCGGTCACGATGGAGCGCGAGAGTCCAAGCAGCCTGGTGACGTCGCGTACCGAATAGCCGTCGCTCACCGGCTCACGTTCCAGAGAGGCTGCGACATGCGACTAGCGTTTGCCGGCGCGTCGCCGCGTCTCCACCGGAGCCTCGGCCGCCACCTTTTTGACAGGCTTGCGTGCGACCGCCTTGGCCTGTGCAGGCGCTTCGGCCGCTTCGGGCGCGGCGGCGGCCTTGGCCTTGCCGCGCTTGGCGCCTGTCTTGTCGAGGCTGGCGCGCAGGGCCTCGATGAGGTCGATCACTTGGGCGTTCGCCTGCGGCTCGGCTGGCGAGATCGCGATTTCCTGGCCTTCGACCTTTTGCTGCACAGCCGCCTCGATGCGCTGCTTCACCTGGTCCTCGTAGTGGGTCGGGTCGAATCGCTCCGAGGAAATCTGGCCGATGAGCTGCTTGGCGAGGCTGAGCTCGGCGTCCTTGACCGGCGCCTCGGCGATCTCCACGTCCTCGATCGAGCGCACCTCCGGGCCGTAGAGCAGCTGCTGCATGACGATGCCACCCGGCACCGCGCGCAGTTGCACGATGTATTGCTTGCCGCGTGCGGCGTAGCGGCCGACCGCCGTCTGCCCGGTCTGGCGCATGCTCTCGGCGAGTAACGCGTACGGCTTGGCCCCGCCCTTGTCCGGTCCCAGGAAATACGCCTTGTCGTAGAAGACGGGATCGATGCTCGACGCCGGCACGAATTCGCTGATCTCGACGCTCTGCGTACCCTTTTCCTCCATCTCCTTCAGCTCGTCGGGGGTGAAGACCACGTATTGATCCTTGGCGAACTCGTAACCCTTGACCATGTCGGTCCGCTCGACTATCACGCCTTCCTTGGCACAGATGTACTGCTGCTTCAGGCGGGACCCGCAGTCCTTGTGAAGGAGGTTGAAGGAGATGCCGGCGCTGGCCTGGGTCGCGGCGTAGAGCCGCACGGGGATGGACACCAGTCCGAAGGTGACGGTCAGTGATGCGAGCGAGCGTGCAGCCATGGCGGGTCTCCGATGACCTCTTTCGAGAGGCCGGGCCGATGATCCTGCCGCAAGGGCGCCGCCAGCACAAGCGGCGACCCGCCCGATTGTCCTGTAAGTCAATGGCTTGTGGGCAATTCGCCACGGCCTGTGCGGTGTGGGACACATCGTCCCGGCGTCCCGGGCGAGCGGCAAGCCGGTCGTCCGCGCCGGCCCTCGGCTACCGAACGGGCCCCGGAGATGCGACGCGACAGGGGTGCCTCGGCCGGCCCAGGATGGTCCTTTCGGCCGCCATGGGCGAGAGCAAGGCCACGCCTCAGGCGTGCGGCAGCCGGAGGCAGCGGCGGGCGGCGCGCGGCGACCGCGTATATTGCGGCCGATGCGTGTTCCCAGCCGCCTGCAGCCCCTCGTCGACGACGGGGTGATCGACACGGTCGTCCGTCAACTCATGAGTGGCAAGGAGGCGATGGTGTTCGTCGTGCGCCTGGGCGCGGAGGTGCGATGTGCCAAGGTATACAAGGAGGCCGACAAGCGCAGCTTCCGGCAGGCCGTCGATTACACCGAGAACCGCAAGACCAAGAACAGCCGCCAGGCCCGCGCCATGGCCAAACGCACCCGCTACGGCCGCGAGGTGCAGGAAGAGGCCTGGCAGAGCGCCGAGGTGGCGGCGCTGTATCGCCTCGCGGCGGCAGGGGTGCGGGTGCCGCGGCCGGACAGCTTCCACGCCGGTGTGCTGCTGATGGAGCTCGTGGTCGATGCCGCCGGCGAGGCGGCGCCGCGGCTCAACGATCTCGATTTCACCCCGGCTGTCGCACTCGACCTGCACCAACGCCTGCTGCGCGAAGTCGTGCGCATGCTGTGCGCCGGGATCATCCACGGCGACCTGAGCGAGTTCAACATCCTGCTCGCCGCCGACGGTCCGGTGATCATCGATCTGCCGCAGGCGGTGGATGCCGCAGGCAACAACCACGCGCCCCGCATGCTGGTGCGCGACGTCGACAATCTGCGTCGGTTCTTCGGCCGCTTCGCGCCGCAGCTCGCCGCCACCGACTACGGCAAGGAGATCTGGGCGTTGTATGCCTCGGGGGCGCTGCACCCGGACGTGGCGCTTACCGGTCGCTTCCGGCGCGACGAGACCCCGGTCGACCTCGCCGGGGTGATGCGCGAGATCGACGCGGCGCGGCACGAGGAAGCGGCCCGCCAGCTGCGCTTGGCCGAGCGCGACTGATTCTCCTGATGCGCTAGCCCCGTGGCCCTCAAGTCCACCATCTGCAAGGTCGCCCTGGCTGTCGCCGACATCGATCGCGGCCACTACCAGGACTACGATCTCACCGTCGCCCGGCATCCTTCGGAAACCGACGAGCGCATGATGGTGCGAGTGCTGGCATTTGCCCTGCATGCCGACGAGGTCCTGCAGTTCGGTCGCGGCCTGAGCGCGGAGGACGAGCCCGACCTGTGGCGGCGCGACTTGACCGGAACGATCGAGACCTGGATCGAAGTCGGCCTTCCCGACGAGCGCGAGCTGCGCAAGGCGTGCGGCCGGTCCCGCGAGGTCGACGTGCTGGCGTACGGCGGCCGGGCGGTGCAACTCTGGTGGCAGGGAGCGCGCGACAGGCTGGAGCGGCAGGCGCAGCTGTCGGTGCTCGAGGTGCCGCTCGACGCGAGCCGGGCACTCGCCGCATTCGCCGATCGGTCGATCCGGCTGCAGGTGACGATCCAGGAAGGTCACGTGCTGGTGAGCGACGGCGCCGCGTCCGTGGCCGTGGACCTCGTGTCGCTCAAGACCCGCTGACGGTGATGGAGCTCGTGCCGGCGTTTACGCGGATGGCTTGCGTGCGGTCTCGATCCGTCCCCGATGCGGGCACCCGGGTCGATCACGGGTCGTCGGCGACCGTGACCCGGGCATGACACCGCCACCCCTGAAGTCGAAGCCTGAGAAGTTTCACTCAGGTCAGCCAGGCGGCGATTCAGTGACGACGCGTGGAGGCGCGATCAGCGCGGCCCAGTCGGCGTGCGCCGAATGCTGCGATCAGGAGCATGAGGCTGTACAAAGCCCACTCGCCGAGGGTCGGTATGCTGTGGTTGGTCGCCGCCGGCCCGGGCACGCTGCTGACGTTCAACGAGAAGGACTTGGATGCGGTGGCAGCCGCGCTGTCGGTGACCTGTAGCGTGAAGGTCGACAGGCCGCTGGCTGTTGGCGTACCACTCAGCACGCCCGTACTTGGGTTGAGCGTCAATCCCGCAGGAACCGCGCCGGTCACGACGATCCAGCTGGTATAGGGGGGCGTGCCACCGGTCGCCGAGAACGTCTGGCTAAATCCCGCACCCACTGTGGTCCCAGGAAGCGGGGAGGGCGTGGTGATGGTCGGCGTTGCCACTACAACGCCGGAACCCGGCGTGATGAACAGGCCAATCCCCACGGGGAAGGAGCCGACGGGCACCGTCGCCGTCACCGAATTGGTGGCCGTCGCAATGACCGAGACGCTGTTGCCGACCGAATTCGCGACATAGACACGCGCCCCGTCGGGCGTCACCGCAAGACCGGCAGGACCCAATCCGACCGGCACGTTCCCTGTCACGGTATTGGTTGCGGTGCTGATTATGCTCACCTGGTTCGGGCCATTGTTCGCGACATAAACCCGTGTGCCGTCCGGAGTGATCGCGATGCCTTCCGGCGCAGCGCCGGCACTGAGCGGCACCGTGGCGGTGACCGTATTCGTCGCCGTGTCGATGACCGAAACGCTGTTGCCATTGAAATTCGCGACGTAGACACGGCTGCCATCCGGGGTGACCGCGATACCGGTAGATGCCGTCGTGGCGAGAGCGATCGTGGCGACCACGGTGTTCGTCGCCGTGCTGATCACCCAGATGTTGTTGGTGAAAAGATCGGCGACATACACCCGCGACCCGTCGGGGGTGATTGCGATCCCGTAAATGAAGGAGCCCGAGGAGATCGGTATCGTCGCGAGCACGGTGTTGGTGGCGGTGCTGATCACCGTGACCGTGATGCCGCTGCCCACGTAGACCCGGGTTCCATCGGGCGTGACCACCGCACCGATCGGCTGTGTCGGCACGGGAATCGTCGCGACCACGGTATTGGTGGCCGTGCTGATGGCTGAAACCGTGTCGGCGCCTTGATTGGTCACGTAGACACGCGTGCCATCCGGGGTGAAGCCGGCACCGCGCGGTGTCGTCCCGACGGGAATCGTCGCGATCACCGCATCGGTCGCAATATCGATGACGGAGACGTTCCCGGAGAAGGCGTTGGGAACGTACGCGAACGGTGCCGCGTGGGCAGCGTTGACCGCGAGCGCCGAGGCAACCACCAATGCGCCAGCTAAACATCGACGAGCGGCGGTACGCAAGAAACCTGTGGTTCCCTTCATCGCGCTCCCCTGTCGACAGTACCGACGACGCTAGCAGTGGGCGGCGGGGGAGTCAAGAACGAGTGAGCGATGGTTCCCTGACAGAGGCCTTGCTTCGCTGCGCGAAACTTACGTCCCGTTGACAAAAGTCGAGCAACAAGTCGCGGCGAGACATCGGTTGCTGTGCTTACAGGTGCCGGATCGGGGCGCGCGGAGGCGCGCGAGCGGAATGGACCGGTGCCGATGCTTCCGCGCCGCCCGTATCGTGCGCTCCTGCAGCCCAGGGACCCGGCTTCCGCCTAGGCGTCGTTCGCGTAGCGCTTCCAGGCGTCGCCGACGATGTCGACCCGTGGGACATAGGGGTTGCGCAGCCAGGGATGGCTCGCCAGTGCCTCGGCCAGCAGGGCGAACACGCGCGCGCCCTCATCGTCGAGCGACTGGCTGATACCGACGCCCAGCACCTCGGCGAGCGCCGTTGGGCCACCGGCAGATCCCACGGCCGAATCGACGGCATTGACCACCCGGCGCCACCGCAGGCTCATCTGCGGGTTGGCGATCCAGGTCTTGGCTCGCAGGTAGGGACGGTCCGGATCCAGGTCGCACAGAAATGCCCCGCTCGACGTCGGCAGTGCCACCTGTCGCAGCCGCAGACTCAGTCCGACGGTCCACAGCGGCAGCGCCAGGAGCATCGCATCCTGCAGCTCGCCGACCACGGCGCCGAGATCGAGGGTGTTCAGCCGCAGAAACAGGCGCTCGACCGCATGCTCGGTGGCCGCGAGGGCCACGCCGCAGTCGGGTCCTGTCCCGATGCCGTGTCGGGAGATCACGAACTGGTTGAGGACGAAGCGCAAGGGCGCCGCCCGACCGGAGCCGGCTCCCAGCACGTGCGGCACGAACTGGCACACCGTGACCTGGCGGGCGTTGGCAGTCGAGCCGATCACCTGGATGAGATTGGTCCGTTCGCCGAGCTGAATGAAGGTCTGCCGGATCCGGCCGATCGCTTTCTTGTTCGAAGGTGGGTGCCACGGCAGATCCCGCAAACCGGTGCGGTAACGGTCACCCTGCTGGGCGAGCACGTCGAGAAAGCGATCCGCCAGCCCGCGCGAGAGCGATTCGTTCACGCGAACGGGCAGACGCGCTATTGACCGGGCGAGGCCGACCTTCGATGGAGTGGCAGTGGCGTTCTGGGTGTGCATCACGAGACCTGTCGTCACTATCTCGGCAGCCAGGCGTGCATTCTTGAATCGGATCCGGCTCGGAGCTCCTGCGCATGGTTCCCGCAGGACCGCTTGGTCCGCGGCCTCGATCGGGGCGGTCCCGTCGCGTGAAGTGCGAGACAGGCCCGCGCGGCAACCACGCTGTTATTTTCTCGCGGGCGGCGGCGACATGGGTGCTCGCATCCGCGCTATGGATTGGGCGTAAACCCCTCTCGCCTAGGAAGTCGCCGGGGTTCCAGCACGCGCGCGCGGGCGCACCCGCGCCGCTGCCAGCTTCGTCACCTCCCCATCGACCAGCTCGCGCAAGCCGCTCGGACCGAGCACCTCGACGTCCGCGCCATACTTCAGCACGTCCATCACGAGCTCCCGCGGATCGGAGAAGGGGACTTCGAGCACATACGCGCCATCGGCTTCGATACGGGAGCGCTGCTCCGGATGCCAGACTTCGTGCGCGACCCAGCGCGCGCGGGCAGGGCTGAAGCGCAATGCGGCCCATTCGGTCGCTTCGCCGGAGAAGATCCCGTAGCCGCTCGCCAGCCGGCGCTCGACCGTCTTCAGGTCGATGGCCTTCGCCTTGTCGGGCAGCACGTCCGCGACGGCGATCGCGTCCACCGAGAAGCGCCGCAAGTCCTCGCGCAGGTGGCACCAGGCGTCGACGTACCAGTTGTCCCGGTAATGCACGAGGCGCTGGGGCGAGATGACCCGCTCGGTGGAGTCACCGTTGCCGCGGGCCAGGTAGCGGATGTGCACGCGACGGCGGCGCAGCACAGCGCCGGCAATGGTCTCGAACATGCCGTTCTGCAGCCGCCGCGCCGATTGCCGGATGATGCGGATTCGCTGGTTGACCTCGGCTGCCGCCACGTCGCCCTCTTCGAGCAGCATCGCGAGCCGTGCCTTGAGGGGGGCGACATGCGCGGCCAGCAAGCCGGGCTCCAGATCGGCGAGGAGCTGCTGCATGGTGAGCAGGGCGTAGATCTCGGACTGGTTGAACCACAGGCCGGGAAGCTCGAATGCCGGGCTCACCCCGTCGGGGGTCCCGAACTCGTAGCCTGCCCGGTCGGCATTCCAAGCGATCGGCGCGTGCAGCCGGTCGCGCAGGTACTCGAGGTCGCGCTTGAAGGTGGCGAGGGAGACGCCGAGGGCGCGCAGGAATTCGTCCCGGGTGACGAGTTTGCGCTGGTGCAGCAACCGCTCGATGAGGTAGAAGCGCTCGGTACGATCCATCGATCAGTGGCGGCGCACCCGGCGCCGGCGGTGGCCCGTGGTCACCACCGAACCCGCGTGCGACACCACCGCATACACCCCCTGGATCCGTTCCATTTCGACCGGGGAGAGCCGCTGGTCGCGCAGGATGCGCCGCCGCGCGGCCTTGTCGAAGAACAGCACCACGCCGCCGTGCCGGTCGTACTGCTCGGTACCGTAGCGCAGGAGGCAGTCGATCGCCGCGGCAGAAATGCCGCGCTGTTGCATCCGGGCACGCGCGTGGTGTGTGTAGATATCCATAGCCGACCTCCGACCGGCAGAGCGTGCCAGTTGCAGGCGAGGCGCGTCAAGCTGCGCCCCCCAAAACACCTTGTCGCCTACATGAGTGGGTCAGCTGCGCGGCTGACCCCGCCCCTGCTCGGCCTTGCGGCGGAGAAAGGCCGGAGCATCCTGCTCCTCGGCCAGGCATAACCGGACCTCGTCGCGGGCGGTGAGGCGCCGGCGCAGGTTGTCGCGGGCGTAGAGCGCCTCCTTGGCCCCGAAAGCATCGCGATTGGCCACCAACTTCTGCATCGTCGCCAGGACGCTCGCGCACCAAGGGTGCGCGGCGAACCGCGCCTGCGCCTTCTCGACGGCGGCGAGCGCATCCGGCCAGCGGTCGGCAGCGATGAGCGAACGCACCGCGTCCAGGGTGTCGCCCGCCTCGAGCTCGTCGCGACGTTGCTCGAGGCGGGCGTCAAGGGGGGCGGTGGCCAGGTCGTCGGCCGACAGCGCCGCAAGCGGTGGCACGGCAGTCATGAAAAACAGCGGAGTGCTGCCCGGGCCCGCCGCCTTGGCCGATACGGTGATCGGCAGCTGGACCTCGCCCTCGAACTCGCCGAGCACGTTGCCCGGCACCCGCAGCTCCACCCACGCCCAGGCTTCGGCGTCATACGCGAGGTCAGGGAGTTTCCAGGCGCGTGCCTCGCCATCGGCCGGTTCGTAGTCGTTGCGCAGTCGCACCTCCACGTCCGCCGGGGCATTGACCTTGAGCACCAACCCTCGTGCGCAAAGGCTGGTGAGCAGGGCGAATTCGGCCTGGAAGGGCTCGGCGAGATCCCGCGCCGTCTGGCCGTAATAGGCATTGCCGCGCCCGCTCTTGGCCATGGCCAGCATCAGGTCTTCGGTGAAGTTCCGGCCGAGGCCATAGGTCGAGGTCGAGATACAGCCACGCGCGGCATCGCGGCATGCCGAGGCGATCGATTCCAGGTCGGTCTCACCGACGTTCGCCCCGCCGTCCGAGAGCAGGATGACGCGGTGCACCCCGACCCCATTCATGGCCGCCTGCAGGAGGTGTACGCCCTTCTGCCAGCCGCCGTGGAGATCGGTGCTGCCGCCACTTGCAATGGCATCGATGGCGGCCAGCAGGCTGGCACGCTGGTGCACGCCGAGCACAGGTGCGAGCACCTCGACCTCGTCGTCGAAGGCGACGACCGCGGCGCGGTCGCGCGGGCCGAGGCTCTCGACGATGGTGCGTGCGCACCGCTTGGCTTCGTCGAGCGGTGTGCCGGCCATCGAGGCCGAGCGGTCGATCACCAGGGCCAGGGTCAGAGGCTCCCGGGGCATGGCGTCCGCCGGACGGGCGGGACCCTGCAGGCTAACCAGCGCTTCGATCGTCGCCGGTTCGCCGGGCACGACGCCGGGGCGGCGCAGTGCGACCCTGAAATCGAAGGCTTGGGCGGGGGTGTGCGGGGTACCGGCGCGACCCTGCGCCTCACTGCTTTTTCTGGACATCGTGGCCTCCCTGGGATGAAGCGGCCATGATGCGGTCGAGCCTGGCTCAAGGCGTGAGCCAGGCCGTGCATGGGTGCGACAGTTGCAGATCTCCGCGCGGGGAAGGCGAGTCTGACCCCGAAAGCGGTTGCCTGAAAGCAGTTGCGCGGGGAAGGCGAGTCTGACCCCGGAAACGCAAGGAAGCTGCGGGCGACGCGGGCTGGGCGAGGGGCCGGGGC
>JBDTWB010000142.1:0-10665 GCA_040006895.1 Casimicrobiaceae bacterium | reverse complement strand
CCAAAACCTCAGCACCCACACCTATCGGTTGTCAGATTTTTAAAGAACCGGCTGCCCAGTTACCGACCGATCGGAACCGGCTGGGGCTGGGCAGCGAAGACCGCGATTATACATACATATTTTTGCGACGGTCAACTCCCGGGGCGAGAGAACACCTGCACCGCTACTACGCTACCGCTCTGCCGGCCGCCCTCCGGGAATGGCGAGCCACTTTTCTCGCCTGCCGTACTGACGGCAGCAACGGTGTGACGCCGCATCGCCTCGCGTGCCCCGGAGCAGACAATTCCCGAAAGGAATGGAAGGCGGGCCTGTCAGGCCAGCGCTCGGTAGATCGCGGCTGTCGCGGCGGCCGCCGCTTCCCACGTGAACGCGCTGGCGCGCTGCCGGCCTTCGGCAACCCGTAATGGCGCGCACCCTCGCAATACTCGCTCGATGGCCTCGGCAAATGCCTCCCGGCTGCCTACGTCCGCGTAGCAGACTGCGGCGCCGCCGACCTCCCGCAGCTGGGGCAGCGCAGAGGCCACAACTGGCAGCCCTGCGGCAAGCGCCTCCAGCACGGGCAAGCCAAAGCCCTCGGCCAACGACGGAAAGACCAGCACTCCCGCCGTGGCGTACAGCACGCGGAGCGTGGACTGGTCCACGTATTCGAGCCAGCGACATCGGTTTCCCGCGGCCCGCTGCTTGAGTTCATCCAGCAGCGGTGCATCCCCCCATCCATACCGCCCAGCGATGACCAGCGGTCGCTCGGCTCGGGTAGGCGCGGGCAGGCAGTCGTAGGCAGCCAGGAGGCCACGAACGTTCTTGCGAGGCTGCAGCGTGCCCACGAACAGCAGGAACCCCGGTTGCAGTCCCCAGCGCTCGAGCGTCTGGCGGATTTGCTCCGGTTCCGGCGATTCGAACCAGAAACGGTCGACGCCCGGCGGAACGACCTTGATGCGCGACCGCGGAATCCCGAAGTACTCCTCGATCTCCGGAACAGTGGAGTGCGTCAAGGTCAGAACCACATCGGCGCGCTGCAACCCGCGTCGGCGTATCCAGTTCTTGAGCCGGCGCAACCGCGGGGTCGCCCAGTGTGGACATCGTTGCGCAATCGCATCGTAGACGGTGGCCACCACCGGCGTGCCGCGCAACGGCGGAACGAGGTAATCCGTCGCATGATAGACACGCACCGCCGCCTGCACGGCACGCGCCCCCGCCATCGGCATCCCGAGCAGCACGGACGCGACGATGGCGCTGGGAATCGGCTGGGCAAAGGCGAGTCCGCCAGGAGGACGGCTCGATGGCCCGAAGCCCCCACGCAGGTCGGGCGCGTAGGTCGGCACCACGTCAACGCCCTGCGCCGGCAAGTAACCTGCGAGCGACCGGGTATAGATTCCGATGCCGTCGAGCTCGGCAAGACCCGGCCTGCCGGCCAGCACATTGGCGCTCAGCCCGACGGCAAGCCGTTGCTCAGACATCCCGCCCTCGCGATGGCCGAGATCCGCGCAAGGGCGCAGATCGGCCCCGGACTCATTCCCGACCGACGCGCCGCAGATCCGCCTCGACCATCATCGCGATAAGCTCGGCCAGGCGGGTATGCGCCTGCCAGCCTAGCTTGCGCGCGGCCTTGCCCGGATCACCAAGCAGACGATCGACCTCCGCAGGTCGAAACAGCTTCGGATCGACGACGACGTGGTCCTCGTAGCGGAGGCCCACGTGCTCGAACGCGAGCTCGCACATCATGCGGACGCTGGTGGTTACGCCCGTCGCGACCACGTAGTCATCGGGTTGTTGCTGCTGCAGCATCAGCCACATCGCCTCGACGTAGTCACCCGCGAAGCCCCAGTCGCGCTCGGCGTCGATGTTGCCGAGTCTGAGCTCGCGCTGCTTGCCGAGCTTGATCCGGGCTGCCGCGTCCGTGACTTTTCGAGTCACGAACTCGATCCCCCGCAACGGCGATTCGTGGTTGAAAAGGATGCCGCTCGAGGCGTGTATGCCGAAACTCTCGCGATAGTTCACGGTCGACCAGTGCGCGAACAACTTGGCGACGCCGTAGGGGCTGCGTGGATAGAAAGGGGTTTTTTCGTCCTGGCGCTCGGCCTGGATCAGTCCGAACATCTCGCTCGTCGAAGCCTGGTAGAAGCGGATCTTGGGATCGTGAATCCGGATCGCCTCGAGGACGTTCAGGGCGCCGATGCCCGTCACGTTGGCAGTGAGCAGGGGTTGTCGCCAGGATGTCGCGACGAAGCTCTGCGCCCCCAGGTTGTAGACCTCGGTGGCTTCGCTCGCCTCGAGCGCGCGCAAAATCGATGTGAGATCGATCAGGTCGCCGTCGACGAGCGTGACCTTGTCGAGAACGTCCAGTTCCGCGAGCCGCCAAAGCGTATCGCTGCTCCGGCGCGCGAGCATCCCGAACACCCGGTAACCTTTACCGAGCAGCCACTTGGCGAGATAGGCGCCATCCTGCCCCGTCACGCCGGTGATCAGCGCGGATTCAGCCATCAGTGAGTTCCCTTTCCCAGTAATCGAGCAAAGCAGTCAAGGACGCATCGAGCGGCGTCATGGCCGTCCATCCGGTGACGCGTCGCATTCTCTCAGGATCGCCGACTACGCGTCGCTGCTCGGCGCGGCGGACGCGCGCGGCGTCCTGATGGGCGGTCACGTTCACCCCGGCCAGCGCGGCGAGGCGGTCCAGGATGGCCCGGATCGAGACCTCCCGCCCCGAGCAGAGGTTGTAGCGCTCGCCGGGCGCGCCGGCCTCGAGCAATGCGAGGTAACCGCGGAGGATATCGCCGACGTCGGTGAAATCACGGGTCACGTCGATGTCGCCGACGTTCACGATCGGCTCCCGACGTCCGCGCCTGATCTCCACCACCTGCCGGGCGAAGTCGGAAACGACGAAGCGCGTGCTCTGCCCTGCGCCGATGTGGTTGAACGGGCGGGCGATGACGATCGCCATCCCTTCGGTCGCAACCCACTGCTGGCATAGCAATTCTGCCGCGAGCTTGCTGACTGCGTACGGATTGCGGGGGGCCGCTGGCCAGGCTTCGGCGATGGGCAATGCCGAATCTGGCACGTTGCCATAGACGTCGCCGGTGCTCACGAACACGAACTTGCCGCTGAAACCCGCGCGCTGAAGACCCTGGAGAAGATGCAGCGTCCCGATGAGGTTGACCCGAAACGTGCCGGCCGGATCGCGAAACGATTCTGGCACGAAGCTTTGGGCAGCGAGATGCATGACGCCGTCAGGTATCACTCCCGCGAGCAACGCATCGGTAGCCGCCGGGTCGGTGAGATCGAGTGTTTCCGGCACATCGCATAGCGTGACGCCCGCCAGCCGGGGATCGCTGGCGATCAGCCGCGCCAGCGCCGACCCCACGAACCCATGTCTCCCGGTAACCAGCAGCCGCATGTGCGCCTAAAGATGACGTTGATTCGGGAAACCCAGGATCAGGAGAGCGGATCGATTATACGAGAGCCTTCACTGCGCACCGATTCCATGCGTTGCCCGGAACGCGCGGCCAGGATGCCCGGCGCAATACCGCATCCGTGCCAAGGCGTCTCTTCAGAGTGAAGACGAGCCGGCCGGCATGCGGTCCAGCTCCACCACGAATACAATGCGCTGCTATGACGGGCGGCATGGCACGGTCGAGAAGACGATATCCGCGCGTCCTACTCCTGAAGGGGTGCAGCGCGAGCGCGAGAGGGGCGGCGGGGCGCGCGCCGGTGCTGCAGCCCGCCGCAGGAAGGTTGGCGCCGCCAGCCCGAGCCGTAGCGGCGCATGATGGCGTTCCTTTCCGACAGGACGAGCGGATCGGAGGTGCCGGCAAGGAACGGTATGGTGGGAGAGCATGTGTCGAGGTGGGTGCAGCGTGGCACTTGCGGGCGATCCGGTGGCGCGCGCGCGTGGCCGATCCAGGGGTCCGTACGCCGCCGGCCGAACCGGTGGAACGGTTCGTCGAACCGTCTGCGAGTCGGCGTCGCGGGGTGGCGGACCGCGCGTCGTTTACGCATCTCGGCATGAGAGTCGGCGTCGTTCACGACTGGCTCGACACATGGCGCGGCGGGGAAGTGGTACTGGCCGAGATTCTGCGGGTCTATCCGGACGCCACGCTTTTTGCACTCGTCGACCACCTGGACGATGCAGACCGACAACGCCTGAACGGGCGCCGCGTTCATACGTCGTTCATCGATCGCCTGCCCTTTTCCCGCTCCCGCTTCCGCATGTATCTGCCGTTGTTCCCGGCCGCCATCGCGTCGCTCGACCTTGCGGGATTCGACCTGGTGCTATCCAGCTCGCACGCCTTCGCCAAAGGGGTGCGCGTCTTGCCATCGCAATTGCACGTCTGTTACTGCTACACCCCGATGCGCTATGCGTGGGATCTCCAGGACCAATATCTACGCCAGACCGGGCTCGACGGCGGGCTGCGCGGCTTGGCGGCCCGCGCACTCCTCGGGCGGCTGCGTGACTGGGATCGGCGCACCAGCAAGCGGGTCGACCATTTCATCGCCATCTCGCATTTCATCGCCCGGCGCATCCGGACGACCTATGGGCGCGACGCGTCGGTCATCTACCCGCCTGTGTCCGTTGCTGCCTCGTCGCGCCCCGAAGTCCGCCGCCATGTCCGCGATGACACCTACGTGACCGTGTCGGCCCTCGTCCCCTACAAGCGGATCGACGTGCTTGCCGAGGCGTTCCGCCTGCTCCCCGACCGGACGCTGGTCGTCATTGGCGACGGCCCCGATCGGGCACGCCTGCTAAGGACGGCGCCTGCGAATGTCCGATTCCTGGGTCGGATCTCGGACGACGCACGCGATCTCGAGGTGGCGACGGCGCGAGGCTTCGTCTATGCCGCCGAAGAGGACTTCGGAATCGCACCGCTGGAAGCGCAGGGTCTCGGGACGCCGGTCATCGCCTTCGCACATGGCGCGCTGGCGGAGACGATCCGCGGCCTCGATCATGCCCAGCCGACCGGGGTGCTGTTCGGCGAGCAGTCGGCCGGCGCAGCCGCGGCAGCGATTCGTGCCTTCGAATCTGCGCCGCAACGCATCGCTTCCGAGGCGTGCCGAGCGAACGCGGCGCGCTTCGCATCCGGGCGCTTCAGGGATGAGCTACGCGAGTGCATCGCTGGCTGGTACCACGACTTCGTGGCGCGGGATGCAGGCGAGCCCCGGCGATGACTCGCCTGCCTCCGCCGATCTGCTGACAGAACGATGCGGCGCCCCGTCCTGAAGGCCCACGCTTCGCTCTTCGCGCTCATCCTGCGTGCGAGCGACCCCGTGATCGCCGCTCTGGTGGGCCTGCTTGCCTACGTGTCCTATGTCAGGGACTCGCCGGCAGTGCAGCTCTACGTCCTGTTCATGGTCGTTGCGGCCGTGCTCATCGTGGCGATGTTCCCGGCGTTTCGACTGTACGAGCCGCAGCGTGGCGCGAGCATCGCCGAGGAACTCGGGCAGTTGGTCCTCGCATGGGCGGCCACTGCCGCCCTCGCGAGCGTCGCCGTGTTCTTCACAAAGTCCGGCAGCAGCTTCTCGCGGGTGTGGCTGATCTCGTGGGTCGCGGGAAGCTTTGCTGCCGGTGCGTTGCTGCGCATCGTCGTGCGGGTCGTGTTGCGGAGCCTGCGACGGCGGGGATACAACCTGCGACACGTTGCAGTCGTCGGAGCGGGTGCGCTCGGGCAACAAATCGTCCAGCGCCTGCAGGCCGCGGCGTGGACGGGCCTCAACGTTGTCGCGTTCTACGATGACGACGCGGCGAAGATCGGCCGAAAGTACGGCGGCGTGCCCGTGCTCGGAACAACCGACCAGCTGCCGATGGATCTCAGCCGGATTGCCGTGGACCAGGTGTGGATCGCCCTGCCACTACGTGCCGAGGCGCGCATTGCCGGCATCAGCATCGCCCTCAGGGATTCGCCCGTCGAGTTGCGCTTCGTGCCCGACATCTACGGCTTCCATCTCCTCAATCATTCGCTCACCGAGGTGGCGGGTTTGCCGGTGATCTCCCTCACCGAGACGCCGATGACCGAGGTGAATCAGGTGCTGAAGCGATGCGAGGACCTGTTCCTCGGCACCCTGGCGCTCATCGTCTCGGCCCCCGCGATGCTGCTCATTGCCCTGGGCGTGAAGCTCTCCTCACCGGGGCCGGTCTTCTATGGCCAGGATCGGATGACCCGCAACGCCGCGCACTTTCGCATGTACAAGTTCCGCACCATGCCGCACGGTCTGGAGCGCGACGGCCCGATGTGGTCGGGCGATGGCGCCGCACGGGCGACCCGCTTCGGCGCATTCCTGCGTCGCTTCAGCCTCGACGAATTGCCCCAGCTGCTGAACGTGCTGCGCGGCGAGATGACCCTGGTCGGACCGCGACCCGAGCGGCCGGAGTTCGTGGCGCAGTTCCGCCGACAGATTCCCGGTTACATGCAAAAGCACCTGGTCAAGGCCGGCATCACCGGGTGGGCGCAGGTGAACGATCTCCGTGGCGACAGCGACATACCCGCCCGTCTACAATACGATCTCTACTACATCGATCACTGGTCGGTGTGGTTCGACCTGCGCATCCTATCCCTGACCTTGTGGCATATCCTGACGAGCCGCAAAGCGCGTTGAGCGCAACGGTGCCGCCTCCGCAGGGCACGCTCGTCGCATCGGAGCGCGCGCCGGACGCACGACTCATCCGGCGGATGGCCGTTCTGTTCGCGGCGGCGCTCCTTCTCCTGATGGTGGCCTATCTCGCCTGGACCTTGCCGGGCGGATGGTTCCCGTCGGCGCAACGGCTTTCCTGGACGGCGGCCGAGCTTGCGGTGACGCGCGGCCAGGGGGTGGTCCGCGACCAGGAGGTCGTGGCCATACCGGCGGACGCCTCCGGGCTGATCGTGATCTCGCTCGCCACCCAGCTGCGCTCGAGCCAGTATCCGGTCATCGCCTGGGACGCGCGCGGCATTCCCGAGGATGCCCATGTCCGTCTGCTCTGGCGGACGGACTATGCGCCGGCGAAGATGAACGCGATGCCGGTCACCGTTTCCGCAGGCAGACTGCTGCCTGTCGCCGTGCACCGCGATCCCGCATGGCTGGGCAATGTGCTGGGCCTCGCGCTGGCAATCCAGGGATCCACCGGTGAGCCCGTTCGGATACGCGGTCTGGTCGCCGCGCCGATGGGGGCGCGGGAGGTGCTCGACGACCGACTGCGCGAGTGGTTCGGCTTGCAGCTCTGGAGCGGCACTTCGATCAATACCATCGCCGGCGGCACCTACGACCAGGCGTTGCGCTTGCCGGCGCTGCTCTTTGCCGCGCTCGCGCTCACTGCACTGGTTGCGAGCGGGGTCGTCTATCGCCGCGGCCACGCAGCGCTGATCCCCGCCATGCTCGCAGCCGCCTTCCTGATCGCCTGGTCCATTTCTGACGTGCGCTGGGCCTGGAACCTGGTCCGGCAGGTTCACGCAACGGTCACCCAGTACGCCGGCAAGAGCCTGCGCGAGCGCCACCTCGTCGAGGAGGATGGACAGCTTTACGCCTTCATCGAGCACGTCCGGGCCAAGCTGCCGGATGCACCGGTGCGGATCGTCGTCGCCGCGGAGGCGAATTACCTGCGCGGGCGCGCCGCGTACCACCTATACCCGAACAACGTCTACTTCGAGCCCTACGCGAACACCCTCCCTGATCCGGATCAACTGCGCTCGGGCGACTACATGGTGGTGTTCCGTCGCCGGGATGTGCAGTTCGATCAGCGCGAGCAACGATTGCGCTGGGACGGCAAGGCGCCGGTGCGCGCCGAGTTGCTGCTGGTCGAGCCCGGCGCGGCCCTGTTCCGGTTGCTCTAGGAACTGCTCATGGACGCCATCCGCATCGCCTTCAGCCTGGCACTGCCGTGGGCCTTCGGTGCCGCGTTGCTCACCGCGCTGCCGCGTCGCAAGCTGGCGGACGGACCTGCCGGCGACGCGGCGTGGATACTCGGGGTGGGTTATCTCCTCGGGGCATTCGGACTGACGCTGTGGATGCGCCTGCTGTCGTCGGCCGGCCTGCGTTTCGGCGTCGCCAACGTCGCAATTCCCGTCCTGGTGCTTGCCGCAGGGCTCGCCGCCTTCGCGTGGCACAAGGCCGGTCGGCCCCGGCGCAGCGCGCTCGCCATGCGCGTCCGCACCACGATTGTGCCGCGGTTCGATGCGGCCACGACCCGCGTGGTGTGGTGGAGTCTCGTGACCTGGATGATGCTGCGGTTCGTCCTGCTCGCCGTGGAGGTGACGCTACGGCCCCTCTATCCGTGGGACGCCTGGATCCAATGGGCCACCAAGGCGCGCGTCTGGTTCGAGCTGCGCACTCTCGCGCCGTTCGGTGCGTCGACCGCGTGGTTCGGTGCGCCGGGCTCGGTGTACTTCGATGCGTCTCCCTACTACCCGCCGACCATTCCGCTGCTGCAGGTCTGGACATCGCTGGCACTTGGCCGGTGGGATGACGCCCTGATGAACTGGCCGTGGTGGCAGATCCTGCTGGCGCTGGTACTCCTGGTATATGGAGGCTTGCGCTCCCTGGACGCGGGCCGTCTGACTGCCCTTGCGGGCGCGTTCATGGTTGCGACCTTGCCTCTCGTCGACACCCACGTCGCGCTTGCCGGATACGCGGATTTGCCGATGGCTGCCTTCTATACCGCCGCCGCCGTCGCGGTGCTGCGTTGGGCACGATCGCGCAGCCGCATCGACGCCGGCCTCGCGCTGGTATTGGCCCTCGCCTGCACCCAGGTGAAGAATCCCGGGCTGCCGTGGGCTCTCACGCTCGTCCCCGCGGTGATCGTGACCCTCGTGCCGCGCAACGGGGCAAGGACCGTCGCCTACCTCTTCGGCGGTGCCCTGCTGCTGGTCGCCATCCTCGCCCAGACCCATCCCGTGGTGCTGCACTATCGCCTCCATCTGGACTTCGATCCAGCATGGTCCGCGCTGGCCAGGAGCTATTTCCTGCTCGGCAACTGGCACCTGCTGTGGTACGGCGTCCTCGCCGCCGCGGTGCTGGCGCGGCGCGACTTGCTCGAATCGCAGCTGATCGCTCTCACGGTCACCATCGCCGCCGGAATGCTGTTCCTGTTCATCGTGTTCGGCTTCACCAACGCCAGGGATTGGGTCGCCGACCAGACATCGATCAATCGTGCGACGTTGCACTTCGCGCCTCTCGCGGTGGTGTTCGGCGTGCTGGCGTTCCAGGCCTTCGCGCACCGATGGGACGTTCGCTTCGCCGAGCCACACGCGCCGCAGAGCGAAGCTGCCGATCGTGCTGCGCCGGCCGTGCCGGATGCTCCACCTTCCTGACGTCACTCTATGCTGCGTCGACGCGGCGAATCACGCACTGGCGCTGCGCGCCCTGGAGCGCTCGCGCGCCGGCATCGCGTTCGCACGCGCGCTCCTGCTCACCCATGACCTCCCGCAGGACGTCGCGGTGCCGGTCGGCATGGACGTAGCCGATATCGGCCCGCTCACCTCCCGGAACGCCTATTCCCAGTTCGTCCTGAAGGCGTTGCTGCCTCACGTCGGAACCTCGCATGTGCTCCTGGTGCAATGGGATGGGTTCGTGATCAATCCGTCCGCCTGGGAGCCTGCGTTCCTGGAATGCGACTACCTCGGCGCCAAGTGGTTCTGGCATACCGACGGGATGCGGGTCGGCAATGGTGGCTTCTCGCTGCGGTCGCGGCGATTGCTCGCAGCGTTGCACGATCCACGGATCGTGCTCGACGGGGTCGAGGACGTGACCATCTGTCGCACGTTCCGGCCGCTGCTGGAGCGCGAGCACGGCATCCGGTTCGGCAGCGAAGCGCTTGCTGATCGCTTCGCGTTCGAGGCGGCCTATCCGATCGGCACCCCGTTCGGCTTTCATGGCCTGTTCAATTTCTGTCGGACAGTGCCGCCTGCCGAGATCGCCGCCATGGCGCCGACGTTTCCGGATGCGATTGCCCGCTCGCCCCAGCTCGGGCAGCTCCTGCGCAACTGCGCGGCGCTTGGCCAATGGATCGCGGTGCAGGCCATCGCCGCGCGCATCCTTCGCGCCGATCCGGACGCCCCCGAAGCACGCCGGCTGCTCGAGCAGGCTGCCGCCGGCCTGGCGACACGGCCCGCGGTGGGACGCAACGAGGCCTGTCCCTGCGGCAGTGGCCGCAAGTTCAAGCAGTGCCATGGCGCCTTGGTCTCGGGGTCTTCTACTGCGGGGCGGCCTTCCTCGGAACTCGGGAATATCACGGCTGTGCCACCGGTCGACGCCGTCCTGAAGCAGGCGCTTGAGATGCATCGAAAAGGAGATCTCGAGGACGCAGAGACGGGGTACCAGCAGGTGCTCTATTGGTACGCCGATCATGCCCTGGCGATGCATTATCTCGGCGTTCTGTATTACCAACGTAATCGGCTGGACGAGGCCGTTGAACTATTGACCCGCACGGTGGCCCTGGTGCCGCAAGAACCAGAGTTTCACAACAACCTTGGGCTCGCGCTGACGGCAATGGATCGTGGTGCGGAAGCGATCGACGCCTACCACCGTGCGCTAGCCCTCAAGCCAGACCACGCGGTTGCGTGTAACAACCTGGGTCTGGCGCTCACTGCTGGCAATCGATTGGCCGAGGCAATTGCAGCCTACCGCAGGGCGATCGCGATCTTGCCTACCTTTGGGCACGCCCATTGGAACCTGGCGCTCGCACTCCTGGCGACGCGGGCGTAC
>JBDTWB010000141.1:0-10819 GCA_040006895.1 Casimicrobiaceae bacterium | reverse complement strand
CAGGCGACCCTCGATCGCCTGAAGGAGCTGTCGCTGGTGATGGAGTCCTCCGGTGGCCGGGTGATGCGCTACGCCCACAACACCGAGCGCGTGCTCGGCGTGCCTACCCAGGCCGTGGCGATCCTCGCGGCGCTCATGTTGCGCGGCCCGCAGACGGTCGCGGAGCTGCGCATCAATACCGATCGCCTTCATCGCTTCGCGGACACGTCCGCGGTCGAGGCATTCCTCCACGAGCTCGCCGACCGGGCGCAGGGGCCGCTGGTGCTGGAGTTGCCGCGCCAGCCGGGTGCGCGCGAGCCGCGCTGGACGCACCTGCTCTCGGGGGCGCCCACGGCCGCTTCCGAGGCGGCCCTCACGCCCGCGGACGCCGGTGGCGATCCGAATCCGATCGCCACCGGCGAGCTGCATGCACTGCGTGCCAACGTGCGTGACCTCCAGGCTGAGGTCGCTGCCTTGCGCGCCACGGTGGCGCGGTTGTGCAGCGAGCTCGGCATGCCCGGGCCCTGATCCGGGGCCGCGCGGTGCGGCAGCCGCAACCGCTGGGTTACACTCTGCCGCGTCAGCCGCCCGGCCACTTGGCGGCGCCATCCAGGAGGAAATCCATGCGCGTATTCAGATCGCTGCTCGCACTCGCAGCGTGGGTCGGTGTCGGTTTTGGCCTTGCGCAGGCGCAAGTACCCGCGGGCTACCCCGCCGACTACAAGTCGATGGTCGACGCCGCCAAGAAGGAAGGCAAGGTCGTCGTGTACGCGACCACCGACGCCAAGCTCATCACCCCGCTGCTCAAGGACTTCGAGATAGCCTATCCCGGCGTCAAGGTCGAGTATGGCGACATGAACTCGACCGAGGTCTACAACCGCTTCATCAGCGAGAAGGCCGCCAATGCCGGCTCCGCCGACGTGCTCTGGAGCTCGGCGATGGACCTGCAGATCAAGCTCGCCAGCGACGGCCTCGCCGCCACGTACAAGTCGCCGGAAGCAAGCGCGCTGCCCGACTGGGCGAAGTTCAAGGACATGGTCTACGCCACCACCTTCGAGCCGATCGCCATCGTCTACAACAAGCGGCTGGTGCCGGCGGAGGACGTGCCCAAGACCCACGCCGACTTCGTGAAGCTCCTGAACACCAAGGCCGACAAGTACAACAAGAAGGTCACGACCTACGACGCCGAGAAGTCGGGGGTCGGCTTCATGCTGGTCAACCAGGACGCCAAGCTCGATCCGAACTTCTGGGATACCGTCAAGGCCCTGGGCCAGCGCGGGGTGAGCCTGCAGAGCTCGACCGGCACGATGATGGAACGTATCTCGTCGGGGGAAAACCTGATCGGCTACAACATCCTCGGCTCGTACGCGATCTCGCGGGCGAAGAAGGACCCATCCATCGGGGTGGTGATCACCACGGACTACAACCTGGTGCTGTCGCGCCTGGTGTTCCTGGGCAAGAATGCGCGCAACCCCAACGCCGGCAAGCTGTTCGTCGATTACCTGCTGTCCAAGCGCGGCCAGACCATCATGGCCGAGCAGGCCGACCTGTACGCGGTGCGTACCGACATCACCGGCAAGGACTCCGGCCAGGGTCTCATCAGCCAGTACGGCAACGCCATCAAGCCGATTCCGGTGTCGGCCGAACTCCTCACCGGTCTCGACCAGACCAAGCGCCTCGAGTTCATGAAGCAGTGGCAGACGAGCCTCGGTCGCAAGTAAACGCCTAGCGATTCTCGGCACAGGCCCGGGCAGTGGCCCTGCTCGCCCCGCGATACCACCCAGCGCGGTTGACGGTCGTCCTCGTCACCGCGCTGGTCGTTTTCGCGCCCCTCGGGCTCATCTTCTGGCAAAGCTTCCTGAGCGCGCCGTTCTTCTCGCCCACCAAGCACGCGAGCTTCGCGGCCTACGCCTTCATCTTTGCCGATTCCGATTTCTGGAACGCGGCGCGCAATTCCCTCGTCATCGCGGCGGGCATGGTGGGCATTGCCCTGCCGCTGGGCGCCGCCCTCGCCTTCCTGCTCACTCGAACCGATTTGCCCGCGCGGCGCTGGATCGAGGTGCTGGTGCTGGTGCCGGTGTTCGTCTCGCCGATGGTCCTGGCCTTCGGCTACGTGGTGGCAATGGGGCCGGTCGGCTTCTACTCGCTCTGGGCCAAAGGGCTGTTCGGCGACGTGCCGTGGAACGTCTACTCGCTCACCAGCATCGCCGTCATCGCCGGCCTCACCCACGTGCCACACGTGTATCTCTATTCCTCGGCGGCCCTGAAGAGCCTTGGCTCGGATGTCGAGGAGGCGGCGCGGGTGGCTGGCGCCAATCCGTTGCGGGTGGCGCTCGACGTCAGCCTGCCGATGACCCTGCCGGCGCTGTCCTACGCCGCGGTGCTGGTGTTCTTCCTCGGCTTCGAACTGTTCGGCCTGCCGCTGGTGCTGGGTGATCCGGAAGGGCACCTGGTGCTCGCGACCTACCTCTACAAGCTCACCAACAAGCTCGGCGTGCCGTCGTACCACCTGATGGCCGCGGTGGCGGTGGCCATCGTCGCCATCACCTTCCCGCTGGTGCTCTTCCAGCGGTGGCTGCTCAAGTCGGCGGCCAAGTACGTGTCGGTCAAGGGCAAGGCGACGCGCCAGAAGCTCCTGCCGCTGGGCGGGTGGCGCTGGTTCGCCCTCGTACTGGTCGGACTCTGGTTGTTTTTCACCATCATCGTGCCGATTTCGGGCGTGATCCTGCGCAGCGTCGTGGTCCAGTGGGGCGAGGGCATCGTCCTTTCCGAGGTGCTGACCCTCGACAACTACCGCCAGGTGCTGAGCCAGTCGGACGAGGTGCGGGCGATCGTCAACAGCCTCTTGATCGGCACCATCGGCGGTGCCCTGGCGGTGGTCTTCTACACCGCGATCGGCCTCGCCGGCCATCGCCGCGCCGACGGCATTTCCCGGTTCCTCGACTACATCGTGCTGGTGCCGCGCGCCGTCCCGGGGTTGCTGGCCGGCCTCGCCTTCCTCTGGATCTTCCTGTTCGTACCGGGCCTCGCGGAACTGCGCAGCTCGATCTTTTCCGTCTGGCTCGCCTACACCGTGGTGTGGTTGGCGTATGGCATGCGGCTCATTTCCAGCGCCCTGCTGCAGATCGGCCCGGAGCTGGAGGAAAGCGCCCGCACGGCCGGCGCACCGCCCGCGCGGGTGCTGCGCGACGTCACCATTCCGCTGATCCGCTTCGGCCTGCTGGCGAGCTGGCTGCTGGTGTTCATGATCTTCGAGCGCGAGTACTCGACCGGCGTGTATCTCCTGTCACAGGGCACCGAGGTGATCGGCTCGATGCTGGTGTCGCTCTGGGCGGCGGGCGCCATCGACCAGGTCGCCGCACTCTCGGTCATCAACATCGCGCTGGTCGCCCTCGGACTCGGGGTGGCGCTGCGCTTCGGAGTGCGTCTCCATGAATGAGCTGGTCGTCGAAAACCTGCAGCTGAACTATGGCGACAATCCCATCCTGAAAGGCGTCTCGATGCGCCTGGCGCCGGGGGAGGTGGTGGCACTCCTCGGTGCTTCGGGCAGCGGCAAGACCACGCTGCTGCGCGCCATCGCCGGGCTCGAGGCCCCGCGCCAAGGGCGCATCGCCATCGCCGACACGGTGCTGTTCGACAGCGCCGCCGGCCTCGACCTGCCGGTCGAGAAACGCAACCTCGGCCTGGTGTTCCAGAGCTATGCGCTGTGGCCGCACAAGACCGTGTTCGACAATGTCGCCTACGGCCTGCGGTTGCGCTCGATCAGCGCCGCCGAAATCCAGGAGCGGGTGGGCAAGGCCCTGGGCAACCTCGGACTCGGCGAGCTCGCCACCCGCCTGCCCCACCAGCTCTCCGGCGGCCAGCAGCAACGGGTCGCCATCGCGCGCGCGCTGGTCTACAACCCGCCGGTAGTGCTGATGGACGAACCGCTTTCCAATCTCGACGCCAAGCTGCGCGAGGAGGCGCGGGCGTGGCTGCGCGAGCTCATCGTCCGGCTCGGCCTCTCCGCCGTGGTGGTCACCCACGACCAGACCGAGGCGATGGCCATGTCGGACCGGATCCTGCTGCTCAACGCCGGGCGCATCGAGCAGGAGGGCACGCCGCAGGCGATGTACGACGACCCGCAGACCCAGTTCACCGCCGAGTTCATGGGCAGCAACAATCACCTGCCGGGCGTGGTGCAGGAAGTGCGCGACGGAAACGTGCTGCTCGCGGGCGAAGGCTGGCATGCCTGGGGCGCCGCACGCGGCCGGTTGCAGCCCGGCGACGCCGCGACCGGCGTGATCCGCCTCGAGCGCACCCGGATCGCCGATGGGCCGGGGGACAACCGGGTGGCGTCGGAGCTCATCACCGACATGTTCCTCGGCGACCGCCGCGAGCATCTCTTCCGCCTCGGTCCGATGCGACTACGTTGTTACGGCCGGACTCGCCCGGGCATCGCGCACTACTGGCTCGAGCTCCCGGCGGCGGATCTCTGGGTATTTCCGAACGCGGCGTGAGCGTGCCGGACGCGATCGCCATACCGCTCGCCGGCGTGCTGTGCCGCGGGTCGCGGGTGGAGTTGGGCTGGCCCGAGGAACACGAGTTCGACGCCATGACCATCCTGCGCAACCGGCCGCACATCCGCAACCGGTTCCTGGATCCGCGGCCTCTCGACCTCGTAGCCAATCGAACCTGGTTGCGGACCGGGATGAAGCGTCCCGAGGAGGGCCTGCTCGCCATCCGTCTCCGCGACAACGGCGCCTTCTGCGGCATGATCGGCTGGAGCCATTGGGATCCTGCCGAGCGCACCATCGAGCTCGGCCGGCTCGTGGTGGATGCCGCGCGAGTCCGACGCGATCGTGCGGCAGGGCGCGACGGCTATCCCGGGATCGCTGTCGACGCCGGTACAACACTGCGCGACTGGGCCTTCACGCACTTCCGCCTGGCGGTCATGCGCTCGGTCTACATCGGTGATAATGCCCCATCGGCGCGCGTGCATCGCCTGGCCCATGGACGCGTGGTGCGCTCCGAGCAGGTGACCCGCCGCGATGGGTCGGTCGTTTGCTTGACACGCGTCGAGCTGCGGCGCGACGAATGGCTCGCCCTTCAGGAAAACGCTGTGCATGACTGAAATTCCGGTATTCCGAACCTTCATCCCCCACCATGCGCGGACACGGGCAGCCGAAGTCATGGCGCGTGGCTGGCTCGGTTACGGGCCGGAGTGCCGCGCGCTCGAGGCGCGCTTCACGCGCGACCGGGGCGGCGCCGCTCTCGCCACGAGCTCCTGCACCAGTGCGCTCTACCTCGCGGCGCTGGCTGCCCGGCGCGGCCCGGCGCCGGAAGTGATCGTGCCTTCCGTGACCTTCATCTCCAGCGCCATGGCGTTTCGCCATGCTGGCTACCGGGTCCGGGTGGCACCGGTCGACTCCCGCCACCTGATGCTGACACCTGAAACGGTGCTGCCGCTCATCACCGATGCCACGGTGGCCGTGGTCGCGGTGCACCTCTATGGCCAGCGCTGTCCCGATTCGTCGGCCTTGCGCCGTTTGTGCGACCGGCACGGTCTCTTGCTGATCGAGGACTGCGCCCATCGCCTGGACCTCCTGGATCCGGCCCCGCCGAAGGGGCATTTCGCCTGCTACAGCTTCAATGCGGTGAAGGAAGTGCCGTGCGGGGAAGGCGGATTGCTGTGGAGCGCGGACCCGGCATGCGATGACCTCGTTCGCAGCCTGTCGAACGTCGGCCTGGGGCTCGACACCATGCAGCGTGCCGCCACGACGCAGCACGCCGACTATACATTCCGCGGCGAGTCCGGATTGAAGCTCCGCGGCAACGACCTCGCCGCCAGCCTGGTCAACGCGGGCCTCGAATGCCTGCCGGATTGGCGCGCCCGGCGCCAGGCGCAATTCGCCACGTATGATCGGCTCGCCGCGCCGCTCCACCCCGAAGTGCACCTGCTGGCCCGCGGGACGGACGACGCCTGCCTCATGTACGTGGTGCGCGTCGCGCCGCAGCGCCGCGAAACGATCCGCCAGTCGATGGCGTATCACGGGGTCGCGACCAGCGTGCATTATCCCTCGCTCGCGCATCACCCCCACCTCGGTGACGCTCCCGATCGCGACGGCGTGTATCGGCGCGAGGTCGACGACAGCCTCGTCACCCTGCCGACCTTTCTGGAGATGACCGATGGCGAGCAGACGCGGGTGATCGAGGCCCTCGGGGCCGCGCTCGCATCGTGCTCGGCAACCTCTGCCGCCGGTGCAAACGCCAATCCGCTTGTCGCCACCGCTTGACGCGTTACCCGAAGTCCGTTGCCGCCAGCGCGCGCTGCACGTTCCGGGTGAAATCGCGGCGACGGACGGCCGCGAAGCCGCGTTGCGCGAGCCCCGCGCACGCCGCCGGGTCGGCCAGCAGGCCCACGGCGCGTGTGGCAAGGGTCGCAGCCGAAGCCATCGCCACGCCATCGGACAGGTCGTCGTCGATGTCGTCCGGGCGGTCGGACTCGGTGACCACCGCACAGCGATTGCACAGCAGGTAGACGAGCCGCCCGAGTTCCATGGGCGCGTGCGGTCGATAGTGGATGTTGAGCACCAGCTTGGCCCGACCGATCCACGCGTCGAGCTCGGCACCGTACACGTCGTGCAGCCACGCAACCCGGCAACCCGCGCGCTCCAGCGCCTGCAGAATGGCGCGGCGGTGTGGCGACATCTGGCCGTAGAAGAGCACGTCCACGTCCTTCTCGGCGGCGTGCTCGACCCGGACGAACTCGGGGAGGTAACCGGGCGCGACCACGAGGGCTCGCCGATTGCCGAGCGCGTGCAGGTGCGGAAGGTTGCGTGGGTGATAGTCCCAGACCGGGAAGCGGGCCACGAAGGGTGCCAGCGCCTCGGCATGGCGGGCATCGTCGAGCGGCTCGGAGTTGTAGACGATGGTGCGTTCCGGCAGGGTCGGGGCGAGGGACGCGTCGAGCGAATGCGCGCCGATCACGATGTTGATGGCGTCATGCACGAAGGCATTGATCCCGATCGCGGCGGGGACCCCGGTGCGGCGCAGTGCACCCACCATGCCCTCCGCCGCGATGCGCAGGCCCTCGGCGGCCGGATGACCATCCGGCCGGACCCAGGTCACGTGCACCGCGTCGCGCATATCGACTGCACCGGAAAAGGACCGCAGCATAGCGCATGCAACGCGCCCGCCGCGATCACGCCCGGCATGCGGCCGTGAGTAGCCGGCCCCTGGAGGAATTGCCGGTACGCCGGCTCGGCGCCGACGACGTCGCCATGGGTCGGGTCGCCCTGCTGCAGGCCGAGGCCAGCCTGCTCGACGGACCAGTCGTGAACGGCGCGATCCCGGGCGCACACCATGGCGGCCGGTGCGCATTCCTGGTCGGGGTCGATGCCCTGGACTTTGCCTATGGCGAAGGCCGCGCCAACCTCTCGAGTGCCGATGGTTGGCTGCCGCTCATCGGGCGACGCTTCGGCCGCGCGGTGATCAACAGCGACGAGCCGGATCACGCCGTCGAACGGCGCCAGTGGGGCCCGCTGTTCACCACCACCGGCCTGACCCGCGCCCTCCCCGTGGCCGATGGGGTGGTGACTCGCGCCGTCGCGTCGTGGCGACGAGACGGCACCGTCGACGCCTATGCGCAGGCCCGTGCGCTCTCGTTCACCGTGATGGCGCAGGCGCTCGCCGGCATCGACGATGCGCATCGCGCGGCGCGTCTCGGCGGTGCGTTCGCGGCGGTGCTCGACGGGCCGAAGGCGGGCGAATCACCCGACGACTGCCAGCGGCGGCTCGCGCCGATCCGCTCAGGCCTCGAGCAGGATCTCGCGGCGGGCGTGGCCGCCCTGCGCGCGGCCGGTCCCGACGCCACCGGCCTCGTGCCGCTGCTGCTTCGCGCCGTACCGACCCTGGACGATGCGGCCCTCGTGCGCCATGTCGGCGTACTGATGGTCGCCGGTCACGAGACCACCGGATCGTTGCTCGCGCGGGTGCTGCTCGCGCTTTGCGACCACCCGGTCTGGCAGACACGGCTCGCGACGGAAGCCACGGCGGCGATGCCGGGCGGGAGCGTCGCGTTGCCGACCCTCGAAGCCGTGCCTCTTGCCGACGCCTTCGTCACCGAGGTGGCGCGGCTGCACCCATCGCTGCTCAATGCACCCCGCATTGCCACGCGTTCGTTCGCGTTCGCCGGCATCCGCATCGCCGCCGGTCATCCGGTTGCACTGGCCATCGGCGCGACCCAGCGCCTGGCCGCGAGCTTCGCGTCCCCCGAAACGTTCGACCCGGCGCGCTTCCTGGGGAACGATGTGCGGATGCGAAGCCCGCCGATCCTGACGTTCGCGACAGGCGCGCGGTATTGCCTCGGTGCACGCTTTGCGATGCTCGAGGCGAAGCTGGTCATCGCGCGGGTGCTCGCGCAGGTCCGCGTGGTGCGCGCCGCGCCCGGCGCATCCTGCGACACCGGCTTCTGGAACGCGCGGCCGCGCGGGGCGCTCGACATTCGCCTGCTGCCGCGTGTCCCCGATCCCGCCGCCGCGTAGAATGCCCGCGGCCCGGCGGTAGCCTGAGTTCCAGCCGGGCGTTGCGGCCACATCACGGCATCGCGGGGTTTCTAAATGGATGGTCTGTTGTTCCTGAAGGCTCTGACGCTCGGCGTTGTCGAGGGCCTCACCGAATTCCTGCCGGTGTCCTCCACCGGTCACCTGATCGTCGCGGGCTCGCTGCTCCACTACACGAGCGACACGGCGAAAGTGTTCGAGATCGTAATCCAGGCCGGTGCCATCCTGGCCGTGTGCTGGGAGTACCGCGCCCGCCTCGGTCATGTCATCGCCGGATTGGCGACCGAGCCCCGGGCGCAGCGCTTCGCGGCCAACCTGTTCGTGGCGTTTCTGCCCGCGGCGGTGCTCGGCCTCGCGTTCGGCAAGGCCATCAAGGCACATCTGTTCTCGCCCGTGCCGGTAGCGACCGCCTTCATCGTCGGCGCGCTGGTCATTCTGTGGGCCGAGCGCCGCCAGCAGCGTCGCCCGGGGACCGTGCGCATCGCCGACGTCGACGACATGCGCTGGCGCGACGCCCTTGCCGTGGGCTTCGCGCAATGCTTCGCCCTGGTGCCGGGCACCTCGCGCTCCGGCGCGACCATCATCGGCGGCATGCTGCTGGGTCTGTCCCGCACCGCGGCCACCGAGTTCTCCTTCTTCCTCGCCATACCGACCCTGTTTGCCGCCACGGGCTACGAGCTCGTGAAGAACCGCTCACTGCTCGCGGCCGCCGACCTCCCGGTATTCGCAGTCGGCTTCATCGCCGCGTTCGTGTCCGCGTTCGCGTGCGTGCGCTGGCTGATCCGCTACGTGAGCCATCACGATTTCGTGCCGTTCGCGTGGTATCGCATTGTCTTCGGCCTGGTGATCCTCGCCACGGCGGCCACCGGCGTGGTGCAGTGGGATTGACGGTGGTGTCGGGCGCCCGGCAACCCGGGGCACACCTACGTCGTCCAAAATGGCCGGTCAACGGCAGCAATCCCGCCGATGGTTCCCGTTCGCCCACGGCGCGTCAAACCGGCCGTTTCCCCAACGGCCCGCCAGCCTAGGCGTCGGCTTTCGGCGCCAGTTGGCGACTGGCGCTATCGGCCAAAGCCGCCGTCCAGGACGTTCACCACAAGCGGTCGATCGAGAATATCTCGGCGGGATTTCAGTCCTACAACCACAAGAGTGGTCTTCTGACTGCGCAACCACTGCGCCTACGTCACCTTCATGGCGGGCGGGAAACCAGAGTGCCGGTTCGCTTGTACGGCGCTAGACCGGAGCGGCGCTTGCCCCGCTCGGCTTTAATTCCACGCAGCAGCTTTGGGAGACGTACTCGTGAAAACGATGACCTGTAAGGACCTCGGCGGAAAATGTGATCAGAACCTGTCCGCAAATTCTTGGGATGAAATGGTAAAGGTCATGACCCAGCATGTGATGGAAAAGCACCCCGATGTGGCAAAACAGATGGAAAAAATGCACAACCAAGATCCGAAGAAATGGGGCAAGGAAATGCGTCCCAAATGGGATGCAGCGCAAGAGACTTGAAGCGGGCATGCACCGCCGCTTTCAACGTCAGGTTGCAAGTACCAAGTACTGCTCAGGGTCGATTTGAGCCGGCCACCGCGACAGTCGCATTGCCGCCTCGTCGCGGTTCCTGGCGTGGACAGCCCGCTCGCAAAGCAACTCTGGGTAAGATTTGCAGTCACGCGCGGTACGCTGGGTGCGCCAGGCACGCCCTGCTTAGTTCGACACCCGTACCATCGACTCGATTGCGGTACGCCAGGCTCCGAGTAGGGAGAGTGCGCTGTGGCGACGCGGACAGCCGCATGCAAGCTGGCAGCGATCATGCCGACCGCAACATCGATACGCGGCCTCGCTCGCGCAGCGGCACCCACGTCGGCGACATCATCATCGACGGCGACGACGTCACCGGGACGATGTCAACATTTCCGCGCGTCTCGAGCCGCTTGCGCTACCGTACGGGACCTGCTTCTCCACCTGCGTCCGCGAGCGGATGACGACCTCGGTATCGCGCTCGCCGATCCGGGCGAGCAGAGGCGCAAGTATCCTGCGCCCGATCCCTGCCTTCGCCGTCATGCTGCCACCCTGGGTAAGGCGTGGTGGGAACGAAGATGGCTATAACCACGACGCGCCTCGCCGACGAAGTTCCGTTGATCGCAATTCCACCCTTCGTCAACCTCAGTCGCCACGAGGGGAATGAGTGCTCCGCCGACGGGCTGGCGGGGGAGGCGACCCGGGATCCTCGGCAAATGCGACCCCGATCATGCTATCCCTCGTCACCAGCTGCGCTAGGTCTTGCTCGCGTAGTGTCT
>JBDTWB010000140.1:0-10832 GCA_040006895.1 Casimicrobiaceae bacterium | reverse complement strand
CAGTCGTTCAAAACATGCGGAGGAAAACGTGTGGCCCCCGGCGCTTTCCCGTACCGGCCTCTCGAACAGGTTCACAGAGTCCACGAACATTGGTTTCAGGTCGTGAAAACGCGCAACCACGCCATCGACAACAAGGTCGGACATTTCCAGGTCACCCCTAAAGGTCCGAAGCACGACGATGCGCGATTGCGCAACCACGCGTCCCTCTTGTCGATCGCTGCAAGCGCTCGCGCGCCACCGTTCGCCGGGCGGTGGGGTGCAATCGTCTGACAAGAGTTCGCGCACGACCCACTTGCTCTCAACGCCACCCGTAAAGTCCCGTACCCGCGCATTCGTCGGTACGCCAATGGTGGGGCTCGGCAAAGGTTACATTGAAGCTTGCAAGAATTGCCTGTCTTATGGCCACGCACGCGCGTGTGCTGCTCGACTCACTGCGCGATCATGCACAGCAGGATCTACGAACGCACCCGATCGGCCAGGCGGTAATGGATCCGAGGCACGACCGGGTCCGTCATCTTGAGCGAGCGGAATGCGAACCCGACATGGCCGGCGACTTGTAGTGCGTACGCCTCGTGTCGCATCCATCGGCATACCGCTTACTCAGTGAATGATGTACACGCCGTCCAGCGCCGCTTCGGCGGAGGCTGTGATGCTTGCGCACGGGACGGACGGGCGGAATTTGATCCATTTGCGCTCGTCCCGCTCGTCCCGCTCGTCCAACAGCTCGGGTTGCACTGTCCTTGCTCGACAAGCGCATGGATTGACGCGCTCTTGAGCGCGGCGATTGGCCCAAGCCGTCGGCGTGGCGCAGTTCCGCGTCGGGTTTGCTGCAGATCAATGCGCGGTCGCGACTATCACCAACTGCTCGATGGGGAAAGTCCCGGCGCAGCCGCTACACCTTCGGCATGAGGCCGTCGCCTCGACCACGTTTCCCGGCGCGTTTGCAGGCACGCGAGATGCTCCACTACTCGGGCTGGGCGCGGTTGCGCTACATCAACGTAAAGGAGATTCTCATGAACACACGCTTTTCACGCAAACTGCTGGTACTCGCTGTAGGAATGGTCCTACCCGCTCTCGCGTTGGCCGCTGACAAGCCAGCGACCCATTCCGCACCGGCGGACACCGTGGCCAAGCCGATGGGCCAAGTTCCGCAAGCGATGCCGGCGGACGCGCCGCGCTACAGCGACCGCACGCAAATGAAGCAATGGTCGAGCGAAAAGGAACAGCTCGAAAACGTGCTGAAGACCAGTCTCGGCAAGGATCGGGGGTTCGCGCGGCAGGAGATCGAGCGGCAGGGATTCCGGATCACCTCGGTGAACAAGGAAACGCCCGGCGAACTCGAGTACGAGGTGGTCAAGGGCCACAATAGCTACGAGGTCCAGTTCGATTTCGACAAAGGCACAGTGAAGAAGGTGGACGTCTCGACCAACATGTGGAAAGCGGAGTCGACCAAGAAGGCGTTGAAAGACGCGAACTACAAGTACGACTATCCGAAAACTGCAAGCCCCGCGTCCGCGGCCTACAGCGACCGGGCGCGGATGAAGACGTGGACCAACGAAAAGGAGCGGCTGGAGAAGTCGCTGGCGGTCGACCAGTCGAAGGATTATTACCGCAAGGAAATCGTCAAGCACGGCTACAAGATCGCGGCTGTCAACGAAGACAAGCAGGATTACATCGAGTACGAGATCGTCAAGGGCGACAACAGCTACGAAGTGCAGGTGGACTTCGACAAGGCGACCGGAAAGAGCAAGAAGGTAGACGTGACCTCCAACCTGTGGGAGAACGAAAAGACGGATCGCATGACCGACAAGGGAGACGCGAGGAAGGAAGCGCGTGTCAAGAACTGATCGAAACACGCTCCTCGTACTGCGCCCCGGCCCCGCGCCGGGCGTAGCGCAAAACGGCGACCTCACGGTCGCCGTTTTGCATCCTGCTCCGTTCGCAATGCCCGGCAGTGCGCCCGCAACGACCCCCGGCTCAGAAGCCGGCATGACGCGGTTTTTCGCGCCATGCATCGGTATCGCCATGACGCCGACCCACGTCGCCGCGGTCGCTCTCCTCAGGAGGAGCGAACTGGTCGGTCGGGGTCATTGCCGACAAGCGTGCCAACGACGCGCAGCGCGAGGCCTGACCCGATCCGTCTCCGTGGCATGCCGCATTGACGCGGTGCTGAGGCAGATTCCTGGTTGGATCGCGCAGGTAATGGAGCGCTGCCGGACCCGGCCTTGCTCACGATGCACAGTGCTCACCTGATCCCGAATCCGCCGGGCTCGAACCCAGATCCCGGGGCTCCCGCGGGTCAGTCAGGCGAACACATCACTACCAGATTCGGACCGTCGCCTTCGGCTACCCAGCCCTTACCCACCATGGCCACCACGACCTGGGGATCGGTGGTGTAACGGTGATTGGCATCGCTGCGGGCGCTGAACACCCGGTGCACAGGGGTGGTACTGACAGGGCAGTTGCCGGCCGTCGGGAGGTAGAGGGGCCGGCCCGGACGATCGCTCAGGGAATCTCGTAAACCAGCGCGTCGCCTGCGATCCCGCGCAACGCTGCCCGCTGCTCGACCGGCTGCAGACCAGCCATTTCGAGAAGCTTCGCCGCGCGCTGGTCGGCGACGATCGATTTTGTGGCGAAGATCGATCGCGACTTGGCGAGTCCCTGGACGCGCGCGGCCATGTTGACCGTTTGCCCGAAATAGTCCTGGCGATCGTTGAATGTCACCGCGAGACACGGCCCTTCGTGAATGCCGATCTTGAGCAGCAGATCCTCGTTGCCGCGTTCGGCATTGATCTTCTGCATCGCCTCGCGCATCCGCAGGGCGGCAGCGAGCGCGCGGTCCGGCGTCGGGAAGGTCGCCATCACGGCGTCACCGATAGTCTTCACGACAGCGCCGGCTTCCGCCGCGACGATCTCGTGCAGCACGCGAAAATGCTCGCGGACGAGATCGTAGGCGACGAGATCGCCGACGCGCTCGTAGAGCTCCGTCGACCCCTTCAGATCGGTGAACAGGAATGTCAGGCTGGTGATCTTCAGCCGCTGATCGACGTCGAGCGTGTCGGTCCGATAGATGTCGCGGAACGTCTGGTTGGTCAGCAGGCGCTTGGCCGTCAGGAATGGCTTGCGCTTGCCGAGCATGTCGTGCAACACGTCGTTGGCAATCCACACACCGGGCAGGATGCGCCGGTCGGTCCGATTCTCCACCGAGAGCCGCAGCGGGCCCGGGCGCATTTCCACCTTTCCGGTCGGCACATGCAGATTGTTGAAGACGACGGTGAGCGTCTGGCGTTCCTTGGTGGGTTCGCCCTTCACGTCAACGAACTGCACCCCGTGCGTCACCGGGTCGAAGATGATGAGGAATTCGGCCGGCAGTTGCAGCGAGAGCAATGCCTTTTCGCCCGGCGGCAACTCCAGGGCCTCGATCGTGAACTCGTCGAGCCTGGTCTCGAGCTCATCGGGCAGGTCCATTCCGGAACCCCAGAACACCTGCCGGAAGTACTCGATCGGAGGAAGTTTGTCGGGATCATGCGCGGCGATCTTGCGAACGCGCGGGTTGACGGTAAATGTCACTTCGACCATTTCGTCCAGCGTCGGCTCGTAGCCCGCCGAGCACAGCGCGCAGTCGTACTGATCGTGATCGAACGACTTCAGTGTCGCGCTGGCGCTCAGCACGCCGCCGCAACCCGGACAGAGCATGTTCCACGACAGGTCGAAGATGCCCAGTCGGGCGGCATGCAAGAACGCGGCAACCGCGCGTTCTTCGTCGAGGCCGGCCGATCTCGCAAAATCGATCACGTTGACGCGGCAGAGATCGCGGTCGGACCCCTCTTGAATCAACTGGTCGATGAACTCGACCGCCCGCGCATCGGCGGATTTGCGCAAGACATCAAGCAGTGCCTTCGATTCGATCATGACGCAGACTCCCGAAAAAAACCGGTCCGCCGGAGTTGAACTATAGGGCGACGGGGTGGAGACCACAATACATGCGCCTCCTGGCGGTCCGGATGACTCTCGCCAACGTGGAAGTGCTTCGCCCATCGGCGCGCGCAGGCCATTCCCGACGTCCCGCGCTTTTTGGCGTCGCTGGCGTGCCGGCCCGCTTAGGTGACCCGGCGTGGGACGTCGGCCCGGATGGTGTAGTAGTCGCCGGCGTCGTCGACGAAGATCTGCAGGGTCGTCCGCAAACCGGTGGGCTTGTCCAGCGTGCCCGCGGCGATGGAGATCACGTCCGCAACGGTGCGCTGCCAGAAGAGGCTGGCGCCGCAGGCGTTGCAGAACCCGCGGCGCGCGACCGGCGAAGAGTCGTACCACGCGAGGGTTCGCTCGCTCGTGAAATGCAACGCGGCGCGGGGTGCCGCGGTGTACGCGGCGACGTGGCCATGGGTCTTGCGGCACATCGCACAGTGACATTCCACCACGTCGCGCAGCGGGCCAGTCACCTCGAAGCGCACGCCCCCGCAGAGGCAGCTGCCGGTGCGGACGGGCGGGGCAGGAGGCGGGCGGGTTGCGGCATTCATCTCGGGTATCTCCTTGCCATGCGCATCAGGCCGGCCCCGGGAGGCCGCCGCGGATTGCCGGGGCGCCGGTCCACGCGCCGTCGGATGTCGCGCCCGCCGGCCGCGGTCAGGCGCGTCGTGGTGCCGTAACGCTCGGCTTGCCGGTGCGCTCGTCGCTCGGGCGCCGGCCGTACAGGGCGCGGTAGCAGCGGCTGAAATGGGACGCCGACGCAAAGCCGCAGGCTACGGCGACGTCGAGGATCGGATGGGTGGTGTCGAGCAGCAACAGCCGCGCCCGCGCGAGCCGCAGGTCGAGGTAATACTTCGCCGGCGTGGTCCGCAGATATTTGGCGAACAACCGCTCGAGTTGCCGGGGGGAGAGGTCGACGTCGGCGGCGATCTTCTGCACCGGCCGCGGGTCCTCGCTGGCGTCCTCCATCATCGCCACGGCCGCGATCAGCTTGTCGTTGGCGACCCCAAGACGGCTC
Source organism: Casimicrobiaceae bacterium (assembly GCA_040006895.1). Lineage (GTDB taxonomy): Bacteria > Pseudomonadota > Gammaproteobacteria > Burkholderiales > Casimicrobiaceae > CAIWHR01. Next base: position 5,848 of record JBDTWB010000140.1, on the reverse strand, counting down.
TGGATGTTCATACGCTGGGGATCACGCGTGTCGCGGATACGGGAATGGATGAACTGCTCGGAGACGCTGTTGGCGAGATCGCGGCCGTTCCGGTCGGCGATGACCTGCAGCATCATGTCCATGGCCGCCGTGCCGCCGGCACAGGTGTACCGGTTGCCGTCGATCACGAAAATGTCGGTGGTGGGACGAATGCGGGGAAAGCGGTGGGCGAAGGCGTCGAGACTTTCCCAGTGGAGTGCGCAGCGGCGGCCGTCCAGCAAGCCGGCGTGCGCCAGGGCGTAGGCACCCAGGCTCACCCCGCCGAGCGCCACCCCGCGCCGGCCGAGCGCGCGCAACCACCGGATCGAAACCTCGTCGCTGGCGCCTGCATCGCGGGTGCCCGCGCAGATCAATAGCAAGTCGAGCGGGCAGTCGTCGCCGACGGGGCGATGCACGGCAATCTCGATGGCGTTGCTGGCGCGCACCGGGGCCCCGTCGCGCGAGAAGAGCTGCCAGGTAAATCGGGTCTCGTTGTCCAGCCGGTTGGCGGAGCGCAGCGGCTCGATGGCCGCGGCGAACGCCATCATCGGAAATTCGGGCACGAGCAGGAAGCCCACGCGGTAAGGCGGCGCAGCGGGCGGGCGAGCCACCGTGGCACGCGCGCCGGCAGGGCTGCGGGTGGTGCCAGGGGTGTTCGCCGCCCCGCGGGAACGACGGGCAGTCTGCGGCATGCGCGCGATGTTACCCCGGCGATGCGGACTTTCAGGCAGATCGACCTGCGGGGGCCGTGGGCTCGCCGTGCAGCAGCCCGGCGTACGCCAGGCGAGCCAGGAGCGTTTTCTGGAAGTTGTGGGTCGTGTCCTCGAACGCCGCGGAGAAGACCCCGCCATTCATGGCCGGCGAGCGCCGCCCGGCATGCAGTCGCTCGACGATGCCGATGTCCTCGCCGTTGATGCGCCGCCGGCGCTCCACGCAGTCGACCCGTGCCGCTGCGTGGCCGGCGTCCATCGCCTCGTCGCCCACGTAGAAGAACTCGAAGCGCTCCAAGGTGCGATCGGCTGCGGCCGGCTGGAGAATGAAGGCGTAGACGTGATCGTAGAGGCAACCGAGCATCACGTTAGGGAATAGGGCGATGTACTCGGCGACATTGCGCCGCTCCTCGGACACGCCGGGGAAGCCGGGTAGCATCGTATCGGCCACCGGGGGCGGAGCGTAGGACGTGCTGCCGACGCCCGAGAACAAGCCTTCGCCGATGATCTGGAAGGAGTGATCGATGCTCGAATACTGGTTGAGCGTAGGATGCACCGACGGCAGGTGGTAGCGCTCACAGAAATTCTCGATCACCAGCTTCCAGTTAGCGGCAATGGTGAAGTGCAGGCTGCCGCCATGGCGCAGCAGGGAGAAATCGCGGTCGGTCCAGCGCTGCGCCAGCGGCGCGACGTACTCGGCCAGCGACGGCGCGCGACCGTCCAGATTGACGAAGACGAGCTCGTGCCAGCGTTCGCAGCGCACCGCCTTCAGACCCAGAGCAACCGGGTCGAAGACATCGTCCGCGGCGGAGCTGTCAGGACCGCCGAAGCGCGGTCGCCGCAGGAGGCGGCCATCCAGGGCGTACGTCCACGCGTGATACGGACAGGCGATGGCCCTGCGCACCGTGCAGGGCGCCGCCACGAGCTGCACGCCGCGGTGGCTGCAGACATTGTGGAATGCGCGGATCTCGCCCTGGTGGTCGCGCACGATCAACAGCGGTATGCCACCGAAATCGCAGGGCATGACGGCGCCGGGGTGCGGCACGTCGCTGGCGATGCCGACACAGACCCAGGTCGCCGCGAGGACGTGATCGCGTTCGATCTCGAAGTAGGCTGGATCGGTGTAGAGCTGCCGCGGCAGGCCGACGGCGCTCGCGGTCGGCCGGCGCAGCGCGGCGACCACGTCGGGGGTCAGATGGATCAGTGCATCCGTGTGCGGCATCGACGGTCCAGGCGTGGCCTTTGGTGAATCAGTGTGCGGGGCGCGTGTCGGCCATGCGGCAACGGGTGCGACCCAAAGCGGTCCGATTGCGACGGGGACGGAGGCATGGCCGCAGGTCGACGATGGCCTCGCCTTGGCATCTACGATCGATGCCGCCGTTTCGGCGTCGTGCAGCGTCGTGCCCCATCTTGCTATAGTCGCCCGACTGTCTGCCTACCTAACAGCGGGGTCACCACCGTGCCATGCCGCTCAGGCTTGCCCGCGCCGGCGCCGAACCCCGACGCGAAGCTCGATATCGGCGAACGCGTCGTCGAGCTCGTCACCGCCGATGGCACGCGGCTCGTCGCGAACTGGTTCGTCCCCGGAACCGATGCCCTGCCAGCGGCGGCCATGGTGGTGGTGGCCTGCGGGGCCGGCATCCCTGCGCGCTTCTACCACCGGCTCGCGCGCTACCTCGCCGGGCGCGGCGCGGCGGTGCTCACGTTCGACTACCGCGGCATCGGTGCCTCGCGGTCCGGCAGCTTGCGCGGCGCGCAGGGCGGCATGGACCTGTGGGCGGTCCAGGATATCGCCGCGGCGCTGGCGCACGGTCGCGGGTGCTTCGCGGATCTGCCCATCGGCGCGGTCGCCCACAGCGTAGGCGCCCTGTTGCTCGGCGCCGCGCCCGGTGCGGAGGCGGTGGCCCGCGCCGTATTCCTCGGACCGCACACGGGCTACTGGCGCGACTACCGGGCGCGGTGGCGTATCCCGCTCTTCGCAACGTGGCACGTCCTCATGCCGGCGATCACGCGCGCGATCGGCTACTTCCCCGGACGGTTGCTCCGGCTGGGCGAGGACCTGCCGGCACAGGTCGCGCTGGATTGGGCAGGTCGACGGCAACCGCAACTCGTGGGCACGGCGCGGGACGCGCAGCGGTTCGGGCCGTCGCTCTTTCGCTACGACGCGTTCGAGGCCGCGACGCTGGCGATCTCCATGACGGACGATGCCTTCGCGCCGCCCGGCGCGGCGCGCACGCTCCTCGCGATGTATCACGGCGTGACGGCGACGCACGAGGTGATCGCGCCGGCGGATATCCATGCTCGCCGGCTCGGTCACTTCGGGTTCTTTCGTCGGGGTGCACGCGAGACGATCTGGCCAAGGGTCGCGGACTGGCTGATGCCCGCGGCCTGAACGGCTCCGCTCCTCGTTCTTGCGTTCTGCGCATCGACTGCGGTGGCGTCTGGTGCGCGGGGTGCTCGCGTGGGGTCGGTCAGCGCGGTGCCGCGTCGCTGCGGGCGACCTCTAGAACGGGTGTGGTGGGCGTGCCGTCGAAGGCGAGCCATTGGTGCCGATCCCAGTCGTAGAGCTTGCAGCACCGGGTCGTGTCGCGCAGCCATCGCCAACCCAGCGGACGGACGATCGCGGCTTCGCCCAGGCGCCGGTCGAAGTGCAACTGTGCCGCATGAACGCGGTAGCAGGGAATCTGCGGATGGAGGTGGTGGACCGAGTGAGAGAACGTATCGTGATAGAACCAGCCCATCCAGCGCGGCACGACGAGGTGCACCGACAACAGCTCGGGGCGCCCTTCGAGGTCGCGGTCGACCAATCCCTTGAACCACGGAATCGCCGGGTCGGTGTGCTGCGCATACAGCGCGAAGCCATCGTGGATCTCGAAGACCAGGAAGGGCACGACCAGGCCGAGTAGCAACGCGCCGCCGGCATCGAGGCCGACCGCGTACCGCGGTGCTGCCGCGAGTGCCGCCACGAGCACCGCCGCGTAGATCGCCAGCAAGGCGGTATTGCTCCAGGCGGCGGGGCGCAGTCGAGCCGGCAGGTCAGCCGGGGGATAGATCTTGGTCGACCAGTGGCGTTGCAGCAGGTAGTAGAGTCCCCAGCCGATGACGTTCGGTGATCGATAGACGCGCTCCAGAACGCGGCGGTAGGCCGGTAGCCGGTCGAACTCCTCCTTGCTGAACGGCCGGTACGCGTCCGGCTTCGCATCGTTCGGACCGGGATGATGCAGGGTGTGGTGTTCGTAGACCCAGAGCCGGTAGTTGTAGAAGAACGGCAGGAACAACATCGTCGCGAGCAGGCGATTGAGCCGCCGGCCCTGTACGACGTTCTCGTGCGCGGCATTGTGGGCAAGCGAGAACATGCGCGCGAGTGTCATCCCCGCAAAGACGCTTGCGCCGAACTTGGCCCACCAGGGCCCGAGGAACAGGACGCCGAGTATCGCGGCCAGATAGAGCGTCACGTCACCGACGGCGAGGGCGAGGCCGCGCGCGGTGCTGGGCGCGGCGTAGACGTTGAGCTCGCCGATCAGAGCACGGCGAGAGGGAAGAGGAGCAGCAGGAGCTTGCATGCGAATCGGAATGGCGTGGGCGCGTACCGGCCTAGATGTTGAACACCACAGTGGTGCAACTACCATGCCACCGGGACGCGGATGCATGCAGTCGGCGTCAGCGTGCATCCGGTCGCCGGCGGCGCGAGGGACGCCTGCTGCACGGCGTGAAGCGCGGCAGCCGTGGCGTCGCTTTGGCCAGCCGCTTCCTCTGGAGCCAGATTGCGTGGTCGATGCCGCCTACGCGGCCGGGGCGTCAGGACTCACCCCGCCCGGATCGGCCGGGGCCGCGCCGCGGTCGATCCACTCCGGGGTGACGCGCCACGTCCATCCGTGACTTTGTGTGATGATGCGGTGGCGCGGCCATGATGGATGCTGGGACCGACGACAGGGGTAGAAGCCTTGCGGCGGGCCGGAATGCGTGGCACCGTCGGACGCCCGCCGCATCGGCACACGGTATGGCGACAGTGTCGGACGCCCGCCGCGTCGGCACACGGCATGGTGACACTGTCGGACGCCCGCCGCGTCGGCACACCGCATGGCGCGGTTGCGCCGTCCCCTGGATGAAAAGGAGCACAACATGGTGCCAGTGGCCTGGGGCGTTCTGTCCCGTTCGGCGCACTACAAGCGCAGGGTTCACCCGGGCATTTCGCGGTCTTCGGCGATCGACCTCCGGGCTATCGCCTCGCGCTCGGTTGAGAGCGCAGCGGCCGCGGCGCGGGAGCTCGGCATCCCGGTCGCCCACGGATCCTATGAGGCTCTGCTCGCCGATCGGGCGATCGAGGCCGTGTACATCCCGCTGCCCAACCATCTGCACGCGACCTGGGTGAAGCTGGCCGCCGACGCGGGCAAGCACATTCTCTGCGAAAAGCCCTTCGCGATGAACGCTGCCGAGGCCGACGACGCGATCCGCCATGCGCAATCCCGGGGCGTGCGGGTCATGGAAGCGTTCATGTATCCATTCCATCCGCAATGGCAGCGCGTGCGCGAGCTGGTGCGGATCGGCGAGATCGGTCAGCTCCACGCCGTGCACGTGCACTTTTCCTATACGCAGAAGGATCCGGCAAACATCCGCAACGTGCTTGCGGCGGGAGGCGGTGGACTTCCGGACATCGGCTGTTACGCCGTGTCGTGCGCCCGCTTCCTGCTGGGCCGTGAGCCGCGACGGGCGATCAGCCTGATCCAGCGCGACCCGACCTTCGGCACGGACGTCCTGTCGTCGGGGATGCTCGATTTCGGCGTGGCGCGGGCGACCTTCACGGTGGGCACGCAGCTCCAGCCCACGCAGCGCGTCGATATCGTCGGCACGGCCGGCGAAATTACGGTGCACCTGCCGTTCAATGCCTGGACCGACGTGCCGGCGGAAGTCACGGTGACCAACTCGGTCGGCCGCCGCGTCGTGCGTAGCGCGATCACCGACCAATACGTCGCCATGTTCGAGGCCTTCTCCCGGGCGATCCGCGACGACGGCGATGTTCCCATCCCGCCCCAGGATGCGATCGACAACATGAAGGTCCTGGACGCGCTGTTTCGCTCGGAAGCGTCGGGGAGCTGGGAGACAGTGGGCTGACGCGGGCT